>JABDOZ010000059.1 GCA_013043005.1 Flavobacteriaceae bacterium | reverse complement strand
TTGTCGCGGGACAAGGTGGTGCTGCAAAATTTCTTCAAGAAGGTACTTACAAGTACATTCCTTATAATCGATTGTTCAGAAGAACGGAATTTTTAGAAATAGATGGTTACGGTAGATTTGAAGTATATGCAAATAGAGATTCTCTTAAGTATCAAAGTGTTTATGGTTTAGATGACATTAAAACCCTGTACAGAGGCACCATGAGACGTGTAGGATTTAGTAAAGCCTGGAATATTTTTGTTTCACTTGGAATGACCGAAGACAGTTACACTATTGACGATAGTGAGAATATGAGCTATCGTGATTTTATTAATTCCTTTTTGCCTTATAGTCCATCTGATTCGGTTGAGTTAAAACTGAGGCATCAGCTAAAAATAGATCAGGATGATATTATATGGGATAAGTTGGTTGATTTAGATATTTTTAGTGCAACAAAAATGGTTGGTCTCAAAAAAGCTACACCAGCTCAAATACTTCAAAAAATATTGATGGATAGCTGGACGCTTCAAGAAGATGAAAAAGATATGATCGTTATGTATCATAAATTTGGTTACATATTAGACGGTAAAAAACTTCAAATAGATGCCACTATGGTTGCCATTGGAGAAGACCGTACTTATACGGCTATGGCAAAAACAGTTGGTTTGCCTGTTGCAATAGCCACACTTCAAATTTTAAATGGCAAAATTAAAACACCTGGAGTTCAAATTCCAATAACAAAGGAAGTTTACGAACCAATTTTAAAAGAATTAGAGGAATACGGAATTGAATTTAAGGAAAAGAAAGCGCCTTATTTAGGTTATAATCCTTTAAACAACTGATAATAAATCTAATTAAATAACACTTTTAAATCATTTCGCTATATTTAAACTTTAATTTAATATTATTTTTTAAATGAAGCTTATAAATCAAAACTTACATATAGATGGTATTGATAAACAGATACTTCGTGCTTTAATGGAAGATGCACGAACTCCAATACTTGAAATCGCACGTAATGTTGGAATTTCCGGAGCTGCAATTCATCAAAGATTAAGAAAACTTGAGAAATCTGAATTAATTTCTGGTTCAAAATTTGTGATTAATCCAAAAGTACTAGGCTACACAACAATGGCTTTTGTTGGTATTTATTTAGATAAAGCTATGAACAATCCAGATGCTGTTAAACAACTTCAAAAAATTCCAGAAGTATTAGAATGCCATTATACTACGGGAAACTGGAGTATCTTGATTAAAATACTTTGTAAGGACAATGCGCACTTAATGCATGTCCTGAATAAAGAGATACAAACCATTAAAGGTGTGTCAAGAACAGAAACCTTCATTTCCTTAGAACAGCAAATTGATAGACAAATAGAAATATAAAAAAAGCCTCTGTATTTTAGAGGCTTTTCTATTCTTAACAATTGATTTTAATCTCTTCCTCCAAAAATCTGAAGTGCCCAATACAACAAGGAAGCAAGAGCTCCTATTGCCGCAACAAGATAAGTTCTTGCAGCCCATTTTAAAGCATCTTCAGATCCTTTATATTCTTCAGGAGTAACCATATTCTTGTTTTTCAACCAAGCTAATGCCCTGTTACTGGCATCATATTCAACAGGTAATGTTATAAAACTGAATAAAGTTGCGGCTCCCATCATTCCCAATCCTGCAACGGCAACCCAATATCCTAATCCAAGCCCCGCAGCAGCACCTAATACCAATCCGCCAATAACTAACCATTGCGACATCCCAGAGGTTACACTAACTACTGGAACCAATTGTGATCGCAATTGTAACCAACTGTAAGCTTTTGCATGTTGCACTGCATGTCCGCATTCATGTGCTGCAACAGCCGCAGCTGCTGCATTACGCTGATTGTATACAGCTTCACTAAGATTTACCGTTTTATTTTTGGGGTTGTAATGGTCTGTTAATTTTCCAGGAGTAGAAATAACTTCAACATCATAAATACCATTATCTGCCAACATTTTTTGAGCAATTTCTGCTCCACTCATTCCATTACGTAGTTGTACTTTAGAATAATGTGCAAACTTCTTTTTTAATTGATTACTCACTAACCAACTTACCAAAGCTATAGCGCCAATTAATATATAATATCCAAACATAGTCTTTTTTTTAAAAATTTAATTAATACAAGTATAACAAAAACAGAGCCAACATTATTTTAAAGAAATGTTAAGTCTTTTTGTCAGTCTGTCGTCTCTTTTTTAGAATATTTAACTTTAAAATAGACCAGCAAAAATGAAGAAATTATTGTTATTGCATTTGCCAGAATAATGGCCAAGCTTTCGATTAAAATGCCATAAATAAACCACATGATAACACCAACAAAGAACATAGAAAACATAGGTAAAGACAAACTTGATGTATCTTTTGTTTGCCAGGTTTTATATACCTGTGGCAAAAACGCTGTTGTTAGAAATGCAGCAATCAAACCAATAACTTCGATATAATCAATATTATCCAACAATATTCACGATTTTTCCTGGAACTACAATCACTTTTTTAGGTTCGCGACCTTGCAATTGTTCCTTGGTTTTATCGTATTCCAAGACAGTCTTTTCGATATCTTCCTTGCTCATATCTAAAGGCAATTCCATTGTAAATCGCATTTTTCCGTTGAAAGAAATTGGATAAACCTTACTGCTTTCCACCAAATGCTTTTCATCATGGATTGGAAAAGGTGCATTAGAAATAGATTCACTATTACCTAGGGCTTTCCATAACTCTTCTGCGATATGTGGTGCATATGGAGATATTAAAATTAATAGAGGCTCCAGTACTTCCTTGCTAGTGCACTTTTGAGCAGTTAATTCATTAGTTGCAATCATAAAGGTAGAAACTGATGTATTGAATGAAAATCCTTCAATATCTTCTTCCACCTTTTTGATGGTTTTATGAAGTGTTTTTAAATTGTCTTTAGTTGGTTCTGTATCTGTTACTTTTAAACCATTATCATCGAAGAACAACTTCCACAGTTTTTTAAGGAAACTATGAACTCCTGTAATTCCAGCCGTATTCCAGGGTTTGTATTGCTCTAAAGGTCCCAAGAACATTTCATATAAACGCAAACTATCTGCACCATATTGATGACAAATTTCATCTGGATTGACAACGTTGTATTTGGATTTAGACATTTTTTCAACGTCACGTCCTACTTTATAAAAACCATCTTCTGTAACAAATTCCGCATCTTTAAACTCTGGCCTCCATTTTTTAAATGCCTCGATGTCTAATTCGTCAGATGCATTAACAAAAGACACGTCTGCATGAATTGGTTGTACTTTTTTATCTCCAACCAATCCATTCGATAAAAACTTATTTTCTCCTTCAACTCTGTAAACAAAAGCACTAGTACCAAGAATCATCCCTTGGTTAATCAGCTTTTTAGCGTATTCATCAAAAGGTACTAATCCTCTATCAAACATAAATTTTTGCCAGAATCGAGAATACAATAAGTGCCCTGTTGCATGTTCGCTTCCTCCAATATATAAATCCACTTGTTGCCAATAATTAATGGCATCCTGCGAGAATATTTCCTGATCATTTTGAGGATCCATATAACGATTAAAATACTGCGAACTTCCTGCCCAACCAGGCATTGTGTTAAGCTCTATAGGAAATACAGTTTCATTATCGATCTTTTCATTATCTACAACTGTATTGCTTTTTGTACACCAAGCCCAAACTTTGGCATTGCCCAATGGTGGTTCGCCTGTTTCAGTTGGTAAATATTTTTCCACTTCAGGAAGCATTAAAGGCAAGAATTTTTTATCTATCATTTGTGGCATACCATTTACATAATACACAGGAAATGGTTCTCCCCAGTATCGTTGTCGGCTAAACACAGCATCACGCAACCTATAATTCGTCTTTCCTTCACCTTGGCCTAATTGCTCCAACTCATAAATGACACGTTTAGTCGCTTTTTTATAGTTCATTCCGTTAATGAAATCGCTATTAGCAATTATCGTGTTTTCCTTGTCAGCAAAAGCTTCTTCAGAAATATCTACTTCATCAAAAATATTAGGAATTGGAATATTAAAATGTTTGGCAAAATCGTAATCGCGTTGGTCACCACAAGGCACTGACATCACTGCTCCAGTTCCGTAACCAGCTAAAACATAATCACCTATCCAGATTGGAATAGGTTCTTTTGTAAAAGGATGTTCTGCGTATGCTCCTGTAAATGCACCGGAAACGTGCTTTACATCTGCCATTCTATCACGTTCGCTCCGCTTTGCAGTTGCTGCTATATATGCTTCAACTTCAGCTTTATGTTCTGGAGTTGTGATTTTTGACACTAATTCATGTTCTGGCGCCAAGGTCATAAATGACACGCCGAAAATGGTATCAGGACGCGTGGTAAACACATTAATTACCTCATCGTGTTTCTTGATATTAAACATCACAGAAGCACCAACCGATTTTCCAATCCAGTTACGCTGACTTTCTTTTAACGAATCTGTCCAATCAATAGTTTCCAAGCCTTGAAGTAAACGTTCTGCATAAGCAGAAATACGCATACTCCATTGGGTCATTTTCTTTCTTACAATAGGATGTCCACCACGCTCCGACACGCCATTAACTATTTCATCATTTGCTAAAACCGTTCCTAAAGCTGGACACCAGTTTACTTCGGTTTCAGCTAGGTATGTTAGTCTGTATTGTAATAATATTTCTTGCTGCTTTTCGGATGAAAAAGAGTTCCAATTAAAAGCTGTAAATACTTCAACATCATCATCGCAAACCGCATTTACAGTCGCATTTCCTTCCGAAGAAAAGATTTTTACTAATTCTGAAATATCTTCAGCTTTATCGGAATCCTTATTATACCAGGAGTTGAACAACTGAATAAAAATCCATTGTGTCCACTTATAGTATTTTGGGTCGCTAGTTCTAACTTCTCGTGACCAGTCAAATGAAAAGCCAATTTGGTCTAACTGACGACGATATGTTTTAATATTCGCTTCAGTAGTTATTGCAGGATGCTGACCAGTCTGGATGGCATATTGTTCTGCAGGTAAACCAAAGCTATCATAGCCTTGTGGATGCAACACATTAAACCCTTTATGACGCTTGTAACGCGCATAAATATCTGAAGCAATATAACCTAATG
>JABDOZ010000053.1 GCA_013043005.1 Flavobacteriaceae bacterium | reverse complement strand
ACCAGTGGTTAATGACGGTCATCTGTTGGGCATTGTTACAACAACCGATTTGATAAATTATTTATTAGATCAGTTTTAGCAAGTGTAGTGTGAGAGGGCCCCGAGAAATCGGGGCCTTTTTTTATGCCTTATTTGCCAGTGTATTCAAATTGGCAATTGTTGAGGTGGGATCGTCACTTCTGAATACAAAACTTCCTGCTACCAATACATCGGCTCCGGCATTCACAAGTTTTTCTGCATTCTGATCGGTAACTCCACCATCGATTTCTATCAGGGTATTTGCTCCTTTTTTCTCGATTAATTCTTTTAGTTGAGTCACTTTTTTATAGGTGTTTTCAATAAAACTCTGACCGCCAAATCCCGGATTTACACTCATCATACAAACCAGGTCTATATCATTTATGGTGTCTTCCAGAAGTGAGATATTGGTGTGCGGATTTAGTGCAACACCTGCAGTCATTCCTTCTGCTTTAATCGCCTGCAGCGTCCTGTGAAGGTGAGTACAGGCTTCATAATGCACAGTAAGATTATCTGTGCCAAGTTCTTTAAATGTCTTGATATATCGATCGGGATCTACAATCATCAAATGCACGTCAACCGGCTTGTTAGCATGTTTGGTTATAGCCTTAAGCACAGGCATTCCGAAGGAGATATTAGGAACGAATACCCCATCCATTATATCGATATGAAACCAGTGTGCCTCTGAAGCATTAACCATTTCCACATCGCGTTGAAGATTTCCAAAATCTGCGGCAAGAATAGAGGGGGCAATTCTGACAGGGACCATAATTATTTTTTTCAAAAATAGGATAAAAAAACGAACCCCCGGTAATCAGCCAGGGGTTCTTCATCAATCAAAAAACGAACAGTTATGTAACTGTTTGTAATGGTTATTCAGAATATAAAGATACAACTTCTTATCCTAAATATGTCTTTAGTATTTTACTTCTCGACGTATGCTTAAGCCTTCTGATGGCTTTCTCCTTAATCTGTCGCACACGTTCGCGAGTCAGGTCAAAGGTTTCACCGATCTCTTCAAGAGTCATAGGATGCTGGTTTCCAAGGCCGAAATACAACCTGATTACATCAGCTTCTCTTGGCGTCAGGGTCTCAAGCGCACGCTCTATCTCTGTACGAAGTGATTCATGCAGTAATTCCTTATCAGGATTTGGTGATTCACCACTATTGAGTACATCATATAAATTAGAGTCTTCTCCTTCAACTAATGGTGCGTCCATGGATACATGGCGACCTGAGTTTTTCATAGACTCTTTAACGTCGTTTATGGTCATATCCAATTCTTTGGCGATCTCCTCGGCGCTAGGCGGCCTTTCGTGTGATTGCTCAAGAAATGCATAGGTTTTATTGATCTTATTGATAGAACCGATTTTATTCAGGGGCAAACGAACAATTCGGGATTGTTCTGCTAAAGCCTGAAGAATAGACTGACGGATCCACCAAACCGCGTAGGAGATGAATTTGAAACCACGGGTTTCATCAAATCGCTGCGCAGCCTTAATCAATCCAAGGTTACCTTCATTGATCAAATCAGGAAGGGTTAATCCTTGATTCTGATATTGTTTAGCCACAGAAACCACAAATCGAAGATTGGCCTTGGTCAGCTTTTCTAATGCCAACTGATCGCCTGCTTTGATACGCTGCGCCAGTTCAACTTCTTCATCAGCTGTAATCAGGTCAACTTTACCGATTTCTTGTAGGTACTTGTCCAGGGAAGCAGTTTCTCGATTAGTAACCTGCTTCGTTATTTTGAGTTGTCTCATTTAAGTTTTTTCGCTTTTTAATTAGAGGGAATTCACTTGCGTCTTATAGTTATACGCATGAAATAGGGAAAATGTTACAAAAAGTTGAAATTAGTTTTTTTTTAAAGGTATTTCAAATTCCTTTCTAGCTTGATTTTCTTCCTTACAATATTGATCTTATCATGAATTTTTTTGAAGAAAATATTGATATCTCGTTCGCCGGCATTTACAAGTTGTTTGGAACTTGCGAGTTGCTTTTTCAGGAATTCGTAAATCACATCGCATGTGGGTTGGTGATCTATCTTAAGATAACTCAAAACAGTAAAAGCGTTAAAGAATGTTTTACCCTTTGGTGTTACCACCATTAATGCGTTATTAAGGGTATGGAATTCTGATTTGTATAAATTGAATGATGCGCCTCCGTTCTTTCCACTCAGGCTCTGCATTAGTGTTTGCTGCTCAAGCAAATCGATAAGCTCATCCATTTCTTTGCAAATGTCAATGGCGTTTTTACGAGACAATGAACCCGATTCGAAATAAAACAATACTTGCTGCAAAGAACCTACTATTGTGCTGTCATTCCAAATTTCAATAATATCGATTTCATCATAGGCTTTGCCTAATGCAATGGCTCTTTCCATAAGACTTGAGGGCATTTCGAAAAGAAAGTCTTCGAACGACACCTTATTTTTTACCATGGAAGGGTCTCCATCCTTTAACCAGACATAAATTTTAAACCGCGTTAACTTGCTGTCTTTCAAAGAATGGAATACTGGGATATCTTTTGCCGAGTAAATAAATTTTGCTCCTTTTATCCTCTTTAAAGGGTTTAAGTTGGCAAGTGATGACTTAAACCATTCTTCAAGTTCTTGCGTAGTATTTATTAATGGAGAAACTTCTGCAACTATAGTATTCTGACTTCCTATTTCAAAAAGTTTATTCAAAGAGACCTTATAATACCTGGCAAGAGTAACAGTTTCTTCTAGTGAAAGATTGGTCTTAAGATTTACTCTTCTGTAGGCCGCATCATACCCAATATCCAAAACACTCGCTATTTCCTCTACGAATGAGGTAGTGTCATCAGAAATGGTGCGTAAGACTTTTATGAATTGCTCTTGCATTATTTCCAAATAATATGCAATGAGGTCCAGGTAGTTTGTATAAAATACAAAAATTTCTTGAAAAATCTTTGATTTTGAGGAAACGATTTTCAATTAATACAATTTAACTTTAAGGTATTATTGAAATAGTTACAAATAATCATTAATTAACCATATAAGGTTTTTATTAGTTAAATGATTTTAGTCATAGGTTATAATAAGTTATTTTATTATCATATATAAATTATAAATAGCAATAAAGATATAGAATAATTTGAAAATGGAAGTATCCGCCGCTGCATATTAAAATAATTAAATGTCATGTTACTAGCGATTATTATTTATACGTTCAAAAAATTCTACAAAAAGGTTTATTCTCTTCCAAGGAAGCAAGTGACAAGGTGGATTGTGTTTATTGTTTTAATTGTTGTTCCACTTCTTCTCGCTTCAAATGAAACAAAAAGCGGATTTAGGGATACCGAATTTCATATGTACGATGTATTTAAGGCAGACAAGAAAATTGGATATATCCAGATTGAGAAACAAATATCCGGGAAGAATATTACTTATTACATTAATTCCGAAATTAAAACCAAGCTGATTTTTAACTTCAATGCGATCAGTAAAGAAAGAGTTCGTTTTAAACGTGATACCCTGACTGAATCTTCAATTTTCAGAAAACTGAACAATAAAGTCAGAATAAATGAAAAACTCGAATACAAGGATGGTGGTTATTATTTAGTTAAGGATAATAAGGAAAAGCTCATTACCCAGGAAGTTATCAAATGGAATCTGATCAGACTATACTTTGAAGAACCAAATCGAATAAACAAGGTTTATTGTGACCGATACAAAAAATACCAGAATCTCACACATCTCGGAGATGGAAAATACAAAGTTATTTTTCCTAATAGAAGTTCAAATATATTTCATTATCAAGCTGGGAGATGTGTTCAGGTAGACGCCATTGGATCTTTTTATCAGGTAAAACTTGTTAAAAGAAATACTGATTTAGTGAGTAGGTGAAGATGAATATAATTCATTACTGGCATTATGAGGACTATTATAATCGAATATGGATTACTTATGATAAGTTTCGGACTTTATTTTATCATTAGCTACCTGTCAAAATTTTCGAAACTCAGAAATTTAAAGGAGGCTCTTGAAAACCCGGGACGAATACGTCTTCTGAATTTCAAACATTTAACGGGAATAGTATTACTTGGACTTTTACCCCTTGCTTATTATTCAGATTACTATTCTTTGTTTGTTTCTTTTACAGAACTGACTTCGATTGTAATGAGTTCATTTATCGCAATCTCCGTAATTGTATGTATACTGGCAATTAAATCTGCTTCACAAGTCCGATTACAACCCAAATTTCAATTCAAGACAGAAAAATTCTGGATATCGAATTATTTTATAAATCGCATATTATTCCTGATTTCATATGAGTTTTTCTTCAGGGGAATAATTCTATATTTTTTCTTGAACAGATTCGGTCTTTGGCCGGCAATTGCATTAACTACAGCATTGTATGTAATTATTCATGCTTTTGATACTAAAGAAGAAATTATTGGAGCCATTCCTTTCGGTATAGTTCTTTGCCTTTATTCCTACCACGGAAGTATTTGGATGGCAATAGGCTTACATCTCATTCTTTCACTGACTTATGAGCTAATTATTTATAGGAGATTCACAGAAATTAAAGAAATAAAGACATGAAAGTTTTTTTAACAGGACTGACCGGATATATCGGGTATCAACTAGGATTGAAACTGGCTCAGCAAGGCATAAAAGTCCATGGACTTGTTAGAGACATTAATTCGAAACGAGTGCCCGTTCATCAGAATATTCGAATTTTTGAAGGTGATATATGCGACTATGAATCTGTGAAAAAAGGAGTTTCCGGATGTCAATTCACCTTTCATATGGCAGCCTTAACCAATCTGAAATGTAAGGATGTAAAAAAATATTACTGTAGCAATGTCACAGGTACTAAAAACGTAATGGAAGCAAGTCTCATTGAAGGGGTTGAGAAACTGGTATATACCAGTACTCTGTCTGTTTATGGGCGTTCGATTAATGGAGTGCATATCACTGAAGATCAGCCAAGAGTTGGTTCATTTAACAATGATTATGAACTCACCAAATGCATTTCCGAGGAATTGGTACAGGACTATGTAAAGAAAGGCCTTCATTGTGTGGTATTAAATATTACAAGAGTTTTTGGGCCAGGTTTAAAAACCCAATTTAACGGAGTTAACAAGGTCATTGAAAAACTTATAAATGGTAAAATTCTTATTGTTCCTAATAGGCTTAATAAAAGAGCCAATTATGTATTCATAGATGATGTAGTTCATGCTCATATTAATGCTGCTAAATATGGGAGAATGGGTGAACGTTATATAATTGGTGGAATTAATGCAGATTATCAAGAATTGTTTGATAACATAAAGAAGGTTTCAGAAAAACAAACTAGAATCGTTTCCATCGATTATAACCTTATGAAATTTGGAATAATAAGCATTGAATTAGCGAGTAAATTGATTAGAAATGAACCGCAAATTAACTTGAAGATTCTGGAATCACTTTTCACTGACAAACCTGCATCTTCCAGGAAAGCTATCAATGAACTTAAATATAATATTACCCCATTAAAGAGGGGTCTCAGTAAAACTATAGAACATCTAAAAAGCTCTTAATATGAAATCTCATTATTGTTTGATAACAGGTGCCAGCCAAGGATTGGGAAAGGCGATAAGCTTTGAGCTTGCTATGAGAAAATGGAATTTGATCCTAGTGGCTTTACCCAATAGTGGGCTTGAAAATTTAGCAAACTATATTAAAAAGGCTTATAAAGTATCTGTTGTTTATATTGCAGCTGACCTGTCATCCCGTTCCGGTTCAGAATTGGTTGTTGATTTTATCAATCAAAACCAATTGAATCTTAAATTCCTCGTCAATAATGCTGGCGTTTTGAGCAGAGGCTTATTTAAAGACCAGAATGTTGATTATTATATGAATCAAATCAATGTGAATGTTTTAGCACCAACATATCTAAGCAGGGAATTATTGCCTAATCTTAAATTAAATGCACCAAGTGGAATATTGAATGTGAGCAGCATGGCTTCATTTTTCCCATTACCCTTGAAACAAGTTTATTGCGGAACCAAATCATATTTATCTACTTTTTCTAGAAGTCTGAGAATTGAGTTAAAAAAAGAAGAGGTAACAGTCAGTTTGTTATGTCCTGGAAGTATAAACACAACAACGAGGATATGTCTTCAAAACAGATCTCTTGGATGGCTGGACAGGAAATCGGTTTTAAATCCTGAAAAAGTTTCTAAACTAGCTGTTGAGGGTATGTTGAGAGGTAAAGAGATAATAACTCCAGGTTTTATCAATAAACTATTTTTAGTATTGGATAAGATTCTGCCGAAATGGTTGAAAAATATGCTAATCATGAAGGAGTTGAATCATCTTCAGAATATCGGGAAGTTTATAAACGATGAAAAACAAAAAATCCAGTTGAAAAATATATAGGTTAAACCGTTGCTGTTTACATGTTATTTGATGAAATAGCCATATCAATTGCTTTATGGAAATTGATTTAATAAAAGAAAAGAGACATGGGAAATAACAAGTTTAGAGATAAAGTAGTTTTGATCACAGGAGCTAGTAAAGGAATTGGCCGGACCACTGCATTCATTCTTGCTAATAAGGGTGCCAAAATTGTTCTAACAGGCCGAGATGAAAAAGCTTTATATGATGTGCAATCTAGAATAGTTAACCAAGGTGGAAATGCAGTATCCTTTATCGGAGATATAACCGACTGGAAAACTTGTAAGAAATTAGTTCAGTTTTCTGTTGATCACTACAATGATCTTAATATAGTAATTAATAATGCCGGGGTATCCATGCGTGGGAATTTTTCCAACCTTGAATTTGAAGTCATTGATAAAGTTTATCGCACTAATTTAATAGGTGCTACATATATTAGTGCAATAGCACTGCCATTCTTAAGAAAATCAAAGGGTAGTTTAGTATTTGTTTCTAGCATTGCCGGTATTCGGGGTCTCCCATATAACTCGATTTATTGTGCGTCTAAAATGGGATTAAGAGGCCTGGCAGAATCTGTTAGAATTGAAGAATATCAAAATGATATACATGTTGGGTTGATCTATGTGGGAATTACTCAAATTGATAAGGGAAAAACTACTATAGGAGCAAATGGAAATCATATTCCATTGAAGGACAGGTCAAGTAGAAATATTATGTCTCAGGAAGAAGTGGCCCATGCGATTATTAAAAATATTCAAAATCGAAAATTTATTTCAACACTCTCTTCCTTGGGTAAACTTAATTTGATCGTTCAAAAATTCATTCCAAAATTATCTGAATTCCTTTTAATTCAGAATACAAATAAGATTATTATCAATGGCAGGTAGGACAAGTTCAACCAAAAAATAAGAATCAATTCCATAAAAAAACCCCTCCATAAGGAGAGGCTTTTATATCGGGTTAAATCGAATGCTTATTCGTTAGAGGACGATGAATCACCAGATTCTTTATCTCCTCTATTATCACGGTCACGATTATCTCTTCTTCTGTTATCACGTCCGCGATTATCACGTCCGCGATTGTCACGTCCACGATTGTCTCTTCCGCCACGTCTATCACCTCGAGGTCGTTCTACATAGCCTTCCGGTTTGGGTAGAAGCGCCCTTCGGGATACTTTTTCACGTTTCGTTCT
>JABDOZ010000049.1 GCA_013043005.1 Flavobacteriaceae bacterium | reverse complement strand
ACCCTAGCGATGTGCTGAAACCAAATGCCTGGGAAGGCACTTGCGGAATTGAGATATCTAAAGAAGGAATTATAGAAGTTGTTACAGGAACAGGAGCCTGGTGGGGCTGTGCTTTAGAAATTCCTGGGAAAGGAGAAAATCTGTCTAATTTTAAAGATGGTTATTTGAATTTTGAGATAAAAGGCAAAACTAAATCTTCCTTTAAAATAGGCTTCCAAACAGGACGATTTGCAGAAGGCACACAAATTAATAACTTCGTGACATTTGGTCCTAAAGAGAGCTATACTGTTTCCAATGATTGGAAACCCTTTTCAATTCCCATGTCATCCCTATACAAAGAAGCGGATCTAACAAATGTGACGGCCATTATTTATTTTACAGGTGATACAAACTTTGATGGTAAACCAATAAGTGTTAAGAATATTTATTATTCCCACAAAAAATAATAAAAACCTAACAATTAACCTCTTGTATAGGTATTGTATGGTTTTTTTTAACGAAATGTTAATATTTTTTTACGATATTGCAACTTAATTAATCTTTTAAACTTCAAATTATGAAAAAAATTACTTTATTACTTTCTTTGTTCATTAGTATAAATTTATCTGCTCAAACGGATATTAATTTTGATACTTCTGATGCGAACTGGGTAACATTTATGAATGTTTCTAATCTTCCAGCACCCGACGGTGATGGAGCATTTCAATTTGGAAATCCTGGCTGGGGTGTTCCAGACCTAGTTGCATTAGTAGACCAACCAGCATCTGGTGATTTAACCTTAAAACCTAATAGAATCAATGATTCAGATCCATATTGGCAAACTGGAAATTTATCGGGTAACAAAATTATGGATGCTAACTTTTATATTCAAGATAATACATTAGCTGGGACATCATTTACTTTTAATGGTAGTGCTTCTAGTACATTAAACAATATGGGAATGGGGGGATATGATTTTACGGTAACTGCTTTCATAAAGGTTTTTGAATCAGACTACTCTAGTGTTTTAGACTCTGACATTATTGATTTAAGATCAACCTCTGGGGATTTTACATTAACAATGGACGCTACAGGATATGCTGGTAAAAATATTCAATATGGATTCCAATTTATTGGGCCAAATGTAAGTAATGATCCGACTTTTGACGCTGCTTATGATGCATTAGGTAGTGTAGTTGTTAGTCCAAATTCAACATTAGGTGTAAATGATCTTAATATTAATGATTTTAGCATCTATCCAAACCCATCTAACAATGTTTGGAATATCAACGGCCAGGAAACAATCAACGAAGTTCAGGTTCATGATGTTTTAGGTAAACGAGTGATGACTTTAACTCCAAAAACAAACGAGGTGTCTATAGACGCAAGTACTTTACCAAAAGGATTATACTTTGCTAAAATGACCACAGACTTGGGTTCAGGTAGTATAAAACTTATTAAGAATTAAATAGTTTAATTTTTTAAATATTAAAGAGTGTGGTTGTTGTTTCTAACCACACTCTTTTTTTATATATTTAGGTGATGATTACCTTAAAGAAATTAGCAGAGCAATTAAACGTATCGGTTTCTACGGTCTCAAAAGCGTTAAATGATAGCAGTGAGATCAGTCAGGAAACTATTATTCGCGTTAAGGAGCTCGCTAAGCATTACAATTACCAACCCAATCGCATTGCTCAAAGTCTGCAAAAAAGTTCTACACGAACTATTGGTGTGATCATACCTAATATTCTTAACAGGTTTTTTGCAAAAGTATTAGTTGGCATAGAAAAGGAAGCGAATACTTTAGGTTACAACATCATTACCTGCATTACCAACGAAACTTTAAGCAAAGAAAAGGAGAGCTTAAAACTGTTGTCCAATGGCAGTGTAGATGGATTCATTCTGGCTGCATCAGAAGAGACCCAGGTGTCTAAAAATTTTGATCATATCAGCCTGTTACAATCCAGTGATCTTCCTGTAGTCATGTTTGACAGAGTAATTGATAATGTAAATTGTGATAAAGTGGTGATAGACGATTTTAGCGCACTGCAGAAAGCTACAGTTCATTTAATTGCAAAAGGCAGAAAGAACATTGCCTTTATCAGTAACATTGATGATCTCAATGTTGGCAAATCCAGGAAACAAGCATATAAGGATTCCATCTTAAAAAAATACCATAAAGTGGATGAGTCCCTGATATTGACTATTCCAAGAAAAGTTAACAGTCAGGACAGGATTAAAGCTTTCTTTAAAGCCAACCCACATATTGATGGTGTCGTGTCTGCCGATAATACATCGGGAACCATTGTATTGAACGTAGCCAAGGATTTGGGATTTAAGATCCCTGAAGATCTATCTATTATTGGTTTTGCAGATGAAGCTATTTCTAATCTTTCGGTGCCACGATTGTCTTATATTTCACAAAATGCCAAACAGATTGGAATTGCTGCAATCAACCTTCTGGTGGACAGGTTAAATAGTGAAGAGGAGAAAAAAGAATTCACTACCAGGGTAATTCCGTATAAAATTAAAAACCAGGAATCCTTATAGTATTGGATAAAATAAAAAAGGCCACCTAAACCGGCAGCCTTTTTCACTCGAATATAAATTCTTATTTCCCAAGCATGAGCAGTTCATTGCATACAACTTCTGTGACATATCGTTTTTCACCTTCTTTGGTTTCGTAAGAACGATTTGTTAATTTACCTTCAATAGCCACTTCTTTCCCTTTGGTTACATACTTCTCAATGATTTCGGCTGTTTTCCCCCAGGCAACAATATTGTGCCATTGGGTGTCTGTTACTTTTTCTCCACTCGCATTCTTGTAATTCTCGTTTGTTGCAATAGAGAATTTAGCCAATGTTTTTCCTGATTCAAGATTGATGATCTCTGGATCATTTCCTAAGTTACCAATCAACTGTACTTTGTTTCTAAGCGTGTTCATAATTTTAAATTTTTAATGCCTGCCAGACGCAGGCTGGTTAAACAGTTAATACTATCGAGTTCTTATGTTTCGACACTGCAAATATTATACACCATCCAAATTTTATTCGGTTGTAAAGTATTTAATTTCGTTTGTAGTCATTTGTAGTCGTTTGCACATAGCTATTATTATAAACTAAAGATGTAACTTTGCCAGTAATGATAAGACTTTTAAGCTACATCTACCCTATAACTAAAAAAGTAGAATCAAAATATAGTGGTACACTGGAAATCACCTGGCACAACGGAAAAAAACATTTGAATACGAAAAATGCCAACTATTCTTATGGCTCTTTACAGAAGATCTTAAAATTTGGATTGCAAAAAATAGATCTTAGCAACTGCAAAGATATTTTGATTTTAGGCTTGGGTGGAGGAAGTGTAATTGATACTCTGGTGAAAGATTTTGAATATGAAAATCATATTACTGCTATAGAGATCGATCCTGTTATTATAGAAATTGCAAAGGAAGAATTCAATCTATCAGAAAATAAGAATCTGAAAATTATTTGTGCGGATGCCTATGATTTTATAAATCAAAATAAGGATCTTTTTGATCTTGTAATTGTTGACCTGTTTATAGATAACTTAGTACCACATAAATTTTATGTTCCGTTCTTTTGGGAAGACATTACTAATTCGAACTCAATAAATGGTTCTATTCTTTTTAATGCCTCTTTAAACAACGCTAACTACAAATACCTCATTAATATAGTATCTCATTTAGAAAAAAATAATTACCAGACCCAAAAATTGGAAAAGGTAAATGGTACGAACACCTTGCTTATTGCTGAACGTAGTCGTTTGTAATCGAATAATTTGTATCTTGGTTTCTCAATTACTAAAATTATGCAAAAACAATGTCCTGAATGTGGCGAAAAAATAGTTGGAAGAAGCGATAAAAGATTTTGCAGCGATTATTGCAGAAATGCCTACAATAACCGAGTTAATAAAGACAGTAAGAACCTCATCAGAAATATTAATAACAGGCTGCGTAAGAACTGGCGAATCCTTGAAGAATTAAATCCTGATCAAAAGACCAGAACAACACGAACCAAATTAATTCAGAAAGGATTTGATTTTAACTTTTTTACAAGTACGTATACAACCAAAGCCGGAACCATATACTACTTTGTTTATGATCAAGGTTATTTGCCTCTGGAAAATGATTATTTTGCTTTGGTGAAACGGGAAAGCTGACTTATTTCCAAGTCTGACCTTTAAGCTTCATTGCTGCTTTTAGCACATCTTTTTGGCTGATTTGCCCAACTAATTTTCCATTTTCTAAAATTGGAAAACGCCTGTGCTTTGATTGTAAGAATTTTGAAGCTGCGTCAAAAACATTCATATTACCATCAATAGTATCTACATTTGTAGCCATAAATTTTTCAATAGTATCCTTATTCATTGGCATATTGTAATAACGGCTTTCACTTATTTGCTTTACACAGTCACCTTCGGAAATTATCCCGATCAACTCATTCTTTTCATTTACTACAGGTCCACCGGAAATTCTATGTTTAATTAATTTATCCATTACATCTTCTATCGATTGATCCTTAGAAAACGTAATCAGGTCTTTGGTCATATAATCACTTACCTTTATAGGAATATCTTCTTTAACTTTTTGTTGTACTTTTCTTGCCCCTTGAAAACTTTTAATACCCATGATTTCTGCATTTTGATTTTACTAAATATAAACAAATTAAATTGGTTTATCCAAATATTGATCATTTCCACGCCTTATTTGGTATCAAAATCTAATTAATAACATCGTTGCATTTACAATTAATTAAGACAAAAAAAGCGCATTCTATTCAAATGCGCTTTCTTTTCTTTTCTTAGTTTAATATTTAATTCAATAATAATTTTCTAGTTGCTGATTGTGATTCTGCCTCTAAATTTATGAAGTACATTCCTGAGGAAAATCCGGACATATCTAAGCGATATGAATTTCCTGATATCTTAGTGTTGTCAATAATAACTTTACCGGTAATATCGCATATTTCAAATTCAAATTCATTATTGTTCTTCATTTCGATATTAAAAATATTATTGGAAGGATTAGGATAAATTTTAAAACCGCTTAATTCAAAGTCCTTAGCGTCCAGAGTTCCGTCCACCGATAAATTATCCAGGATCACTCCTTCCTGGTTTACAGATTGATCTGCATGGAAAACAAATCTTATTGTAAAGCTGGATTGACCTTCAAATGCAGACAGATCATAACTATATTCCTGTAAGGTTGACTCTGTTCCCGTCCATTGCGCTCCGGGACAATTCAAACAATTGCTGCCAGGAAGCGTGTTGCTATTGTACCAATTAGGATCTGAGGAAGTGCCTAGGACATTCCAGTTCTCGCCTCCATCTGTAGAGTATTCAACATACACAATATCCCAATTGAATTCCAAATCAAATGCCATATCGAATTTTAATGTAGGTGAGGTCACATTGGAAAGATTATAACATTCTGTATGTAAATAACTCTTGACATTATCTGCATGATTTCCTCCTAACTCAGTACCATAGACATTATTTCCTGAAGAATTCAATACAGTACCCGTAGCTACACCTCTGGTCCAGTAATTTCCGCATAAACCTTCATCAAAAACTATGAGTTCGTCTTCTGCACTTTCAAAATTATTCACAGAATTGTAAGTTCCCAGCTCATTGGCATAAAACTTAGCAATAGAAGAATTGTTTGATTCGTAACTATCATTATTGAAAGATGAAATCACCCTTAGAGAATGATAGCCGGTCGTAAGTATCAAAGTAGGAATATCGATCAATGTTGTTTCACCAGACAATAAATTCCCAGACCAGTTCACAGTATCAGGAACACCATCTAATTCATAGTCTACTTGAATGCTGGTAATAGTATTAGTACCTAAATTTTTAACTTCTCCCTGAACACTACTTAGATCACCACAAGCGATTGTCGTTGACAACCCTTTGATAGATTCCAGACCTAATTCATCTGTTAATGCTTCAACCTCTATGTCCGATTGCCAAACTCCACGACCATAAGTGGCAGCCGTAAGATTAGAATCCACATAATTTATATCTAAATCTGTAACGGATACGTTTGGTAATCCATTATCAAAAGCTTCCCAGTCACCGGATAGATCATCATATCTGTAAACGCCTAAACTTGTTCCTAAGAACAACGGATTCTGACTATGAAAATCCTGATGTTTGATTATGTTTTTGGTTACCGATGGTAAACTTCCTGTAATATTAGAAAAATTCAATCCACCATCTATGGACTTATACACTTTCCCGTTAGAAGTACCAGAGGTCGTAACATAAACTATATCACTGTTTGATTTATGTACCTCTATTGACGTTATGCTAGAACTAAAAGTTTCAACATTAGTAAAACTTAACCCTTTGTCTGTGCTTTTTCTGAGACTAGAGTTAATTGCAACATAAATATTGTCTGAATTAATGTCATCTATTTCCAAAAAATCAATATTAGTACCAAAGCTTGGTGAAACAGCTTCAAAGGAACCACAAAGTTTATATAATCGACTGTATCCAGCGTAGATCTCTCCTTCCTTGTTAGCTGCAAGTGGTGTTACCCAATTTCCGGTTTCGGGTCCACTTACAGAAGCAGTAGAACTTCCTCCCGCATCATTTGAAATGTATAAGCTGCTACCTTGCTGAATAAACCCATAATACATGTTTGAATTATTCGGATCAATCGCTGTATCCATTCCATCGGCTCCGTAATAATTTTGCCATTGATTGTTGTTAAGAGCATAACCTCCATTATCCTGCAAACCACCAACCATTTTTCCAGAGTCTTGTTTTGCTACAGCTATTTTGTAAAACTGACCAATTTGCAT
>JABDOZ010000091.1 GCA_013043005.1 Flavobacteriaceae bacterium | reverse complement strand
TTATAGCAATGGGGCTCACCTCTTACCATTCCGAACAGAGAAGTTAAGCCCATTTGCGCCGATGGTACTACATTGTGGAAGAGTAGGTCACCGCCTTTCTTGTCACGCTTTAAGCGTGATTTATAAAAACCCTTCATATCACTATGAAGGGTTTTTTGTTTTAAAAAAAATAGATATAAAAAAAGATCCAACCGATAAGTTGGATCTTATTATTCAAAGTAAATTGTTTAACCTTTTAATACACTTCGAGAAATAACGATTTTTTGAATCTCACTAGTACCCTCATAGATCTGAGTAATTTTAGCATCTCTCATTAATCGTTCTACATGATATTCTTTTACAAACCCATTTCCACCATGAATCTGCACAGCTTCTACCGTTTGTTCCATTGCAACTTTTGAAGCATAGAGTTTTGCCACGGCACTTGACATATCATAATTATTACCGTTATCCTTGTCCCAGGCGGCCTTCATGACTAAATGACGAGCTGCTTCTATTTCAGTATACATATCTGCTAATTTAAAAGCAATGGCTTGATGATTTGAAATTTCAGTACCAAACGCTTTACGTTCTTTGGAATACTTCAATGCTAACTCATAGGCGCCAGAAGCAATTCCTAAAGCTTGTGCTGCTATACCAATACGTCCTCCCGACAAAGTTTTCATAGCAAACTTAAACCCAAAGCCATCTTCACCAATCCTATTTTCCTTTGGCACTTTTACATCATTGAATTGTAATGTATGTGTGTCACTTCCTCTGATGCCTAATTTATCTTCCTTTGGTCCAATTTCAAAACCTTGCATTCCTTTTTCAACAATAAAGGCGTTAATTCCTTTATGCCCTTTTTCACGATCAGTTTGCGCAATTACCAAATATATATCTGAACGTCCACCATTAGTAATCCAGTTTTTAGTTCCATTCAGAATATAATAGCCACCCTTATCTATAGCTGTAGTTTTCTGAGATGTAGCGTCACTTCCTGCTTCAGGTTCGCTTAAACAGAAAGCTCCAATGTATTCGCCAGTGGCTAGTTTTGTTAGATATTTCTGCTTTTGATCCTCAGTACCATATTTTTGAAGACCATAGCAAACCAAAGAATTATTAACAGATACAATTACTGATGCAGATGCATCTATTTTTGATAACTCCTCCATGATCAATACATATGATATGGTGTCCATACCACTTCCACCGTATTGCGGATCTACCATTACTCCCATAAATCCTAATTCCGACATTTTATTGACCAAATCGTCAGGAAATACTTGCTTATTGTCTCTTTCTATTACACCTTTAAGTAATTCAGTCTCTGCAAAATCGCGAGCAGCCTCGCGTATCATGATATGCTCTTCAGTAAGATTAAAATCCATAATTTGAATTAATTATTAATATGATAATAAAACAGTTCAAAGATAAGTTTAAAATAACATTTTTTCAATTAGGATTGCTATTTTTACTGAATATGATAAAAAATGACTACAAAGTAATTGGGGTGATGTCTGGGACCTCTCTAGATGGTATTGACATGGCATATATTACTTTTACTCATGATGAAAATTGGAACTATCAAATAGAACAATCAAAAACCTATTCTTATGATGAAAAATGGGCGAAAATCTTACAAAATTTAGTCAAATTTTCCTCAAGTGATTTAAAAGCAATCGATAACAAATACACCTTGTACTTATCAGATTCGATCAAAAGATTTATTGATGAAAAAAATATTATTGAAATAGATGCAATTTGTTCCCATGGACACACGGCTTTACATCGACCAGAAAAAGGTTTAACCTATCAAATAGGAAATCAAGAAATTTTAGCCAAAAGATTGAAAAAAGTTGTTGTTTGTGATTTCAGGCTGCAAGATGTTAAAATGGGAGGGCAAGGCGCGCCATTAGTTCCAATAGGTGATGAAATGCTTTTTTCTGAATATGATTTTTGTTTAAACCTAGGAGGATTTGGCAATATATCCTCCAAAAGAAATGACCAAAGGATTGCCTATGATATTTGTCCCGTTAATATAGTTCTCAATCATTACGTCAAGATCTTGGGGTTGGATTATGATGATAAGGGAAATATAGCTTCAACAGGGGCAATTAATGAATTATTGTTTAAAAGACTTAATGATTTAAATTATTATAAAGAATCATTTCCTAAATCATTGGGTTTGGAATGGGTGAGAGAAGAAATATTTCCATTGATTGATAGATTTAATTTAGATACTAAAGATGTATTAAGGACTTTTATTGAGCATATAGCGTTTCAAATTTCCAAAGAAACCCAAAGTAGTAATAAATTGTCTATGCTAATAACTGGAGGTGGTGTCTATAATTTGTTTCTTATCAATCGAATAAAAAATCTCACCGAGAATAACATTGTAATTCCATCTAATGATATTATCGAATATAAGGAGGCTCTAGTTTTTGCGTTTTTAGGAGTGTTAAAAATTCGAAACGAAATAAATTGTTTAAAGAGTGTTACAGGAGCAAAAAATGACCATAGTTCTGGAACGGTTTTTTTTCCAGATTAATCAAGTTTTTGCAATTATCAAGAAAAATGCTTGTTAAATTCCCTTAAACGATATTCAAGATCAGCAAATTGCGATGCATCAGTTTGTGAAACACATGCTCTAAGACCTTCAATCCTGTCACTACCTGTAATGGCAAGAGAAATTGCAGATACTCCATAATATAATAGCTTCTCTAACAATTCTGACCCAGTCATATTTTTATAAGAAAATGTAAAGTAAAAACCATCTGCTAAAGGTTTATCCTCATCTTTATCATAAACAATTGTAAAACCATTATTGATAAACATTTTTTTCATAACCTTAGCGCGTTCACCATATACTTTTACATGTTCAATAAAATCAAATGAACCATCATTAACAGCCTTTAACATAGCTGCTAAACCGTATTGAGCAGAATGTGTAACACCTGATGACAAAGCATATAGTACTTTATAGATCAGATTGTGACCAAATAAAGGGTTCCCATAAATTCTATTTAAAGAATCGAATGATTTGTTAAATAATTTATCGTTAATAACCATCATTCCAACACGCTGACCAGCATAAGAAAAGGCCTTTGAACTAGAAATTAGTAGAAGCCAATTGTCCGTAAAATTGGCAACAGTTGGTTGATAGGGCTCCTGACCTGGAATAGAATAATCTTTACGAAAATCCATTCCAAAATAGGCCATATCTTCTATAACTATCACATTGTATTTGTTAGCAAGGTCACCTATAATCTTTAATTCATTATCTGTAAAACAAATCCAGGAAGGATTGTTAGGATTGGAATATATTATTGTTGAAATATTTCCCTTTAATAAGTAGGATTCCAATTTTTCCTTTAATGCTTCACCTCTAAAATTATATACATCAAAAGTTTTAAATTTTTTATCTAAAACCTCTAATTGTTGTTTTTGAACCGGAAATCCAGGATCAATAAAAAGAACAGTATCCTTTATAGGATCAAGCTTGGTTAACATTAAAAAAGCCGCAAAGCCACCTTGCATAGAGCCAACTGTTGGGATACAGCTTTTTGGGGTTACATCAATATTTAAAAAATATTTAACAAAGCGAGAAATTTCATTTTTTAATGGTGTTATACCATCGATCATTGGATATTTGGAAGACACTCCTGATTTTAATGCTTTTATTTCAGCATTTATGCCAATTCCCGGTGATGCCAAACCAGGAACACCCATTTCCATCCTAATGTATTTTTCTTTGGTTTCAATTTCAATTTCATTGATCAGACTAACAAGTTCCCTTATTGATGCTTTGCCAATACTTTTAATACCTGACCTTTCAATCTGTTTTTTAACACTGGCAAAATCTATGGGTGTGTCTTGATTTTTTAATGAAACCATAAATAATAATTTGTGTGTTAGATTAATAATGTAAAGTTACTACAAGTTGCACAATTTTTTGAGGTTATGTTTACCTTTTATGAATCATTTTAAGTTTAATTTTTCATATATTAGAGGCTTTCAAAATCATATTTACAAAAGGCGGTTTTGGATTTAAACAATAATATTATCCAAAAGCTAAAATAATCACAACTGCTTATAAAATGGCAGGATAACAACTAACTTAACATATGGAAACCATCATTATTTGTGTATTTGTTTTGGGCTATTTAGCCATTACTCTTGAGCATACTTTAAAAATTGATAAGCTAATTCCAGCTTTGGTAATGATGGCCATAAGCTGGGCTTTAATTGCATTGGGAATAGAAACATTTCCGAAATGGTTCGACTCATCAAATCATGCTTTATTAGAGTCTTTCGGCTTTCTTAATCATGATGAGAAGATGCATTTGATGGAGGAAACACTACTACATCATTTGGGGAAGACAGCAGAAATCTTGGTTTTCCTTCTAGGAGCAATGACCATAGTTGAAATCATTGATTATTTTGATGGTTTTGCAACAATTAAAGGATATATAAAAACAAAAAGTAAGGTCAAAATATTATGGATATTTTCGTTTTTAGCATTTATTCTATCTGCTATTATCGATAATCTTACAGCAACTATTGTCCTTATTTCTATTTTACAAAAAATAGTTAAAGATAGAAATGTAAGGCTTTGGTATGCCGGTTTAATTGTTATAGCTGCTAATGCTGGTGGTGCTTGGTCACCTATTGGAGATGTGACCACAACTATGCTCTGGATAGGTAAAAAAGTTACCACAGGTCATTTGATAGGATATTTATTACTGCCTTCACTTGTTTGTATGCTTATTCCTTCAACAATAGCCTCCTTTCTGCCTGCATTTAAGGGAGAATTGGACACAGACCCTAAAGACGTAGAAAAACCAAAAAGTAGGTTTAGTTCAACAATGCTATATTTAGGTTTGGGTGCAATAGTGTCTGTACCAATTTTTAAAACCATAACACATTTACCACCATACGTAGGAATGATGTTGGCTTTGGGTATAGTAGCGGTTTTTGCCGAAATTTATAGTTCGACTCAATTCAGTCTTACAGAATATCCGACAGATGAAAGTGACGCCCATGGACATCATAGTCCGGTACACCGCTCATTGTCCAGGATTGAGATGCCTAGTATTTTGTTCTTTTTAGGGATTTTACTGGCGGTTGCGGCTTTGGAATCCCTTGGTATTTTATTTGGTTTTGCTACATCTTTAAAAGAAGCAATGCCAATGATAGGTACTGAAATGCCTGATACTTCGGTATCAGACCTCGTCATAGTATTATTGGGTATAGGGTCTGCTGTTATTGATAATGTACCATTGGTAGCAGCTAGTTTAGGAATGTTTTCTGAAGGTGTTGATAATACCTTGTGGCATTTTATAGCTTACTCTGCAGGAACTGGAGGCAGCATGCTAATAATAGGATCAGCAGCAGGTGTGGTAGCAATGGGCATGGAAAAAATTGATTTTTTCTGGTATTTGAGAAAAATTGCCTGGTTAGCACTTTTAGGATTTTTAGCAGGTACGGCTGTATTCTTTTTCACAAGAACTTGGTTTTAGATATACGTTCCTTATGAAAAGAGCGTTATTACATTATCAAAATATTATCTATGTTGAACATTTTATTACAGGATGGTGCTCAGGAAGGAGCCGAATTACTAACTGATGGTGAACAAGTTAAAAAGACCTTATCTATAATTGAATTGATAAGTAGTGGTGGAATTGCTGGACAAGTAATTATAGCCGTTTTGTTCGTATTGCTTATGGTAGCTTGTTATATTTATTTTGAACGCTTGTTTGCAATAAAAGAGGCTTCAAAAGTTGACGCTAATTTCATGAATCAAATAAAGGATTATGTGAGTAATGGAAAGATAGACTCAGCTCAAAACCTTTGTTCACAGGTGAATTCTCCAGTTTCGAGATTAATAAGTAAAGGAATAACAAGAATAGGAAAACCTTTGGAAGATATTAACACAGCAATTGAAAATGCTGGACGATTAGAAATTTATGGACTTGAAAAACATATCAGTATTCTAGCAACTATCTCTGGTGCAGCCCCTATGATTGGCTTTTTGGGCACGGTAATTGGAATGATTTTAGCAATATTTGAACTTGCAAATGCTGGAGGAACTATACAAATGGATGTCTTAGCAAGTGGCCTTTATACAGCTATGACAACCACTGTAGCAGGTTTAATCGTTGGTATAATTGCATACATCACTTATAACCACCTAGTAGTAAGAACTGATAAGGTTGTTTATCAAATGGAGGCAAATTCCCTAGAATTTTTAGACCACTTAAACGAGCCTATTTAAAATGAATTTAAGAGGTAGAAATAAAGTAACTCCAGAATTTAATATGTCGTCTATGACGGATATCGTTTTCCTTTTACTTATATTCTTTATGTTAGCTTCTACTCTGGTAACTACGAGTGCAATTGATATTTTATTGCCTAAAGCCAGCGGTAAAACAGAAAATAAAAAATCTGTTTCTGTAAGTATTAAAAAGGATTTGACCTATTACATTGATCAAAAACGGGTTGGAGAAAGTGTTTTAGAAAATCAATTAATTCAGATCCTGGATTCACAAAATCAACCTACTATAGTATTAAGAGCAGAACGTTCTGTGCCTGTTCAAAATGTAGTTAAGGTAATGGATATAGCTAACAGAAATAAATTTAAAGTCATTTTAGCTGTTAAGCCAAATTAATTAATTCTATACAGAGTGAAATATTTTAAAACAAAGCATGAACGTAATTCTGCAAGGATTACTGCACTGTTAATGCTTATTTTAATTTTACTATTTTTCGTAATAGGTCCTCCATATTTAGATCCGCCAACAGAATATGGTGTTGCAGTAAATTTTGGTACTACTGATTTTGGAAGCGGAAATGTTCAACCTCTAAAACCTATTAGATCTGAACCAAAGAAGATTAATAAAATTCCACAGGAAACACCAACAGAATCTAAGCCTGAAGAATCTATAGCGGATAAAGTAGAAGAT
>JABDOZ010000090.1 GCA_013043005.1 Flavobacteriaceae bacterium | reverse complement strand
AGAACTATAAAGGATTAGCTCTACAAACCGAAAAAAGTAATCCGGCACAATATTTATATGAAAGTATGGGCTGGGAAAGAGAAAAATACTTACAGTATTTTTGGAACATTGATAGTTGACTTTGCAAATAATATCAACTAATTTCGTTTACGACTGATATAGACAATTGTAAAAGTCCATATCAAACATAAACGAAACTCAAAAAATCAATTCTTTTCTTTCTTACCTAATATTTGCATCTTTGCAATATGCGAATTGATATCATAACCGTTTTACCAGAATTACTTAGAAGTCCATTTGAAGCATCTATTATAAAACGTGCTATTGAAGCAAATTTAGTGCAAATACATCTTCATAATCTGCGTGATTACACAACAGACAATTACAAGTCTGTGGACGACTACCAATTTGGTGGTGGCGCAGGTATGGTCATGATGGTGGAACCCATTGATAAGTGCATTTCTGGTTTAAAAGAAGAAAGAAATTACGATGAGATAATCTATATGACGCCGGATGGTAAACAATTCAATCAGGGGATAGCTAATCAATTGTCTTTAAAAAAGAATATAATTATACTTTGTGGTCACTATAAAGGTGTGGACCAACGAGTGAGAGACCATTTTATAACTCGGGAAATATCGGTCGGTGATTTTGTATTATCTGGAGGTGAACTGGGAGCTGCCGTGTTATGTGATGCTGTGATTAGATTAATTCCTGGAGTTTTAGGAAATGAGACATCTGCATTAACAGATTCGTTTCAAGATAACTTGTTAGCGCCACCAATTTACACCAGACCTCGGGACTATAAAGGCTGGAAAGTACCAGATGTCCTGTTTAGTGGTAATTTTCCTGAAATTGAAAAATGGCGAGAAGATGAAGCCTACAAAAGAACAAAGGAACGACGTCCTGATTTATTGAACGAATAAATTCGTTCAGAAATTCCAAAACTCAATAATCCAAATTCCAAATTTGTATTAAATGTATTAGACTTTGGAGTTTGTTATTTGATTGTTTTAATCATGGAGTGATGTTGTGTTAAGGATAGTAGTGACATCCTTTTTACGTCAGTTCGAGTCTCCATACGTTTACTATCTGGATGTATCGAGAACCTGTCTGCCGACAGGCAGGCGAGTAACAAGATACAACGAATAGCCTGACCTGAAGTGCAACGAAAGGAAACACCCAAAAACTTTTTAATTTTTAACTTTCAACTTTTAACTTTTTACTTATCTTTGCAGCCAATTTCGGGTTAACCTCTGGCGAAAATCGTGAATGTTGTTTCGAATTAATTTTCAAATAGATTTTAAGATGGAATCTTTATTAAAATATGTTCAGGACGAATTTGTCGGCAAAAAAGAATTCCCTGAATTTTCAGCTGGAGATACAGTAACTGTATACTATGAGATCAAGGAGGGAAGTAAAAAACGTACCCAGTTCTTCAAGGGTGTAGTTTTACAGCGTAGAGGCACTGGAACAACAGAAACCTTTACAATAAGGAAAATGTCCGGTAGTATTGGAGTAGAAAAAATATTTCCGGTTAATATGCCAGCACTTCAAAAAATTGTGGTAAACAAAAAAGGTAAAGTTCGTAGAGCACGTATATTTTACTTCAGAGGTCTTACTGGTAAAAAAGCAAGAATTAAAGAAGAAAGGCGTTAATTGCTTTTCTACAGAAATACAAGACCTGATTTTCAGGGCTTTTTTTATGAACAATTGTTAATAACTATGGTTCATAAATCGTTGATATTTAAGAGATTCAAAAGTTTGCAAATTTAATTTCTTAGCCTATTTTAGCATAATGAATTTGATAACGACTCCGGTCGGTTTTGGTGTCACAGCTAAATTAAATTTGAATTCAGAATAAAGAAACGTTCTTTATAAAACTGTTTTCTGAGGTCTTAAAGCACCATGTGTAGGCATGTGTAAGCAGAGAGGCCATGAAGTTGTAAAAAGACTGGATGTTTCGGCAGACAGAAACTCAGACAGCCGAAAGCTTAGGTACCCAAAAAGAGCGAAAGTAAGATTTGGGAAAGGAAGCAATGAAATATACGTTGTAGGTTACGCAAGTGAATTACAGTTGATGTCTCATCAAGGAAAACAGTTTAACTAAAACATTTTGGTAACAGGTCAATACATATTGAAAGTCACACTAACAAAATGTTTTATTGAAATAGTGAAACTTGAACTGAAAAGGTGTAAGACGAAAGTTTTAACTGAAGTTAACAGCAATGTAAACTAGGTCACGCAGAACTGTTTCAAGGAAGCCATGTCAAGATAGATTTATTTCTAGATGATATGGCTTTTGTGTTTTATATACTTTTGTTTTTATCCTTCGGTTTTTCAACCATTTACAATAACATTACCAGATTCAAATATTCTTAGAACAATCTAATATCATGCAAAACAACGCTTTTATACTATTAGAAATATAAAAAATACCATTGAATAAATTAACTTCTACTTTAGTGGTAAGGTCATTATTTTAGCGACCTGATTTTTGTATATTTGCAACGCCGAAAAAATCAACTTTTTTTCAAAATTTTAAATTTTCAAATTAATTTATCATACATGTCAGACACGTCTAAAATTATTTACACAAAAACTGATGAAGCCCCAGCTTTAGCAACTCGTTCTTTTTTACCTATTATCAAAGCATTTTTAAAACCAGCAAAAGTTTTAGTAGAAACAAAAGATATATCCTTAGCCGCCAGAATTTTGGCAACTTTCCCTGAATTTTTAAGTGACGAACAAAAGGTTGATGATGCACTGTCTGAATTAGGCGAATTAGTTAAAAAACCTGAAGCCAATATTATTAAATTACCTAACATAAGTGCTTCAATTCCCCAATTGGAAGCAGCAATAAAAGAATTGCAATCTAAAGGCTTTTCTATTCCTGATTATCCTGAAGAGCCACAAAATGAAACTGAAAAAACTATAAAGTCAAAATACGATAAAATTAAAGGAAGTGCAGTAAACCCTGTACTTCGAGAAGGCAATTCTGATAGAAGAGCGCCGAAAGCGATCAAGAATTATGCAAAAAAGAACCCGCATTCTATGGGTGCATGGAGCCCAGATTCAAAAACACATGTTGCCACGATGACATCTGGTGATTTTGCACACAATGAGAAATCTGTCACTTTGGACAACCCAACTTCTATCAAGATAGTACATAAAGACGCAGATAGCAATGCAACCTTGTTGAAAGATAGCTTTCCCATTCTTAAAGGAGAGATAATTGATGCTACAGTCATGAGCAAAAAAGCATTGATTGCATTTCTAGAAGAACATATAAAAGATGCCAAGGAACAAAATGTTTTGTTTTCACTGCACATGAAAGCTACTATGATGAAAGTCTCTGACCCTATTATTTTTGGGCATGCTGTTCGAGTATTTTTTAAAAATGTTTTTAAAAAATATGATCAAGTTTTTGAAGAGATTGGTGCAGATGAAAATAATGGGTTTGGTGATTTATTAAATGATATAAAAAGGTTACCTAAAAGCAAGCGAAAAGAAATTGAAACTGAAATACAATTAGCTTTTGAGAAAGGTCCGGATCTAGCAATGGTAAATTCAGATAAAGGCATTACAAATCTTCATGTGCCAAGCGATATAATCATTGATGCATCTATGCCAGCAATGATTCGCACATCTGGTAAAATGTGGAACAAAAATGGTAAGTTACAAGATGCAAAAGCAGTAATTCCAGATAGCAGTTATGCTGGGATTTACACAGCTACTATCGATTTTTGCAAAAAACATGGCGCCTTTGATCCTACTACAATGGGTACCGTTCCTAATGTTGGATTAATGGCCCAGAAAGCAGAAGAATATGGTTCGCATGACAAAACTTTTGAAATAGAATCCAAAGGAAAAGTGCAAGTTATCAATGCCGATGGGAATATCTTGATTGAACATGAGGTTGAACAAGGTGATATCTGGAGGATGTGTCAAACCAAAGATGCGCCCGTACAGGATTGGGTAAAATTAGCTGTAGCACGAGCTCTTGCATCGCAAACACCAGCTGTATTTTGGTTAGATAAAAAAAGAGCCCACGATGCTGAATTAATCAAAAAGGTTAAAACCTACTTGCCAAATCATGATACAACAGGTTTAGAAATTAAAATCTTATCCCCAATTGAAGCTACAAGATTTACATTGAAAAGAGTCAAAGATGGAAAAGACACAATATCGGTATCTGGTAATGTATTAAGAGATTACTTAACAGATCTTTTCCCAATATTAGAAGTAGGGACAAGTGCAAAAATGCTTTCAATTGTGCCTTTAATGAATGGTGGTAGATTATTTGAAACAGGAGCTGGAGGTTCGGCTCCAAAACACGTTCAGCAATTTGTTGCAGAAAACCATTTGCGTTGGGATTCACTGGGTGAATTTATGGCATTGGTTGTTTCTCTGGAGCATGTTTCGGAAAAAACTAAAAACACAAAAGCTGGAATATTGGGAGAAACTTTAGATGATGCCACTGAAAAATTACTGGAAAATAAAAAAGGCCCATCAAGAATTGCAGGAGAAATAGATAATAGAGGCAGTCATTTTTATTTAGCTATGTATTGGGCTCAAGAATTGGCAAATCAAAATAAAGATCAAGAACTTAAATCTCTATTCACAGATATTGCAAAAGACTTTAAAGACAATGAGGATTCAATAATTAAGGCACTAAATTCAATTCAAAAACAACCTATGGATCTAGGTGGCTACTACTTGCCTAATGAAGAGTTTGCTAACAAAGGAATGAGGCCAAATGAGACATTCAATAGAATCATACAATCAGTATATTAATAATCAATTAAGATAATGTTAAAAGCTCCTTTACAGGGGCTTTTTTTAATAAATTTGCCATCAAAAAATTGTATATGAATAATCTTAAAGCATTATTAATACTATTTTGCTTTAGTACCTTTTGGTCATTTGCCCAAGAAAAATTCACCATTAGTGGTCATATATCTGATTCAAGTAGCAATGAGTCATTAATTGGTGTAAACATAATTATTGCTGAATTAAACACTGGCACTACAACCAACGAATACGGATTTTATTCTATTACATTACCTAAAGGAATCTACAATATTGAAATAAGTTTTCTAGGGTTTAAGGAAATTGATAAAAACATCGACCTTTTAGAAGATCGAGTTTTAAATTTTCAATTATCAGAAGCAATAGAAAGCTTGGATGAGGTTGTGATTACAAAAAATGTAGAACGGACGAATATCAGAAAACCTCAGATGAGTGTCAACGCATTATCCTCAAACACTATTAAACAAATTCCGGTTGTTTTGGGTGAGGCAGATGTAATAAAATCAATTATTTTATTACCTGGTATTACCAGTGCTGGAGAGGGGTCGTCTGGTTTTAATGTTAGAGGTGGTGCCGCTGATCAAAATTTAATACTCTTAGATGAGGCTATCATATTCAATTCTTCGCACTTGTTTGGTTTCTTTTCCGTCTTTAATCCAGATGCAATAAAAGATCTTAAGCTATACAAAGGAGGGATTCCTTCTCGTTATGGTGGTCGCGTGTCTTCTGTCCTAGATATTTATCAAAAAGAAGGTAACAGTAAAAAATTTCATGGAAATGGTGGTATAGGAGCGGTCGCAAGTCGGTTACTATTAGAGGGTCCATTAAAAAAAGACGAAGGGTCCTTTTTATTAGGAGGTCGCTCATCTTATGCTCACCTATTCCTACCGTTGTTCGATATAGACAATATTGCATATTTCTATGATTTGAACACAAAGTTGAGCTATAAACTAAACCAAAAAAATAATATTTATCTGTCCGGATATTTTGGAAGAGATGTTTTTAGAATTGCGGATTCCTTCGAAAACAGTTATGGAAATGCTGTTTTTAACTTTAGGTGGAATCATCTGTTTTCAGATAAATTATTCTCAAATCTATCGGTAATTTATTCTGATTATTATTACGACCTTAAATTAAATTTTGTTGAATTTGACTGGATTTCAGGTATTCAGAATTTTAATCTTAAATATGATCTACGCCACTATTTAAGTGATAAACTTGAGCTTCAATATGGATTGAACAGCATCTATTATAAATTCAATCCAGGTGAAATAGAACCAACCACGGAAACATCCGGCATTAATTCCTTCAAATTAACAGACAAGTTTGCTTTTGAAAATGCAATATATCTTGATGCCGAACACAAATTATCAGATAAATTAACTGCTTCCTATGGTTTGCGATTCAGTTCATTTTGGAGATTAGGACAAAACGAATTGAATATTTATCAAGACGATAACCCAGTCACCTTTAATACAGACTTACAGATCTATGAAAAGGCAGAACCAATTTCAACGGAAAGCTATAAACGTAGTGAAATAATTAAATCATTCTATAACTTAGAACCAAGGGCATCTGTTTCCTATCTATTAACAGATTTTTCATCTGTTAAGGTCAGCTATAACCGGATGAGTCAATATCTGCATTTATTGTCTAACACGTCGTCCCCTACTCCTTTGGATGTATGGGCACCTAGTGGAAAATATATCGAACCACAGATCTTAGATCAGTTTGCAATTGGTTATTTTAAAAATTTCAAGAATATTGATTATTCTATAGAAATTGAAAGCTTTTATAAAAAAATTAAAAATCGTATCGATTATATAGATAGTGCTGACTTGATTGCGAATAACGCCATAGAACAGGTTATATTAAACGGTGAAGCCAAGGCTTATGGTTTAGAATTTCTATTAAGAAAAAATGAAGGACGATTTAAAGGTTGGCTGGCATATACCTTATCTAGATCAGAACAAAGAACTCCTGGGAGGACATCGGAAGAGTTAGGAATTAATAATGGTAATTGGTATAAAACGCCTTATGACAAAACACATGACATTTCCTTTACAGGAAATTTCGATTTAAACCAAAAGTGGAGTTTAAACACTAATTTTTTATTCCAAACCGGTCAACCCGTAACATACCCTAATGGCCAATATGAGTACAACGGAATAACAGTACCAAGTTTCGGGCAGAGAAATGAATTCAGGCTTCCGGCTTATCACAGGTTAGATTTATCAGCTAAATATACTCCCAAAGGGAATAAGGAAAGATCATGGAAATCCCATTGGGTATTTAGTGTATATAATGTATATAACAGAAGGAATGCAGCTTCAATAACTTTTAGACAAGACAGAAATACAGGAGCTAATGAAGCTCTTAGGCTTTCTATTTTTGGTGTTATTCCATCTGTTTCTTATAATTTTAAATTTTAGTTATGAAAAAAATATTTTACATAACAATTCTTACTCTAATCACTTTTTCCTGTGAAGATGTTATCGATTTAGACATTCCTGCATCAGACCCGAAATTAGTAATAGATGCTTCAATCAATTGGCTTAAGGGTTCTTCAGGAAATGAACAAGAAATAAAATTGACTTTATCTGCACCATATTTTGATACTGAAATCCCTCCCGCAAATGGAGCTAATATATTAGTGACAGACACCAATAATAGTATATTTCAATTTATAGAAGAAGGAAATTCTGGTGTTTATAAAAACAACTCATTTTTACCAGTATTGAATGGTGTTTATAATCTGACCATAAATTATAATGGTGAAGTTTATACGGCAACCGAAACATTAAAAACTGTGAGTGAAATTGAATATGTCGAGCAAAATAATGATGGTGGTTTCTCAGGAGAAGAGACGGAATTGAAGGCTTTTTTTATAGATCCTGAAGATGAAGAAAATTATTATTTCTTCGAGTTTACAAGTGATATTCCTGTAATACCATCATTAGAGGTATACAAGGACGAGTTCGTAAATGGGAATCAAATTTTTGGTTTTTACACCGAAGAAGAATTAGAAACAGGAGATATTGTCACTATTCGAAATTATGGTATTTCTGAACGGTTCTACGATTTCATGTTCATATTGTTACAACAAAATAGTGAATCTGGTGGAGGACCCTTTGAAACACAACCTGCTGCGGTTCGAGGCAATTGCTTTAATCAAACCAATCCAGATAATTTTCCATTAGGTTACTTTAGGTTATCCGAAGTAGATGAGTTTTCTTATACTGTTGAGTAATAGAAACATATTGCGTGAATACAATTCAAAATTATGTATTTTTGAGATATGAGTTTCACAAAAACTACTGAACAAGATTCTAATTACAATCATTTAGAAAAAATGACTGTAAAAGAATTATTGACCAATATTAATCAGGAGGATAAAACCGTTCCATTCGCTGTAGAAGAAGTCATTCCAAAAATAGAAGAACTTGTACGAAAAATAGTAGACAAACTTAAAGTTGGTGGTCGCCTGTTTTACATTGGTGCCGGAACAAGTGGACGATTAGGAATTGTAGATGCTTCTGAGTGTCCTCCAACTTTCGGAGTACCTCATGAATTAGTAATTGGTCTTATAGCAGGTGGAGATTCCGCAATTCGCAAAGCTGTAGAATTTGCAGAAGATTCAAGAATTCAAGGCTGGAAGGATCTACAAAATTATAACATAAATAAAAATGATGTTGTAATTGGTATTGCTGCATCTGGGACAACACCATATGTAATAGGAGCTTTAAATGAATGTAATAAAAAGGACATCCTAACCGGTTGTATTACCTGCAATAAGAATAGCCCGTTATCTAGAACAGCTCAATTTCCAATAGAAGTAATAGTTGGTCCCGAATTTGTGACTGGTAGTTCACGAATGAAAGCTGGCACTGCTCAAAAATTAGTACTCAATATGATTACAACAGCAAGCATGATCCAACTTGGAAAGATTAAGGGTAACAAAATGGTTGACATGCAATTGAGCAATAATAAGTTAGTAGACAGAGGAATAAAAATGCTAATAAATGAGCTTGAAGTACCTGAGGAAATTGCTGAAAGACTATTAGATAAATACCAGAATGTTCGTTTGGCCATTGAAAATTATAGAAATGGAAGGAAAAAGGACAAATAAAATCTTGCTTGTCAAAGGAATGAAAACAATGGGAATTTCTCTGATATTGATGTTTCTTGGTCCAACTATTATTTATTTAACACTGAGCAATAAAGAAAAACCACTATATATTCCTTTGTTAATTCTAGGAATTATCGGTTGTAGTTTTGCAGTTTATTTCGCTTTCAAAGGAATCAATACTATTTTAGATAGTATGTTCAAAAAGGAAACTACTGATTCATAGTAATATTTCTTGGTGTTGTAGGATTATATCCAAAAGTATCATCATTAATAGGCAAGTTCAAACCTTGTAAAATGTAGTTGATGATTGCATAATGATGAATAGTATGGCTATTTGCTTGAGCTAATAATGAGGACATAGTATATTTTATTTCAATCTTTCCAGTTCCCAAATCATCCACTACGATTAATTCCATGTCATCTTTATACTCAAGTTTTTTGAGTTGACTGATTATTGATTCTAAATACTGTAAAGCAACATTACAGTTATTTTCTGCATTCTTATCTCTTTTCCGTAAAGTTAAATCTACAATATTATTATTTTGACTGAAAATACAATCATAAAAGTCTAATATATGTCTAATATGCGAACCAATACTCGAAAAATATGGAGGTGTAGAATTATCACATAAATGCATATCTGACAGTTCCCTTAATAAAACATTAGTTTTTTGTAGTGTATTGATTGAAGCATCAATAATAATTTGCATAGGTGTTTTTTGCTAATATAGTTAAATGGTTATAACTGTCAAATGAATACTATTTTAATAAAATAATGAATTGTCTCAACCTACTTATATCTCTAACTATTTGGTTTCAGAATATTGTCTTAAATTCTTATTTAATTCATCGATTCTTTGATCAACTCTAAAATGAACAGAACTTTTTGAAAATGAACCATTTTTTAATCGCTTACCAGAGGGAATTCCTGTGAGAATTTCAATTCCTTCATCAATGGTTTTTACAGCCCAGATTTTAAAAAGTCCATCTTTTACTGCATGAATAACTTCTTGCTTAAGCATTAAATTGTCTCTATTGCCTATCGGTATTAGAACTCCTTGGTCTCCTGTAAGTCCAACTTGTTTACAAGCCTCAAAATATCCTTCAATCTTTTCATTTATAGCGCCAACAGGTTGAATTTCTCCCTTTTGATTAATGGAGCCAGTTACTGCAATACCTTGATTAATTGGTAATTTGGAAAGGCTGGATAATATCGCATACAACTCTGCACTGGAAGCACTATCACCCTCAATCTCAGAGTAACTTTGTTCAAAAACAAGACTTGCTTTTAGACTAATTGGTTTATTTTGAGCGTATTTTTCATATAAATATCCCAAAATTATTAAGACACCCTTGGTGTGAATAGAGCCACCTAATTTAGCCTCTCTTTCAATATCTACAAGTCCTTCTTTACCAGATGCAATACTCACTGTTATTTTATTCGGTTTGCCAAAAGTGATATCTCCAAGATCCAAAACAGAAATTCCATTGATTTGTCCAATTTTAGAATCTTTAAAGTCTATCATTATTTTATTTCTCTTAATCAACTCGTTGATTTTTTCTTGGATGAGATTAGATCTATAGTATCTGGCATTAACAGATTTTAAGATAAGATCCCCAGAAACTTCCTTTGCTTTATTAAGCTTAGCATAATGATCAGCCTCAATCATTATATCTTTTATTTCTCTAAATTTTATTGAGATTTTGTTTCTATCATTTGCCATCCTTGATGAATGTTCTAGTAAAGAAACCATTCCATGATCGCTTACTGGAATTAATGAATTCTCCTTTTCTAACTTGTAGATCACTTTGGCAAAATCCTTAACATTTTCGATCGTAAAATCCATTGTTGTATCAAATTCTGCTTTGACCTTAAAAAGCTCCCTAAAGTCTTCATCATACTCAAAAAGCAAATAATACAATTGTGGTGAGCCAATTAAAATTATTTGAACATCTAATGGAATAGGATCAGGTTTCAAGCTTTTAGCACTTAAAAATCCTAATCTTTCACTCGCATCTTCCATTATAATTTCATTGTTTTTTAAAGCTCTTTTAAGACCATCCCATGAAAAATAATTCATCAAAAGCTCCTTTAGTGGTATAACTAGATATCCGCCATTTGCTTTGTGCAATGAACCACTACGAATTAACGTGAAATTTGTCAATAAGGTTCCCATCTGGGACTCATGTTCAACCTTGCCGAAAAGATTGTTATATGTAGGATTTTGTTCTATTACAATTGGCGAACCGTCTAATTTTGAATTATCTGTAACCACATTTACCTCATACTTAATTATACCTTGGACTCCTATAGATGAGGTTTGGTCCTTTGAAGCTATCCCGTTTAAGAAATGATCTAAATTTTCAATTATATCTCTTTTAATATCACCTAAATAATTTAATACATCATTGAACTTATTATACTTTTCCATAAGTTCCTCTAAAAGAGATTCAATAGAGTAAAGAGCAACCTTTTCCTCCAACTTAATTAGAAAAGAATTTCTCTCTCGTTCAATTTCTCGATTTTTTCTCAACAATGAAATTAATTCCTCTTTAAGATTATTTTGTTTCTTAAGGATTTCCTCTTTTTTACGTTTTTCTAATTTTTGAAATTTTTTATCCAATAATGGAACACCTTCTTCATCAAGAGGAAGGACAATTAACTCTATGGGTGTTCTTTTTATTGTAAAATTATTTGCTTTTGCCTTTGCATGAATTTCCTTAAATAGTTCTATTTCTTTTTGATGAAATTTAGTTATTAACTCCTCCTTTCTATCAGCATATTCTTTACTTTCAAATGCTTTAATTAGTGCGTCTCTAGCTTCTTCAATAAAAATATTGATCTCATTTTTAAAAATTACAGCTCCTCCTTGTGGTAATTTTAACTTTTTAGGATAATATGGATCATTGAAATTGTTTACATAGCACCAATCTCCAGGAGAGGGTTCTAAATTGGCCCGTTTCTCTAAAAAGTACTTAATGGCTTTCAATTTTCCACTGCCTGGATAGCCAGAGACGTAAATATTGAATCCATTGCTTTTATTCCCGGTACCAAATTCTAAAGCTTTTAAAGCTCTTTCTTGTCCAATCAATGGTTTTGAAGGAAAGTCTGCCTTAATTCCACGCCAATCAATAGCCTTGTAATCTAACCATCCTTTTAATTCCTTTACACCTAAAGTTTTAATCATGATAAAATTTAGATTTTTATACCTAATAAAATAAAATTACATTAACTAAGGTGTTTTTACTATGACTTTAATCATATCCGAAATCCTCCAAAATAGCTGTATAAAAAATTTATCTAGAAATTAATTTCTTATTTCAAAAGACAAGAAATATATCAAAAAATCCTTCATAGTGTAAAGGGATTTCGAAACCCTGCCTCCTGTTTGAGGGCAAGGCGGTAATCTATTCAATGACCATCTATTAATACGAGTACAATGCGGTATGAATTGTTACAGAAATCAATCCCGCTTGAGCTGGAATCTCCAAAAAAAACTAGAAACAAAAAAGTCCCTTACATTTCTGCAAAGGACTTTATAAATCACGCTTAAAGCGTGACAAGAAAGGCGGTGACCTACTCTTCCACAATGTAGTACCATCGGCGCAAATGGGCTTAACTTCTCTGTTCGGAATGGTAAGAGGTGAGCCCCATTGCTATAA
>JABDOZ010000089.1 GCA_013043005.1 Flavobacteriaceae bacterium | reverse complement strand
TTTTAGAAGAGCTTTGAATAGAATTGCTAAAGTGGCTGAAAAAAGAGGATGGGAAGATACAAGATAATTATTTAGACTGGTTAGTGGCGGAAACAGAAATCAGTTTGTTGTTGCAGTAGGATTTAATACTTACAAACGCCCAGAAGGACCGGAAAATGATACCACTGCAGAAGAAGATTATAATGAATTATACGGATGGGGTTCATGGGATGAAGATTGGAAAAATTTCGATGCCTCTTTAGAATATTGGGGAGAACAAAGAGATCTATTGCAACTGGTTCCTGAAATGTCTACCGGAATGATGGACTAGAAATAAGATGTTTTATTCCTTAAATATTTTAAGGAAGCGTCTTGAAAAGAAATATAAAATGAAGGCCACTTAATTTTTAAGTGGCTTTTTGTTTTTCATACTAATCTATTAATAGTTTGATAACACATAAAACTGATAAGGTTCAAACAAAAGATGTTCATAGTCTGCTCCAATATTAATATACTTTTCAGAATATAGGTCATACAGTTTATTGCTTTGTTCTCTAACAGAACTAAAAACATAATAAGTTAATCCTTGAGGCACTGGGCTGTAATTGAACAAACAAAACATTTGTTTTCCTTTCAAGTTTCTATTGAAGCCCACAACGGATCGGTTATGTGAATCTAACCACTCAACATTATTATAGTCTGAAAACAAATAGTGAGCTTTTCGAATGTTCAATATTTTCTGAATCCCGGTAAAGACCTTGTTCTCTATTGTTCCGTTCTTTTTAGCTTTTGCATTTTTCTTCCAGTCAATTAAAGGTCGATGCATCCATCGATTATCATAGCTTTTCTTGGGATCATTTAGGTATGAATAATCATTAGTATATCCTACTTCATCACCATAGAAAAGCATAGGTATTCCGCCAAGTAAAATACTATTTGCCTGAATGAGAAGTATCTTATCAATAGACGTTTGCATGGCATTTTTATCTTGCTTCTGTAAAGCTTTTTCTAAACCACATAGTGACGCTAAAGAACCTGAAATACGCGCATCATTGGTTTTAGGGTTTACAGCAAATAGTTCGCCACAAGAAGGGCTTGAATCTATTCTTCCACTCAGGTAATTTTTTAGGAATTCACGATGTAAGTGTGGTGTATACCCAACCTGTTCAATACAGCTATCCTCAAACGTTAATCCAATATCATCATGACATCTGGAATAGTTTATCCAGCTTGCACCTAAAGGTTTTTGTAGTATGATATCCTGATTGCAAAGCATGTTTCTGGTATCTGTTGTGGCCAAGGCATCCCATTGAAGTGCCATTTGGGAGGCATTATAGGCCAGGTCACACTCTTTGTTTTGCATATAGCCATTACCAAAGTACGCCATAATCTCTCTAGGCGCTACAATGGCTTCACCTAATATGGCCATTCCCGGAGTGGCAATTTGAAGAGCCGCTTTGATCAATTGTAAAATCATGTGCGCTTCGGGCAGGTTTTGGCAAGAGGTTCCCATCTGCTTCCAGATAAATGCAGGAGCATCTATCCTTAAAACATCCACACCTAAATTGGCATAAAAGAAAATAGTCCGCAACATGGCTTTTAAAACCTCAGGATTTTTAAATTTCAAATCCCATTGATAGTTGTGGAAAACGGACATCACCCATTTATCCATGTCTTTGTTGTAAACAAAACTTCCAGGGGAGCTTTCAGGAAACACCTCTGGCAAATGCGATTCCATCATATCTGGGATGCTTCGGTCTTCGTACAGGTAATAAAAACCTTGGTAGTACGGATCGCCTTGTTTTGCTTTTTGTGCCCACTCATGTTGATCTGATGTATGATTAAGAACGATATCGATCATCAGATACATATCTTTTTCCAGAAGTAACTGTTGCAATTTTTTTAAATCCTTAATATTCCCAAAGCGTTTGTCAATAACCCGATAATTGGAAACAGCGTAACCACCATCACTGGCTTCTTGCGGGCTCTCAAAAAGAGGCATGAGGTGTAAAAGGTTCACTCCCAGATCTTGCAGGTAGTCAATTCGTTTAGATAAGCCATTTATATTACCTGCAAACCGATCTACATACAGACTCATTCCTGCCAATTCATTACTTAAAAACCAGAGATCCTTATTTTCTTTTGCTTTGTCTCGTTTTTTTAAACTGGGAGATCTTTCCAGATAAGAATCAATGATAATTTCAAGAATTTCAATAAAATCCTTTTCATGATCATCTGTTTTTGAGTACAGTCCTGAATACAAATAATGAAGGAGATTACCACTACCAATAAGTCCGTCAATAAAAGCTTGATGCGCTTTTCCTTTTATCCCTTTTTTGGTTAATACAGAATGAATGGTTGAAAATAATATGTTTTGGTCCATTGGTCAAAAATAACAAATCTAATATACTTCCTTTAAATTAGGCCAATCTTGATTTTTTGGCACCAAATTAAAAAACAAAAAATCCATTCTAGAAATTGAATGGATTTACATAAAGGGAGAATCGAGAAAAAAATGTTCAATTCAATCAGACAGCACTATTTTAATCTTGGTTTTGAAACTAACCTGATAATAATGGAAATAATGTAAATAATAAGTCCATACATGGTCGTTATAGAACTAACTTTAAGTCCTCCTGCCATCATCTCCTGGCTAACTTGCCCCATTTGTTCAATTCCTTTAAAAGCGCCATATAAGCCAATAATTTGACCCAATATTCCTATAGCAAGGGCTAAAATTCCTATTTCGTTGATATAATCAGGGAATTTCCAGGCACTGATCAATAATGCTAATAATAGGATAGTCAATAAGCTCATAAATAATAGACCTCCTTGGTAAAATAAATCTATCATAATATATGTTTTAATGTTATGAGTCAAATGTATATAGATCTCGTCATTATTAAGCTGTCAAATCCACCTCTTGGCATGCTAAATGCCTTATTTAAGTCAATAGTCTTAAATACAATTTAAGGAAGATTTACATATTTTTATCACATGACCAGAGATCATATATATAAGCTTGTCTATTGGATTATTGCATCCTTTTTAATAGCATTCCTTTTACTTAATTCTTTACCGGGATTTTGGAATACCTGGTTAGTTGCCTTGTTATTTTTAGTAGCCGTTTTAATTGTAAAATATGGTATTGAAAAGGTGCGATCTTTAGGAAATGTAAAAAGATATCTCAGATATTTCTTGTTAGCAATTGTTTCATTGTACTGGGTTTATTTATCAATCTCATTGGCATATTGGTATATTTTAGAACTCAATTCCTCGAGTCTTGAACAAATAATTATTAATCCTGTTTTCATTTGGATTGTGATAGGTTTTTTTGTTGGAGTGGAATATTTATTATTTAGGAAAAAAGAAAAACCTGATCTGGAAAATGTGACCATTTATAGCAATAGAAAGAAAACCATCCTTGTAGTTGAGAACATAGCTTATATAGAAAGTCGCGGTTATTTTACGATTGCTGTATTATTTGATGGAAGCGAATACAAAAATCAAGTGAATATTAGTTCATGGGATAACAAACTAACTAATTTCATAAGGGTTCATCGTTCATTTTTGGTCAATCCAACCAATTCAGTTTTCCAGGGGGATGAAATTATTATAAATTCTGAATGGAAAATTCCTGTTTCACGCGGATACAAGCAAAAAGTATTAAAGGTTTTTTCAAAATTGTAAGGCAAGGACCCTTCAGAAACGAGTCATTGTTTCAACAAAATGATTTCTTCGTAAGCATCATATATTTAATTCTGTTTTAACATGCCTTAAGTTATTTAAACAAACACTTAAATTCAACTGTATTACTATATGGATTTTACGGTTTTTCCGTAATATAAGCCATTAATTATCAGCTATTTTAACATTTGTTTTAACATAATTTTATGAAATGCTTTGTAACTTGATAACTATTAATTAATCCCTTGTATTATGAAAATAAAATTACTTTTTAGCACAATTCAGAATTGTAAAAATGGCATTTTTACCTTTCTGATTATTTTTTTTATGACGATTTCCTCCTTTGGACAAACAATAATAATTGAACTTGGTTGTTCAGCAAGTGGAAGTTCAATAGCTACTTTAAAATTTGAAGCACCGGTTAATGGTGTATATCCTGGTGCAGTTTTTATTGAAGGTGTAACTGAACCCATCGAGACCGGATATACTTTGTTTTATGAAAGTACTGATGATACTTGGGTAGTGAATCACCCAGATCCTTATCGGTTTTTTTATACTACTGACAGTCCTGCTGCACTTACACCATGTACTGCAACTTGGGTCCCTGATTCTGACGCTGGAGGAGGTGCAAATCCTTGTGATAGTGTAAATATAATATCTTGTCTTGTCCAACCACCTGAAGAAGTTTGTGATGGTATTGATAATGATGGAGATGGTGACATAGATGAAGATCTGCCAGTTACTACATATTATATTGATGATGATGAAGATGGCTATGGTAGTATTTTGGATTCAATAGGAGAGGAATTCTGCTCAGATCCGGGTGTAGGTTATAGCCTAACAAATGATGATTGTGATGATCTTCAATCCGATATATACCTTAACGCTCCAGAAATTTGTGATGGATTGGATAATGATTGTGATGGCGAAATAGATGAAGATATTCCTGATTGTAACAATGGAGTTATCCTGGAGTATTGCAATGATGCAAAAACCAAGATTTTAGTCTGTCATAATGGAAAAGATATCTGTGTGAGTATAAATGCATTGGCCGCTCATGAAGCCCATGGCGATTATTTAGGGTCTTGTGCAAATGTAAGAGAAGGTGAAGTCCTGGCAGAAGAAGTTCCTGCGTCCTATGATGTGGTTTCCTGGCCAAATCCTTCAAATGATAATTTTAATATTAAGATGATCACTCCTAATATCGTTGATAAGGTGAGTATTGAAGCGTTTGACATAAATGGAAGGTTGGTTCATTCCAATACCATTGATGGCAATGAGGATTATCAATTTGGAGGTAAATTGAGTTCCGGTGTTTATTTTGTCAGACTTTCTCAGGCAAGTAGAACTGAAGTTGTAAGAATAATTAAACAATAGTTTTAAAAATAGATCTCTAATTTAAATACTATTCTATCTAAAAAGGTCATTCAAGAAATTGAGTGACCTTTTTTACTTAAGACTATGACTTGAAAAATTTTACATAAACCAATTTGTTTTTTCTTTATATTTAGTGCACTGACTAACCAGATAATTTAAGCATGAAACCTTTTTTGATTTTGCAGTTGCGACCAGAAGATGAAGCCTCGGATAATGAGTTTTCAGCTTTTCTGAAATATGGCGGACTCTCAGAAAAAGATGTGCATCGGGTTAGAATGGAAAAGGACAGTATTCCAAATATTGATCTTAAAGATTACTCTGGAATCATACTGGGAGGCGGTCCCAGTAATGTAAGTGACAAAGCTGAGATCAAAAAAGATTACGAAAAACGCTTTGAGCATGAATTAAACAAACTATTTGATATGGTGTTTAAAAATGATTTTCCGTTTCTGGGTGTTTGTTATGGTATTGGTGCTGTGAATAAATTTAAGGGAGGAGTGGTATCTAAAGAAAAATACTCTGAACCCGTAGGTACAGTTGAAATAGAATTAACTGAAAACTCAAAAGATGATGATCTGTTAAAAGAATTGCCAGAAAAATTTATGGCGTATTGTGGTCATAAAGAAGCCTGCCAGTCAATACCTGAGGATTCTATTTTATTGGCGCAATCTAGTACCTGCCCTTATCAAATGGTAAAATTCAAAAATAATATTTATGCCATGCAATTCCATACAGAATTGGATGAAGAGGGAATTTTATTGCGTATAGAGGTGTATAAGAACTATGGTTATTATTCACCGGAAGATGCTGACGTTTTGGTCAAAAAAGCAAAGCAATATGACGTGATCGTTCCTAATCAAATTCTTAAAAGGTTTGTGGAAAAGTATAAAGTCGAATCGTAATTTAGTACAAATAACAAATTAAGTAGAATGCTGTTTGTCTGGGCTTTATTAGGTGTGTTACTGCTAATGACCATTCTTTGGCTCATCAGTATACCTTTGAAAAATGTAAGTATAGTCGATATTTTTTGGGGAATAGGGTATTTGGTTGCCATTAGTTTCTATACGTTTTTATCTGATGACATATTTACGCGTCAATGGATATTATTTGTCCTGGTATTAATTTGGAGCCTTAGGTTATCAGGGTATTTGTTTTTCAGAAATTATGGAAAGGGTGAGGACTTCAGGTATCAGGAATTTAGAAAACATTTTGGCGCTAAACGCTATTGGTGGTTTAGTTTTTTTCAGGTGTTCTTATTACAAGGCGCTCTTATAATGCTGGTTTCCTTGCCATTACTAGGTGTAAATCTTTATACATTATCCAACGAATTGAATGCTCTGGATTATGTGGCTATACTTGTTTGGATCATTGGGTTTTTCTTTGAGTCTGTAGGTGATTATCAGCTAACAAAATTTAAAGACAACCCCAATAATAAAGGTAAAGTTCTGGATACTGGTTTGTGGCGTTACACCAGGCATCCTAACTATTTTGGTGATGCAGCTGTTTGGTGGTCGTTTGGATTGTTTTCCATAGCATCAGGGGCCTATTGGTATGTTGCCGGATCTTTGCTAATGACCTATTTGATCATTAAAATTTCAGGAGTGTCTCTTTTAGAGAGATCCTTGAACGACGCCAAACCAAAATACAAAGATTACATTGAAAGAACCAGTGCTTTTATACCTTGGTTTCCCAAAAAGATAAAAAATGATTGATTTTTTAAAAAACAATATCTGGCTGATATTATTTGTTGCCTGGGGACTGCCATTGACTTATTACAGAAGTAAATTCAGAAAAATAGTTTATCAAACAGATAGTTGGATAATTAACATTAAACCAGTATTTATTAAAGAGATAAGAGGTCTTTTTGGAAATCTTTATCCGGAAAATAAAGAATATAAAAGGTTCAGGAATTTTTATTTGATATATCTAATAGTCTACTTAATTTTGTTCCTTTGTTATTTATACTTCGGAAAAACATCTTGAAGAATAATTCATAAAATTATTAAGCACTATAAAATTGGCTCCATAGTTCAAGGGATAGAACAAGAGTTTCCTAAACTTTAGATCCAGGTTCGAGTCCTGGTGGAGCTACTGAGTAGAACCTTCAACCTTTTTTAAGTTGAAGGTTTTTTAATTGGTTATTTTTTTAATAATGAGAATTTCTCCAATTCAGATAGTATTTGGTTCGACATTTTTTCTGAACGCTCTACTTTTTTATTTTTTAAGTTTAACTTCAACACGTCTGTTCTGATCACGGCCACCTTTAGTTGCGTTTGAGAACTTAGGTCTTCGTTCACCATATCCAATAGCCGTTAACCGTTCTGAAGCAATTCCGTTACTTATTAAATAATCCCTAACCGCATTTGCTCTGGCTTTAGACAACCTGTCATTGGTTATATGGCTGCCTAAACTATCAGTGTGGCCTTCAATTATGAAACTGGCTTCAGGGTATGTTTTTATAATATCTGATATGGATTGCAGAACTTCATAAGTTTCTTGTTTGAACAATGATTTACTGTAATCAAACAGAATTGTTCTGGCGTAATCATTTAGAGTTTTTAAAACCTCTTCACCAGGCTCACCAGGTTCAGTTACTATTTCTGGTTTGGTTTCAATAATCGGTTCAGCTTCTACAATCGGCTCAGGCAGTGGACAACCGTAGTTATCTTTAGATCCCGCCTTGTAAGGGCATTTGTCACTACTATCTGATATACCATCATTATCCGAATCCGGACAGCCATTGAGCTCTGATTTTCCGGCTTCATTCGGACAAGAATCCATTATATCTGTTATTCCATCTCCATCTGAATCCGGACAGCCATTTAATTCAATTTCTCCAAACACAGAAGGACATAGATCATCCTGATTTTTAACACCGTCTCTATCAAAATCTTTATTCTTTAATTTGATTGCTAATCCCGCAAAATATTGCACATGATTACCTGTATTATTTTCTTCTCTGGAGAACTTATTAATGACTTGTAAATTCAGTCCAATTGATTTAGAAAACCATATGATACTTCCAAATCCCAAATTTTGCGAAAGTTTAGATTGTCTTTCATTAAAAGGCCCTGTTGCACTAATAAAGAATAATCCTAAACCTGCTTCTGCATAAATATCCAGCCAATTGGCATTTAAGAAAAAATGGTCAAAATAGAATTTATAACTCAGATCTATAGCAGAAAAACTTCTGTCTTCAGTAAGTAGTTCACCATCTATAATTCCTTCATCAGCCTTCCACTTATTTAAACTGCCAAACAAGGAAATTGAATTAGCATTTGCAAATCTATATTCTACACCCAATGCTATTGGATTTGAGAAGGCACTCGTACTTTGGTCATTTAAAAAATCAAACGGTTTCCAGTCTCGTGATTCATCTACAGCATTTACGCCAACTTTAATTATCCAATTTTTTGTAAATGTAATGGGGTCTCCAGATATGCGATCTTGAGAAAATGAAAGGATAGAACTAAGCAATAAAAAATGCAGTGTAAGTTTATTCATGTAGGACATAACTTGTAAATTGAAAAGTTAATAGATGTGAAGTTAAGGAAAATGTAATAAAAATCTTAATATTTTTACTGTATATAGCTGACAAGAGCATTTAATAGTTAAGAAACTTAAGAAAATAGAAGTATATTTAAATGAAATAGTTGTATCACATGTAATGAACAGAGTTATTTTTATTATTGGTGTTTCGGGCTCCGGAAAAAGTACTGTTGGAAACTTACTTTCAAAAGAAACAGGTTACCCGTTTTTTGATGGAGA
>JABDOZ010000015.1 GCA_013043005.1 Flavobacteriaceae bacterium | reverse complement strand
TATGAAAGGAGCTTTTAAAAAGCAGACAATGAAATATATGACTGATTTTAAAAATTTCGCTGAAAAAGGAACCTCTGTTGCCAATGCGTAAACTAAAATTAATTTGGGATTTTCGAGGACCGGATGCTTTAATAATTGCAGAACATCATGTTCTGCGTTTAAAAGAATGTATTACAATGCAACAGACAGATTTCAATATTACAGGATTTGAACAAGAATCAGAAATGCATGCAATAGCCTTTATGGTGGTAAATGAATTGAAATGAAACCAATACGAGATGTATTAAAACCGCATAGAGGTCAAGTTTATGATGAAAAATATAATTAACATTAAAATTAAATACAAGTAAAATGGCAGCTAAAAACAACCACATTGATTACATAGAATTCAAAACTAACGATCTTGAATTAACTAAGGATTTTTACAATATGGCCTTTGGTTGGACATTTAAGGATTACGGTACAACCTATGCCTCTTTTAAGGAAAGTGGTATTGAAGGTGGTTTTGAAACTACTGAAGAGCCTATTAAAAACTCCGTATTGATTGTTTTATATCATGACAATATAAACAGCATTAAGGATAAAATTATTGAAGTTGGCGGAAAGATATCGAAGGAAATTTTTTCATTTCCAGGAGGACGCAGGTTTCACTTTCTGGATCCATCAGGGAATGAACTGGCTATATGGACAGATAATTAGAATATTTTAAGTGCCATTATTAAGCAATAAGAATAGAGCAACATTTTGACTCATAAAAGACAATAATTTTGTGATATGAAACGTATCCTAATTTTTGCTTTTGTAATGTTCTTTGCGGAATTAAGTTTCAGTCAAGATAAAGAACAATACAATTTTAAGGTAGGTGTAAATGCCGACTATTCTTTCTCAGGTTCGACTAATTCAGTAGTGTTAGGACCTTCTGTGTTCTGGGAGAAGGAAAAGGATAGTGAAATAGTTTTTATTCATAGTATTTATTTGGATGCAGGTCATAGCTGGAGTCAAAATTATAAATCTTCACTGGTTACATCATTCGGTTATTACATTGGAAATCTACCTGGGTTATTATTTGGAGTTTCATCTCAGCAATACCATAGCATCGAAACAAAGAATGATAAGGTAGGAACAGATATTCGGTTAAGTGGTGAAGTTTCATTTGCCTTTTTTGGCATCATAGGGTGTAGATATCAGCATCCAATGATCGGTAAAAATGAAGCACAAGGAGTTGCAAGACATGCTATCTTTGTTAGAATTCCAATTCCAGTTAAAGCTATCTCAATGAAATAATCAATAGCAGACTTATATAACTATACAAGGTTCTATCTAAAATTTAGAAAATTTTCAACATCAACAGAGGCATTATCCATACAGTCTGGAAAAGACTACTATAATTTCAATGGACTATTTTTATGATTAATCTTACCTTGACTTTGTACTAATAAACAACTAACTTAGCTTAACGCTGAATACAATTCATTAATAGGTTATAATGAAATAATAAGTCTGTTATTTAAAATTTAGATCTTGATCAAACAATAATGAGCACTCCTGAAGTGAACGAACTATCATATAACTTCCAGAAATTACGTTGGGTTAAGAGAATTATCACCCTAGCAGCCGGTACAATTATTTGGCACCTTCCCGTTCCCTGGGATATAACACCAGATGCCTGGCAATTGTTTACCATTTTTATCACTGCGATCATTGGGGTTTTACTGGAGGCATTTTCCATATTCACCGCTTCGGTAATCGCATTGATTGCGGTTGTCCTACTCAGAGTACTTACTCCTGAACAAGCATATTCAGGATTTTCGGAGAGTTTTATTCTGCTTATATTAGCGGCATTTCTCGTTGCAAAAGGCGTCATGAAATCAGGTTTGGGAAGGCGGATTGCCTTCTTACTCATTCGCCGGTTTGGTAGGTCCACTTTAAACCTTGGTTATTGCCTCGTGGTTACCGATACTATCCTTGGACCCTCTATTCCAAGCAATACAGCTCGTTCGGGAATTATGTATCCAATTACACACGCGTTATCCTTAGACACTGGATCTCTGCCTACAGCTGAAGGAAGAAAGCGAACAGGAACGTATCTTATGATGACCTACATAGCTGGTCAAACGATAAGTTCTGCTTTATGGTTAACAGGTATGGCCGGCAACCCTATAGGTGTTGGAATTGCTGCACAATTTGGAGTCAACATGAATTTTGGGAATTGGGTATTTGTGGCTTCAGTCCCTTGTATAGTTGCACTTATTGCAATACCGTTTGTTTTATACAAATTGTTCCCTCCAGAAAGCAAATACACACCTGAAGCACCAGAAATGGCAAGGAAAGGATTGCAGGAAATGGGACCCATGAGCACGCAGGAATGGATCATGGGCATTACATTTATGGGTATGATACTCCTTTGGGCGTTTTCTTCTTTATTAAACATTAATCTGGCTATTGTGGCTTTTCTGGGTTTGACTATTCTCATTCTGGCTAATGTGTACACAATTGGCGATATTCGGGATGGTGCCGGAGATGCGCTGGAAACCTATGTTTGGTTTGCTATTTTATATATGATTAGCACACAGTTGAATGATATGGGTTTTATGAAAATTCTAGGCGCCCAAATAGCTACTTACTTCAGCGACTATAATTGGGTTACTGTATATATCCTACTGACCATACTGTATATTGTGATTCACTATTTGTTTGTGAGTCAGACTGCTCACTTACTAGCGCTATATGCAGTTTTTTTACAGGTTGCTGTAAATGCAGAAGTTCCTGTCGCTTTGATGGCATTTATGCTCTCGTTTGCTACCAATTTATTTGCGGCAATAACACCTCAAGCTTCCAGTTCAAATATTTTGTTCGTGGGTAGTGGTTTTTTACCCTCAAGGGACATATATAAACAAGGTGCGGTCATAACAGTTTTAAATACGGTTATCTTCCTTCTTGCTACACCTTGGATTTTATGGGCCTCATCGTTATGATGTAATTATTAAAAAAAAGGTCCAAAAAATGGCGTCTGACACTTTGTTTGTGATTGACCAAATCCTTGATTTTATGAGTAAAAAAGACTAACTTAGTTTAATGTTCGATTTTAAACTTTAAAACATTTTCACATCCTTGAAATTTGTGGCAGTTAAAAGAACATCTATATAGATAGCAGTTCTATAAATTCTTTGAAAAAATTATTTTGAAAACTGGAGATTTAAAAAACCCTGTCAGAATTCGTAATCGAGTATTTAAGCATATGCTCAAGACTAGGAGTTGGAAGTACCGTGTTTTTTTGCGATATCTGCGATTTTTCAAATATGCTGCTTTTGCACCTACAAGAGGTGAATTCCTGGAATCCTACTATGTTTTAATGCGCTTTCTTGATGATATAGTAGATGGGGATGCTCCATTACCCGAAGGATATCCAAATGAAATAGATTATTTATTGAAAAAAATCGAATTCTCGAAAAAACCTATCGATCCAATTGATGAAGTAGATTATTTGATGCTCCATTGTTTTGGAGTCGCAAAAAAGTTTGGAGAAGAATTCCGAGCAGAAACCGAAGATATTTTAAACTCCTTGCTCTTCGATGCTAAAAGGCGGGGCAAATTAATCATTTTTCCGAAAAAGGAATTAATGCATCATTTCCATTTACTGGATATCAGGGGAACAATTAAAGCCACTTTAAAGGTTTTTAAAGATGACCCTGAAAAGTATAAGATATTGGAACCACTTGGGGTGGCCTGTCGTTACCAATATGACATTGAAGACATTGAAACTGATCTGGCTGCTGGATATGTGAATATTTCTCAAGAAGAATGTACACAATTTAATATTGTAAACGAAGATCTTAATAACCCTTCTTCAACGAAAATAAAAAGATGGATACGGCAACGTGCTAAAGATGGAATAAAACTCCTTGAAGAACATCATCGAGGATTACATGAAGGTAATTTTTCTCAATTGGCAAGATGGACCTTCTTGGTGGTATATGAAATTCCTGCAAGAAAAGTATTCCGACGAGTACTTTCACAAAATCAAATTTTGGATTCAAATAGAAAATAGTTTTATACTAATATGAATTTAAATAATTTAAATGTTCCACATAATTATAAAAATATTGCAGAGCAATATGGAACACCACTTTATATTTATGATACTGAACGAATCAAGGATAATCTATCCGCTATTCTAAAATTTTTAACTTATCAAAATAGTAAAGTTTTTTTTGCAGTGATGTGCAATAACCAACCTGAAATTTTAAAAACAATTAAGAATTTGGGTATAGGCGTTCAAGTAAATTCAGAAAACGAATTAGATTTAGTGAAGGAAGCAGGGTTTAATATTTCAGATATTAGTTTCAGTTCTACAGGAATTAGTATGGAGTTAATGAAAAAACTTTCGAAAGAAAATATAGAGATAAACTTTGATTCTGTCGAAGAGGTAGAAAAGTACTGTGCTCTAAATAAAAACAAAACTTTTGGTATAAGAGTAAGAATTCCTAAAAGGATAAAAATAATTTCAGATGAAGCTACTAACATTTACTCACATTCTAATGTAGGAATTGAGGAAAAAGATTTTAGTAAAATTACAGATATCGCAGAAAAAACAGGCAACAAAACTATAGGTGTACATGGCTATTTTGCTTCAAATGTATTCGATGAAAAACCCTTTATTGAGTTTGGCAACTTTCTATTTAAGATCGCTAATAATTTTCCCGATTTGGAGTATGTTAATTTTGGAAGTGGTTTTGGGGTTAGGTGTAAAGAAAAAGATAAAGATTTTAATTTTAAAAAAGTATTGAAACATTATTCCTCATTATGTAACAAATTGAGTAGGAGTTTCCAAAGAGCAATAATTTTAAAAATAGAGCCAGGTAGGACTTTATTGGCTGATGCCGGAATATTGTTGGTTAAGGTTACAAATATTAAAAAACTTTCTCCTAAAAAATCTGAAATTTCAGTTAATGCCGGTTTTGCAGAATTCGCAAGACCCAGGGTTTATAATTCTTATCATATAATTGATAATTTGGAAAAATCAGGGAAGCCAAAAAAAGTATATGATATAAGGGGAAACACGGTTCTACAAAACGATTTTTTAGGGCGAGATAGAAAATTAGAGGAAGTTAAGGAAGGCGAATTTCTAATAGTGAAAAATGTAGGGGCATATGGGATTGTAATGGCTTCCGGATTTCCCGGGAAAAAATTACCAAATCAAATACTAATAAGTAAAAGTAAAATAGAAAAATCTGAAATTGAATATAATTTTTGATTCGAATAAAAAATGAATCATAACGATAAAAAAACGAATACAAAACAAGGAGTTTTTTTACTCAACAAATGGTTTCTTGACTTTCTAAGCAAAAGTGGAGAAGCGATGATCTTTTATGCAGCAAAATTATCTTTTAAAGGTATTGTGGTTAATTATGCAAGCTGGATAAAACACGACGAAAGTGGGCTTAGAACTAGATCACATTTTCGAAATGTGAAACTCCCAGAAAAGAATGACAATTTGATTACCTGGCATGATGAAAAATTTAAAATATCAGGTAGCTGGCATTCTATAACTAAGCCTCTTAAAGCTCGGATATTCGATTCTGATGATGGTTATCTCGACTGGAACTGTTTTCAACCTGCTTCCAATGTGGAATTAAAAATAAACGAAAAGATCATAAAAGGACTGGGTTATGTCGAGCAACTGATTCTCACTACTCCTCCATGGCATATCCCAATGAATGATCTGCGCTGGGGAAGATTCCATTCACTTCATGATACCATGGTTTGGATTGAATTGCGAGAACAAAACAAACAGCAATGGTTATGGCTTAATAACGAAAGGATATTAAATCCCATAATAGAAGATGATCACATTGTATCAGAAGATAAGAATTTCGTTTTGAACCTCGATCGAGGAATAGTATTAGAATCTGAAAAAAAAATATTTAAGGTGGTTGAGAAACTTTTGAGTTACCTTCCTGGATTCAAACAATTGATGCCTGCAAAATTTTTAATGGCTACCAATTATAAATGGTTAAGTAAAGGCGAATTTCAAAAAAAAGGGCATACTAAAAGGCAAGTTATGGCCATTCATGAATGGGTAAATTTTAATTCGCAAGATCAATGATTTTAAGATCAGAACATATTGTGAAGTCCTTTGGTAGAAAAAAAGTGTTGACGGATATCTCTTTTCAACTAGAGGCAGGCACGGTTACCGGCATTGTAGGTGAAAATGGCTCTGGTAAGTCCACTTTAATGGAGATAATTGTTGGGGTGCGAAGGGCTCAAAACGGAACCGTTCAAATTAATGGCAAGTTGGGTTATTGCCCTCAAAGAGCTTTACTCTTTCCACATCTTACGGTTCAAGAGCATTTTAATTACTTCTCCGTAGCATATGGTATAAGTAAAGAACCATCGAAACTGCGATCAACAGAATTGCTAGATCATTTCAATTTTGCTAAATACAACCAAGAAAGAATTATTAATCTGAGTGGTGGTACACAACAAAAACTCAACCTCTCCATCTCGCTTCTTCATAAGCCCGACCTGTTGATACTCGATGAACCCTATAATGGATTTGACTGGGATACCTATCAGCGGTTTTGGGATTATACCAATCATCTTAGAAAGCAAGGTTGTGCTGTTCTTATTGTAACACATTTGCTAAGTGAAAAAAATAGGTTTGATCGCATTTATGAACTCGAAAATGGAATTTTAGTATGACTTCAAATAAGATCATAACAGGATTAGCAATGATTTTGAGAATGCTTGTTCGTCAAAAGATCGTGATTATTTTGATCGCGATCATCCCAGCATTTTTCTTGTCAGTCGTGGAGTTTACTACATCAAATAGAATGCTTCCTTTTCAACTAGCCTCTGTTGGTGATGATGTTTTTATAAATATTACAGAAAAGGGTATTTCCTTCATTTTTTTTGCAGTTGCCTCGTCTGGGTTTCTGGTTTCATTTCTGGCACTTAATCTTATTCAAAAAAATAGTGTAGTAAACCGACGATTAATTATATGCGGGTATCATCCAATACAATTATTAATTTCAATTTTGTTGGCGCTGCTATTGATGATAATATTGATCGCAGTATATGTAGGCTTACTTACTAATGCCTTTTACACCATCGATCACCTTGGCAGTTTTATTTTCGGCTTAGTGTTAATAGGTTTCGTATATGGAAGTTATGGACTGGCCATTGGCAGCTTGATAAAAGGGGAATTAGAAGGTATTTTAATGATCGTACTACTCGTAAATATTGATGTAGGTTGGCTACAGAATCCACTTTTTTATGCTGAGGCACAAAACCAGATCATCATAAAATTCCTCCCTGCATATTTCCCATCCCAAACCGCTATTATTACAGCAATAACAGATTATTCTTCTGCCTCGGCCACAGTTTATGGTATAATGTACGGATCAATTTTTTTTATATTTTCAATGCTCATCTTTTTCAATAAAATGCGAACGAAATGAATAAATTACCAACTCAAATCAATAAAACTATCTATTCAATAGTCTTTCTGGTTATTATCCCTCTGTTTCTATGGTTCTGGGCAACCCATACAGAAGACCTTATCAATCTGCCATTAATCCAATCGACTTTAATTGGTTGGTTGCTAGTTATTGGCGGAGTTATATTGATGGCTTGGGCCATGTTCTCTTTAAAAAAATATGGCAAAGGATTACCTATGAATGCCTATCCACCTCCAAGATTTGTAACCAAAGGTCCCTACAAAATTTTTAGACATCCCATATACTGGGGATTTAGTATAATTTTAATAGGATATTTTATAATCACTAATTCATCCAGTGGACTTTGGTTGGTAACACCCATAGCTATCCTTGCGATGATCGCACTTGTGATGGGTTATGAAGATATCGATCTAAAAAAAAGATTCCCAAATGAATCAATTAAAACCATTTTGGATTTACCGACAAAAATAGAAGAACCTGCTAGCATTAGGGCGAGACTCATTTCTTTGTTTTGGGTGATTGCTTCGTTGTTATTAAGTAATTTAATTATTGTGAAATTGGTTGGAAGTACAGCGGCTCTTTTAGGGAAACCATTGGTTTTACAATTCCCTGTCAAAAATCCATATTTACTTTTATTGACAGTACTATTTATATTGGCTATACCTTTTATCATCAAAAGAATGGATCACATTTTCAATTGGGTAATTACCAGCCTGATTGCTATAGGTATTTCCACTTTTATTGCATTACTATGTCCTGCGGTAGGGGCGCAATATCTTGCTGGTAAGGATGCTTTTGTCTATATGGTTCCCATTTTTTTGGTATTACTATCCATAAGATCTATTTTCAAGCATTCAAAAGGGCTAGGTATACTATTTAGTTTGATAGGTGTCTCACTTATGATAATACAATTAGCTTTCAGTAATTCGGCAGAACTACATTTAATCAGTTCTATTATAATCTTCCTGCTCGCAGACTATTATTTTTATATCTGGCTATCTTTAAAAAATGCATCCGAAAAAATTGCTAATTCATGGAAAGAATGGGTATTTGGCAAAGTAAGGGTCATCAATCACGGCTTCTATGTAGGTTTTGGTAGCTTTCTTGGTATTTTACTTGCTGGAATATTGGTAGGCGACGCTTATGCCTGGGCCATACTCATGTTTGCTTTTGTAGTTGTTATTTTTTCTGCACTTTGGGCACAAGTCATTGAAGGATCTGAAAAATTAAAAAGACCCTTTGGTTATTATGGCGCTTTAGTAGGTATTATTTTTGCCAGCCTTGCAGTATGGATTATGGGATTCAATGTATGGGTTATTATAGGAGTCATATCAGTGGTGATGCCTTGGGTACAAGGCATTGGCCGTTTTCGTTGTTTAGTAAACGGTTGTTGCCATGGTAGCAAAGTTGACCATCCAGATATTGGTATACGATATTTTCATAATCGTTCTCGTGTTTGTGGTATATCACATTTAAAAGGCGAACTGTTGCACCCAACACCACTCTATGCGATGATATGGCTATTTTTGGTAGGCTTCGTTTTATTATTTCTTTGGCAACATGATTTTTCACCTTCTTTTATTTTTGGTCTTTATTTGATACTTACCGGCATTGGCCGTTTTGTTGAAGAGGCCTACAGAGGTGAGGTGCAAACACCCATCTTCAGGGGTCTTAGGTTATATCAGTGGACAGCAATCTTATCAGTTCTTCTTGGTATCATTATGACCTTAATTAATGTTAATGTTGTAGTCGTAGCATCTACTTTAGGCTGGATGACTTTGATATCCGCTATTATAGGTGGACTGTTCACAACTTTTGCAATGGGAGTAGATTTCCCTCAGTCAAACGCACGATTTTCAAGGCTAGTTTGAAATATGTTGAAAAAGGAATTTGTTCCCATTTGCTTAATGTGATAATTTTCAAATGTAATTTTGACTACTGCAAATATGTAAAATAACACATAAAAGTTTAGATCTAAACTTCAAGTTTGCTTTAATTCTGTCATTTCTTGTCTTAGATTAAAAATAGCAAAAATCCATCGACTACTTTTTACGTACAAACTTTAATACACAAAACTGAAAAATTTACCTCGAATAATTTGGTGCTTCTTTGGTAATGGTAACATTATGCGGATGACTTTCTTGAACCCCTGCAGTTGATATTTTAACAAAACGCCCTGTTTCCTTTAGCGTATCTATGTCCTTCGCTCCACAGTATCCCATACCTGCCCGTAACCCGCCAATGAACTGGTGAATACTTTCAAACAATTCACCTTTATAGGGCACACGACCTACAATGCCTTCCGGCACTAATTTTTTAATGTCGTCCTCTACATCCTGGAAGTATCGGTCCTTACTACCTTGTTCCATAGCCTCAACACTTCCCATACCACGATAAGACTTAAACTTTCGTCCTTCATAGATTATGGTTTCCCCGGGAGATTCTTTAGTTCCGGCTAATAAGGAACCTAACATCACACAGTCTGCTCCAGCAGCTATTGCCTTGGGAATGTCTCCTGTATAACGTATACCTCCATCTGCAATTACCGGAACTCCACTTCCTTTTATAGCAGCTGCAACTTCTAATATAGCAGAGAATTGAGGAAAGCCAACTCCAGCAACTACGCGTGTTGTACAAATTGATCCCGGACCAATACCTACCTTTACGGCATCTGCTCCTGCTTCGACCAAATATATTGCAGCCTCTGCAGTGGCTATATTACCAACTATAACATCCAATTTTGGAAACTTACTTTTTATTTCCTTTAATATTTTTACCACCCCTTTTGTATGGCCATGCGCCGTATCAATAATAATAGCATCTATACTGACTTTTACCAATGCTTCTGCTCTTTTTACTGCATCACCAGTAACTCCTATGGCTGCTGCAACCCTCAGTCGACCATATTTATCCTTATTAGAAATGGGTTTCTGAATAAGTTTAGTAATATCTCTAAATGTAATTAATCCGACTAATTTGTTGTTTTTATCAACAACCGGTAATTTTTCAATCTTATGGTCCTGTAAAATAACTTCAGCATCCTGCAATGAAGTGCCCTCACTAGCAGTCACCAAATTTTTAGAAGTCATTACCTCAATAATTGGTCTTTCATTATTTCTTTCAAACCGCAGATCACGATTGGTTACAATTCCTTTTAATATGCCTTTATCATCAACTATTGGAATGCCCCCAATACTATGCTCTTTCATATTTTGCTTCGCATCCAGAACAATAGCAGATAAAGGCAATGTAACGGGATCGATGATCATTCCGCTTTCTGCCCGCTTTACCTTTCTAACCTTTTCGGCTTGTTGCTCAATAGTCATATTTTTGTGCAACACACCTATACCACCTTCCTGAGCCATGGCAATGGCCATTTTACTTTCTGTAACGGTATCCATAGCAGCCGAGACAACAGGAACATTTAATGTGATGTTGCGAGAAAATTTACTTTGAATATTGACTTCTCTGGGTAAGATTTCTGAGAAAGCCGGAACAAGTAGAACGTCGTCGTAAGTTAGACCTTCTCCAAGAATTTTATTTTGATGAGCTATCATGATGCAATTACAGTTATAATTGCGTGCAAATATACAGCATTTTAGGAACTAATACTTATTTTGGATAATTACTATTATCCTTTCGGACACTTCTTGCAGTATTTACCTTTTTTTTTGAGGTACTTCTCACAGCATTCCTCCTTTTTCTTTTTCTTCTTATTCTTCTTTTTTTTCTTTTTCTTTCTCATTGCCGTTTAAAAGATAAAAATAATCCTGAATCAAAAAAGATTCCAACTTATGGAATCTTTTCTAGTATCATTTTTAATTGATTATTTACTCAGGTGCATCTGCTTCTGTAGCTATTGTATTGATGTCTCTATCGAATAAATAATGTCCGGATTTGTCATTTCCTATAATGTTTAATTTATCTAATAAAGTTCGCGCTACTGCCTCTTCTTCCAATTGCTCGGTCACATACCATTGCATGAAGTTATGGACATTGTAATCCTTCTTTTGAAGACATTCAAAAATAATATGGTTAATTTTTTCTGTTACAAAAACTTCACTGCTCAAAAAGGTTTCAAACAATTCGCTAAGCGATTTAAAATCAGCTTTAGGTTTGTCCAAGGCTGGAACAATCACTGTTCCGCTGCGCTCGTTTATAAATTTAACCAATTTGGTCATGTGCACACGCTCTTCTTCTGATTGTGCGTAGAAGAATTCTGCTATACCGTTATAACCTTTGGCGTCTGCCCAGGAAGCCATTGACAGGTATTGCATAGATGCTGTGGCTTCGTATTTTACCTGATCATTCAATAATTTTTCGATTGACTTGTTCATATCATCAAATTTTAATTATGCGAAGATACTCAAAAGTAAATTTTAAATAAAGGATATTTCACATTTAGAATTGCTCTAATTAGCACTTGAGTGTTTTTGAAAAAGTTGAAATATTATTATTGCTATTGAAAGAGTGAAAGAAAGTGTCATCAATGAACCGGAAAACATTACCACATATTTCATCCAAAGTAACCCTTTCCACAGAAAATAAATACCTCCAAAGGTTAAAATTACAGAGAAAAAAGGCTCAATAATTAAAAAAAGCTTCACTTTTTTATTAAGATCTGCGATACTTAAAATAAGTCCAACTAAAAAGAAAATTATAGACATGGATAACATATGACTATGCACAATGGACAGCATTTCCTTTTCACTTTTTTTAAATTTCATTATTGTGGCTTCTTCATCTTCCTCATTACCTAAGTACTGCTCTTCAATTCCGTTTGGATTAGCTGATGATGTTTCAGAAACAAACAATAAACCAGTATAAAATCCAACGCTCAATACAAAAATAAACGAACCTATTAATATCTTAATCTCTTTTGGTAAGGTTAAAATTATTCCATTAAGCTTCATCTATAATACGTTTTTTTCGTGTAGAATTTTTATTGATTTCAAAAGATCATTCATGGCATTGGTCATCACTTGTACTGAAACAGTTGCACCAGAAATACCTGATATATTTTCTCCATAAAATAGTTCGTCATTTTTTGATTTACCAATAAATTGTTTTAGCCATCTTTTACTTCCTATTTCACCACCATAATCTTCTCTATACACTAAGATTTTCGTATTGACTATAATCAACTCCTTATCTAAAAGAACCAGATAATCAAAATAATCCACTTTGCCAAAAGCCCTTGAAATATAAGCATAACCTATCAATGACTCCTCTGTTTCTATCTTAAACAAATTATCTTGTCCAAAAGTGGCCGGAAGTGTTTTGGTAACGGTTAAATCTAGATCTACTTCAGAAAATTTGAATTCGGTAATATTAAATGTCTTAATAATTTGTTTGTCCACTTTTTTCTGAATACTCTTTGAAAGACCAGTAAGTGTTACTAAACATAATATGATAAGAGCTTTATTCATGATAGTAAATTATTAGAACCAAACACCAAACCCAAGATTGAATTGTCCTTTTGATTTATTACCTTTAGTTGCATTATCCAGTATTTGATAATCCATCTTTACGACTGCTCCAAGAGCAATATGATAGCTCAACCCTGTGGTCCATTCATTTCTATTATATGCTAAATTTCTGTTGAGACCTGCGTCCTTTGTAGCTGCATGTGTGTCATACTGCTCATAACGCATAAAAGCATCTAATCTTTGTTCCTTGTTTAGTGGTAATAGGTTATAGGCTACTTCTGCATACCATCCTTTAAGTTCTGAGCCTAAGTCAGCATCGTTCAATATGTTATATTTATTTGTATCTGATAGTTTTGCCTGTATATATTGACCTCTGGCGGAAAAACGTCTGTTTATATATCGTGCATCTAATCCCAGCATGGAAATACCAATATCTGCTCCTTCTGATTCCTGAACTTCATCCTCTGCTTGAGTACGTCCAAAGTAACCAGCAAGGCCCAAACGTAATCCTGGAATTTCATAATAATCTATTTTGGCAGATAAGTTTGGTGTATTTATGGTTGACTCTGCTCCTTTTTGACGACCGTTCCTCAAACCATTACTTCCGCCTAAAACTTTTTCACCATTTACTGATGAAAATCCATTAAAAACATAAGCTTGATACCTTAGGGAAACATTATCTATTTTACCCGTAATACCTAGGCCAATCTCCCTCCAGGTTGAAGGTACAATGCTCTTGTCTACATTAGGTCGTTCAACACCATTAAAAGTTGTAGGTTCATGATATTCATTAACAATACCCATTGGTACCAGCATCAACCCACCTCTCATATTGACATTATTAGCTATAGTATATTGCAAAAATGCTTGCTCCACATAAAGCTCTTTTACATGTTCGTATTCTATTTCTGTAACAAATTGTACTTTATCATTGAACTTATAACCTAATAGCATTACTAATCTATGAACATCTAGATTACCATTTTTACCTTCTGGTTGATTGTAATCTACCTGAGCATATCCTCCAACAATCACACCTCTTGATCTGTTTACACTTAAAATAGTATTAACTGCATTCTGTTGCTGATTTTGTGTTGATGTTGTGTCTTGAACAATAGTTTGAGAAAACCCTAATCCTGATAATAATATTGCAAAAGATAAAATGACATTTCTCATGTTATTTTTATTAAGACTTAATATAAATAGTAAGTTAGTGAGTCGCAAAATTAGGATAGAATATTAAACTGACAAAGCTTATTTAGAAATAAATTAAACTAATAATTATATTACTTTTAATACGGTTAAAAAATTAAATAAATGTCAAAAAAATCAGTCATTCTTGTCTGTCTTCAAATTATTTCAATGATTTATTTAGTAATTACTAATAATCCTATTGTTAATGGTGTTGGGTCAATCTTTCAGGCATTGGGAGCGATGGTCGGAATCTGGGGAATTTTAACCATAAAAATCGGAAATTTTAATATTCAGCCAGAGGTCAAATCAAATTCGTTAATAACTACTGGTCCTTATAAATGGATCAGAAATCCGATGTATTTAGCGGTTATTCTTTTTTTCTTACCAATAATAATCCAAAATTTAAATTGGTTGAATACTATAGTTTTTGTTGTATTACTTGTTACGCTTTTCTTCAAAGTAATTCGCGAAGAGGAGTTTTTAGAGGAGCGGTTTGGTAATGCTTACAGGGAATATAAAAAAAGAACCAAAAGACTAATTCCTTACATTTTCTAGAAATATTTAGTTAAGATTTTTGTAGCTTCATTATATGCACTTTCAAAACTAAGAGAATTTAAATTGTGTTTTTTTTTGGCAGTAAAATAGGATAGCATTTTTTCGGTTGGCATGTTACCTATTAATTCATCTTTTGCCATTGGGCAACCTCCAAATCCTTGAATAGCACCATCAAAACGTCTGCAACCCGATCTATAAGCCGCATCAATTTTCTCGAACCACGCACTTGGGGTCGTGTGTAAGTGTGCTCCAAACTCAATGTTAGGAAATTTTGGAATTAAACTCGAGAACAAATAGTCAATAGTTTCCGGATCTGAACTTCCAATTGTGTCGCTTAATGACAAAATCTTCACTCCCATTTTATTCAATCTTTCAGTCCACGCTCCTACTATATCAACATTCCATGGATCACCATAGGGATTCCCAAATCCCATCGACAAGTAAGCCACAACTTCCTTATTATTCTTATCAGCAGCATTTAAAATATCATTTAAAATGAGAACTGATTGAGAAATAGTTTTATGTGTATTACGCATCTGGAAATTCTCAGAAATTGAAAACGGATAACCCAAATAATCAATTTCAGGATGTTTGCAGGCATCTTGGGCACCTCTTAAATTAGCAACAATCACTAATAATTTACTTGTAGTTTTACTTAAATCTAATTTTGAGAGCACCTCCGCCGTATCAACCATTTGAGGAATGGCCTTTGGTGATACAAAACTACCAAAGTCAATGGTATTAAATCCGACTCGTAACAACGATTGAATGAACTGAACCTTTTTATCAGTTGGAATAAATTGCTTGATTCCCTGCATGGCATCACGCGGACATTCAATAATTTTTACAGGTTTTGTCATAGACTAATTTGAATAATTAAAAATACTCTATTTTTCTGATATCAGAATGAATAAAGCAATACCAACAAACACAAAAATTTGAAGCCATTTTAAAAATCCTCCAAATCCCTTATGGCTTTTAAGGTAATCAGCAATTGATCCTGCAAGAATTGCAATCAAGGAAAATATTATAAAAGAAACCAGCATAAAAAGTAAGCCCAAAACATAAAACTGAGTGACATTACTCAAGGTTTGACTGAATAAAAATCCGGGGAAAAAAGCTAAAAAGAATATAGATACCTTAGGATTTAAAACATTCATAATAAATCCCTGTTTATACAATTGCCTTAAGGTCTTTTTAGGAACATCAGAATTAGACAAATTGATTTTAGAATCACTCCTGTAAACCTTAAAAGCAAGATATAATAAGTATGCAGCTCCTAAAAGTTTTAAAATTAAAAAAATAGTGTCGTTATTTTTGACAATTGCCGATACGCCAAAAGCAACCAATGTTGTATGGACTATGCATCCCGAAATCAAACCTGCTACAGTTGCCAAACCATAAGCTCTGCCATTAGTTACACTTTGCATTAAAACATAAATATTATCCGGTCCAGGTGAGAATGCCAGTGCAGCAACAGCTGCGATAAAACCAAATAACAGATTATAATCCATTAGGCAAGTTTTAAAAGAGCCCTGTTAATATTTTTAATAAGATTTGGACCTTCGTAGATAAAGCCTGTATAAACCTGTATTAGATCAGCTCCTGCACTCAATTTTTCAAGGGCATCTTCTGCTGAATGAATTCCTCCTACTCCAATAATGGGAAATGATTTATTACTCTTTTCAGACAGATATTTAATAACCTGAGTGCTTTTTTCTTTTATGGGTTGACCGCTTAATCCTCCATTTCCAATTTCATCCAGTACTTCCTTTGGAGCTCTAAGCCCACTTCTGCTTACCGATGTATTGCTGGCGATAACACCTTCAATTTTCGTGGTTGCAACCAATTCAATAATTTCATCTAATTGGTTTTTATTCAGATCTGGAGCTATTTTAAGTAAAATAGGCTTCTGCTTATCAAAGGTTTTGTTGGCTTTCTGTACTTCAGAAATTAATTCTTCCAGGTAATCCTTATCATTAAGTTTTGCATGGCTACTAACATTAGGGCAGCTTACATTCAAAACGAAATAATCAACATAAGGATGAAGCGCTTTAAAACATTTAAGGTAATCTTCCGTATAGTTGTTGGGAGACGTATTGGTGTTCTTTCCAATATTCCCACCTATAATGACTCGTCCTTTATTATTTTTAAGTTGGTTGATAGCGGCTTCCAGACCTTTATTATTAAAACCCATTCGATTAATTATTCCTTTATCCGATTTTAATCGGAACAATCGTTTCTTAGGATTTCCTTCTTGACCTTTCGGTGTAACCGTCCCTATCTCAACAAAACCAAATCCAAAATTGGCTAATTCTTTATACAAAACTGCATTTTTATCAAATCCAGCAGCTAACCCAACTGGATTATTAAATTTTAATCCGAATAGTTCTTTTTCCAATCGACTATCATTTATTTGATAAAATCCCCTAACCAATGATGCTATTCCTGGTATTTTAAAGAAGAATCGAATTGCAGAAAAAGTAAAATGATGCACAACCTCTGGATCAAATAAAAATAAAATAGGACGAATTAAAAGTTTGTACATGAAGTAATATTTGCACAAAAGTAGTTTTTAAAAAAAAAGCATACAATTCAAAAAGCAAAATAATTAATAATCGTACTTTTGAACTACTGCAAAATCCAGAAAAAATTATCATTACAATGAATAAACAACATATAATTGATCGGTTTATAAGCTACATTAAAATTGATACAGAATCAGATCCAAAAAGTGATACAACCCCAAGTACAAAAAAACAATGGGACCTGGCGAACAAGTTGGCAAAAGAACTAAAAGAAATAGGAATGAAAGAGGTTACCATTGATGAAAATGCATACATCATGGCGACTCTGCCAAGTAATGTTAGCCATGAAGTTCCAACAATCGGTTTTATCTCTCATTTTGACACTTCTCCAGATTTCACTGGTGCCAATGTTAACCCACAGGTCATTGAAAATTATGATGGAAAAGACATCATTTTAAATAAAAAGGACAATATAATCTTGTCACCTGATTATTTTGATGATTTGTTGATGTATAAAGGAAAGACATTAATTACCACCGATGGAACCACACTATTGGGTGCTGACGACAAAGCTGGAATTTGTGAAATAGTTTCAGCAATGGAATATTTAATCAAAAATCCCGATATAAAACATGGTAAAATAAGAGTAGGATTCACACCTGATGAAGAAATTGGTCGTGGAGCTCATAAATTTGATGTCGAAAAATTTGGAGCGGATTGGGCCTATACTATGGATGGCAGTCAGGTTGGTGAGTTAGAATACGAAAATTTTAATGCGGCAGGTGCAGTAGTGAAAGTTAAAGGCAAAATAGTTCATCCTGGATATGCCAAGGGTAAAATGGTAAATTCCATGTATATAGCCACAGAGTTCATAAATTCTTTGCCTAGATTAGAAACACCAGAACATACGGAAGGTTATCAAGGCTTTTTTCACCTACATAATATGGAAGGTAAAGTTGAAGAAACCGTTTTAGAGTATATTATTAGAGATCACGACAGAGGCCATTTTGAAGCAAGAAAAGAAGCCATGACAAAACTTACCAAAGATTTAAATAAACAATATGGTAGAGAGGTCATTGAGATAGAAATAAAAGATCAATACTTTAATATGAAGGAGAAAGTTGAACCGGTCATGCATATTGTTGATATTGCTGAAGAGGCCATGAAGCAGTTGGACATAAAGCCTTTAATAAAAGCAATTAGAGGTGGTACTGACGGTTCACAACTTTCTTATATGGGATTACCTTGTCCTAATATTTTTGCAGGTGGTCATAATTTTCATGGAAGATACGAGTACGTTCCTGTAGAAAGTATTTTGAAGGCAACTGAAGTCATTATTAAGATTGCAGAATTAACGCAAAAAAAATACGCATAGATTTATAAAATTAGACCCATGATACTGAAAGGACTTGGGTTACACGATAAGTATAAGAATTTTTAAACGAAGATAGATAATATACTCACTGTTGTAAACCCAACCAAAGCTAATATGGTGGTCATTACTGTCCAGATTCTAAAAGTTTGTTTCTCAGTCAATCCTAAATATTTACTTACCAACCAAAAACCACTGTCATTAACATGAGACATTATGGAGGCTCCAGAAGCAATTGCTATTACAAGAAGTGCTTTTTGAATTTCACTAACATCTCCAAGTAATAAAGGTGCTGTAATTCCAGCAGCTGTGATCATAGCAACAGTAGCTGAACCTTGTAAAATCCTAATTAAAGCGGCAATAATAAATGAAAACAATAGAATTCCAATACCACTGTCTGATAAATAGTTAGCAATCATTTCACCCGATCCTGTATTAACAAGCATTTCTTTAAAAACACCTCCTGCTCCCGTCAGCAAAATTATAATTCCTGCAGGTCCCATGGATTTTGTAGTGATCTTTAATAAATCATTCTTGTCAAAATTCCTTCTTATACCCAATACGTACCAGGCTATTAAATTGGCTATTATTAAAGCAGAAAATGGATGTCCAATGAGCCCAATCCAATTCTTAAATCCTTCGGAAATATTAAAATCATTTAATAACGGACTATTTAAAAACGTGTTTCCTACAATAAGAATAATGGGCAAACCTATTATTGCTAATATTACACCAACAGAAGGATAGTCTTCATTATATTCATGTTCTACTAACAAGTCAGGTGCTTCAATCTGTATTCTCTTGGCAATATATTTCGCAAAAACAGGACCACTAATAATTGTGGTTGGAATGGCAGCTATAAACCCTATTAATATAACCCAACCCAGATCTGCCTTCAGAATATCTGCCACGGCAACTGGTCCGGGAGTTGGAGGTATGAATGCATGCGTAATAGCTAATCCTGCCAATAGAGGAATGCCATAAAGCAACAGGGATTTTTTTGTTTTTCTCTGTAGTGAATAGATCAAAGGGACTAAAATAATGAAGCCTACATCAAAAAAAACTGGAATAGCAACAAAGAATCCGGTAATCATCAAGGCTGATGTTGTATTCTTTTCCCCAAATTTATTCAGTAAATATTTTGCTAGTGCTTCAGCTCCTCCTGAATGTTCTAACATAGCGCCAAACATAGCTCCCAAACCAACAACTACAGCAACAAATCCCAAAGTATTGCCCATTCCATCTTTAATGGTAACAACAATATCTTGAGGTTGCATACCGGCAATAATACCTACTAAAATACTTGCAATGAGCAGCGCAATAAATGCCTGAATTTTAAAACGAAGGATTAAGGTTAATAGAAGAATTATCCCAAACAGTACTGCAAAAATGAGTTGGTAATCTAACATAATCAAGTCCTAAGGTAAACGGAAACATTTCAATTTCCAAAAAAACGACTTTCAACACCTGTAACTCCGGGCTTAACCATAAAAATTGAACCTGCCATTGGGAACCTATTTTGTTCCTCTTCAGTCATATCTAAACTGGATGTAGTTATGTACAGGATATCTAGGTTTTCGCCTCCAAAAGCACAAGAAGTGACATTATGTGCGGGTACTGAGATTTTTGAAACCAATTTTCCTTTTTTTGGATCATATTGTGCTACTGCATTACCATTCCACATACCAACCCAGAGCATATCATTTTCATCAATGGCCATCCCGTCAGGAAACCCGTCTTCTTCTGATACTTTTACAGCAATTCTACCATTCGATATCGTGCTGGTTTGATCATTATAATCGTAGCCCATAATATTTCCCGCAGGCGTATCGATGTAATACATGGTTTTAGCATCCTTAGTCCAAACTATACCATTAGAAATGGTGACACTATCAATCATTTTAACCGTTTCGCCTTGTTCATTTATCCTATAAACACTGGCATTTGGTTTTGACTGTTCAAAATGCATGGATCCAACCCAAAGATTACCATTAGGATCACATTTTCCATCATTAAATCTGTTTTCTGGAATATTGGATTCAACATCAGAAAGCAAGCTTATTTCTTCAGTCAGCAAATCAACTTTATAGACGCCGTCTAAAAGGGCAACGACTGCTTCATTTTCATTATATGGGACTACAGTACCAATAAGTGAAGGCATTTGTATGATGCGATTTGAAACAGAGGAAGGATTATAAATATTAAACTTTTTATCTTCAATATCTACCCAATATAATTCCTGAGTCTTATGATTCCAGAACGCACCTTCACCAAGCAATGCCATGGTCTCAAATTCCAATTCAGCTTCTAATTCTTCGTACGATTTTTTCTGTGAGTTGTTGCACGACAGCAACAAAGTTATAGTAAATATTAGGGCAGCTGAAATTGGATTAATTGATTTCATGTTAGTTGATTTTATGAATATAAAAAAAGCAGCTAGTTAGCTGCTTTTTCAAATTATTTTTTAGCTGTAGGAGGTGCATTGAGTTTCTTACTCATCTCCATAGAAATGGCAGACCTGTCAAACTTGATTTTACCTGACATAGTTTCGATAATACAGCTTGAATCTTTATCGTTTAGATCAACAACTTTACCATGCATTCCACTTTTAGTAATTATTCTATCGCCTTTTTTTAAAGCAGCCGCAAACTTTTTTTCATTTTTTTGACGTTTCATTTGAGGTGCAATCATAAAAAAATACACTACTACAAACATCAAAATTATCGGTAAAAAACTACCTATACCTTCTCCCATTATCTTATATATTAATCGTGGTTATGACCTTCGTGACCAGGTTGTGTGCTCGACTTTACAACTTGATTTACTTTATTGGCAGAGGCTTGTAAGTTTTTGGCCGCTGGTTTTTGAGGAGCATTTGGATCAGGTTTTACGAAAGCCTTAATTCTCACCACTTCTCTTCCCTTTTCTGTATTGGCTGTAACCGTTACAGTTTTAGTAACATTACCATTACCGGTTCCATTGAACTTTACCGTAAACTTACCACTTTCTCCTGGTGCCAATGGCTCTCTGCTCCAATCCTTTGGAATAGTACAACCACATGAGCTGGAAATATTGGTGATAACCAAAGGAGCTTCTCCAGTATTGCTGTAACTAAAAACAGTTTCAACGTTTGTTCTAGCTTCTAGTTCACCAAAATCATGCTCAGATCTGTCAAATTCCAAAACTGGAAATTTTGTAGAATTCGCATCTCTTTTCGCTGCTTCTGCTACATTTTCTGCTTTAATCTTACTAGTTGCATCTTCTTTACAGGAGGTAAATGCCAAGAGGCACAATGCACTTAATCCTAATAATACTTTTTTCATAATTTTCATTTTTATTTTCAAAGGCTAAAAATAGTAAAAAAATTGTTACATCAATCCTCTTCCAGTTTTATTTAACTTTCCTTTATCACTATATTCCTTTACTATTTTATCCAAAATTCCATTGATAAAGACACTACTTTTAGGGGTTGAATATTCCTTGGCTATTTCCAGATATTCATTCATGGTTACTTTAGTTGGAATAGACGGAAAATTTTGCAATTCACAAATAGCCATCTTCAATAAAATACTATCTAATACCGCAAGTCGATCACTATCCCAATTGGTTGTTCTGGAAGCTATTTCCTTATTGTATTCATTTTGATTCAAAATGGTCTTTTGCAGAAGTTCTATAGCAAAGTCCTTATCTTCTTCATCTCTGTAAAGTGCAGGCAAATAATAAGATTCATTTGCATTTCTCTTCGTCTTTTTCAATAATTTAACAATCCCGGTATTTACAACAGGAAGATCATCCAGCCAAGTCAGCTTTTTATCTTCTATGTAGTCATATAGTTTTTCATCCGGAGCTATAATAATTTTAAATACATCTAAAACAAACTTCTTATCCTCATTAAAGGAGGAGTTTTGAGACTGCATGTATGTTAAATAAATTTCACTATCCAGAATTTTCTTGAAAACGATCTCCACATATTCACTATCAAGCTTCCAATCGTTCGGTTTTCTTTTTTTCAGGACTTCCTGAAAGGCTTTGTTGTGTTTTAGTTCCTGCAAAAGTATATTATCAACAAATTTTTTGTTTGGATTTTTTTCTTGTAAGGTAGCTAGGTGTTTTAATTTTGACTTGTTTAGATGGTCTTCGGCTTTGGAATGAACTTCTATGAGCAGAGATACGAGCAATAAATACAAATTGTACATGTCTTGCATACTTAGCAGCAATTGTTTTTGAGGTAGCTTTAAATCGATACTTTCAGAATTGTTGAAGGCATAGATGGTCTGCATTACTTTAACACGAATATGTCTTCTGCTAAGCATAATAATTAAGAACCTTTATTGAGTTAAGATATGTAACTAAATTTAACTAAGCAAAAGTAGTATTATTTTTTATTCATGTATCTTTGTTGGTCTAAAAAATTAGCCTCCTTGCCATATAATGAAAGAATTACTCCATTTAAATAAGCATTTTTATAAGTATCGTGTTCGATTATTTATTGGAATAATTATCACCATAATTGCTAAACTTTTCACTGTTTTTGTTCCTGAACTCATTGGGTCTACAATTGATGTAGTAAATGAGCAAATTCAAAATGCGGATGAAATTGAAGTATTTAAATCTAATTTACTTGAAAAAATATTGTTTTTAGTTGGTACAACTATTATCGCAGGTTTTTTCACCTTTATAATGAGGCAAACCATAATTAACGTGTCACGTTATGTGGAATACGATCTTAAAAATGAGGTTTACCAGCAATATCAAAAGCTATCTTTAAATTTTTATAAGCAAAACAGAACCGGTGATCTTATGAACCGGATCAGTGAAGATGTATCCAGAGTAAGGATGTATGCTGGACCCGCTATCATGTATAGTATTAATACCATTACACTATTTGTAGTGGCACTCAGTTTTATGTATAGTCAAGCACCAACGCTTACATTATATACTATAATTCCATTACCGATATTATCAGTGATCATTTACAAGTTGAGTGGGGAAATAAATAAGCGTAGCACTATTGTTCAACAATATCTGTCTAAACTATCTACCTTCACTCAGGAAGCTTTTTCAGGAATTTCTGTTATTAAAGCGTATGGTATAGAGCCTCAGACCTTTAATAATTTTGATTTACTTGCAGATGAGAGCAAAGAAAAACAAGTTAATCTGGCAAAAGTTCAGGCCTTGTTCTTCCCATTGATGATGCTGCTGATAGGCGCCAGTAATTTATTAGTTATTTATATTGGTGGAAAACAATACATTGCCGGGGAAATTGAAAGTGTGGGTATTATTGCGAAATTTATTATATATGTAAATATGCTGACATGGCCAGTCGCCACGGTTGGTTGGGTAACATCTATTGTACAGCAGGCAGAAGCTTCTCAAAAGCGTATCAATGAATTTTTGAAAATTGAACCACAAATAAAAAATACAATTGAGAACCCTACTGTTGTGAATGGCACAATCGAGTTTAAAAATGTATCCTTTACTTATGAAGACACCAATATTCAAGCCTTGAAGGATATTAATTTTAAAATAGATGCAGGTAGAACCTTGGCAATTATTGGAAAAACTGGCTCAGGCAAATCCACTATACTTAATCTGATAGGCAGGTTATATGATATTGACGACGGAGTAGTACTCATAGATAATATACCAATTACGAATCATAATTTAACTAGTTTAAGGAACAACATTGGTTATGTGCCGCAAGATGCCTTTTTATTCTCTGATACTATAAAGAACAATATTAAGTTTGGAAAGGAGGATGCATCTGATAATTTGGTTATTAAAGCTGCTAAAAAATCTGTAGTTCACAAAAACATAGTTAAATTCAATAAAGGCTATGATACCATGCTTGGAGAACGAGGGATTACACTTTCAGGTGGACAAAAGCAACGAATTTCAATTGCCAGAGCAATAATTAAAGACCCTAAAATATTATTGTTTGACGACTGTTTATCTGCAGTAGATACTGAAACCGAAGAAAAAATACTCAACAATCTGGATAAAGTTTCTACAAACAAAACTACAATTATTGTCAGTCACAGAGTTTCCTCTGCCAAGAATGCTGATAAAATAATTGTTCTGGAAGATGGAAAAATAACTCAGGAAGGAACACATGAGTTACTAATAAATCAATCGGGTTATTATAAAGATCTATATTTAAAACAACTCTCTGAAACATCAAATCCTAATATTGACATTTAAGAAAGGAAATCTGTTGAAAGTTGACCAGAGTTCTTAACAATTCCTAATTTAAAATTGATGAAAAAGAAATACATTAATTTTTGGCTGCTTCGTATTTTTTTTAGATTTTTGATAGCAATTAACAACTAAATATTTAATACAATAAGATTATGGGTTACAATGATATGATGGAGCAAGAAGAGATATTTTCAAAAGTATTAAGAGCTGGAAGACGTACATATTTTTTTGATGTAAGAGCGACCAAAGCTGGAGATTATTACTTAACAATTACGGAAAGCAAAAAGTTTACAAATGACGATGGTTCTTTCCACTACAAGAAACACAAGATCTATCTTTACAAAGAAGATTTTTCAGAATTCAGAGAAATTCTGGCAGAAATGACAGATTATATTATCACAGAAAAAGGTGAAGAGGTAATTAGCGAGCGTCATCAAAAAGATTTTAAAAAGGAATATGAAAATGATGCTGCACCTGCGCAAAACAAAGTTGAAGAGAAAGTAGAGGCAAAAGACAAGAATGCTACAGAAAACTTTACAGACGTTGATTTTGATGATATATAAGCAATAACAAATTCTATATAAACCGCTATCTAACAGTAGCGGTTTTTTTATGTCAAAATTTAATCAACAGAAGTTCCACAAGCAATACGAACACTACAAATCCAACTCCTGCCATCCATCCAAATAAAAACAAGAAAAGTACACCAAAAAAGATCAACCAGATTGGCACTAAGGTTAATGCAACTGCAAAACGGAAAGTAGACATAAACTCAATTTCAACAATTTTGGGTTTTGCATAGTAACTCCAGATTAAGTAAGGTCCAATCAATAGAATCTTCAATAAAAACTTTAAAACAGATTTAAATACAGAGAAACTATTTCGTTTATTCACAATACACTCTTCAAAATTTGAAGCAATACATTTGTTTGTTCTAACTGGATCTAGGAAGTTGACATTCAATTCTTCTAATCTGTTTAAAATAGTGTCATAATCGTCACTTGGTATATGCGTTGTTAATTCACTAATATTTGAGTGCACAACTTGTTTTAATGCTAAAACATCAGCATTAGTATAATCCGTAATGTAATTTTTCGCTTTTATAGGTTCTCCAAAATAAATGGACACACTATCCTCCCACTCTTTCGCTTTAATGAAGTTTAAACCAACAGGCACCAATTGTAAATCAGTTTCAGGGTATTTTTTTAAAGTCTCAAAAATTATTCTGGTAAAACCCTTGCTTAATGGTCTTACAGTTCTATTTAAATTGTGACTTCCTTCAGGAAAAATAACTACACCTTCGTTTTTGCTAAGTAATTCTGAACAGGTTTCAAAGATCGGATTATTCTTCGAAAGGTTATTCCATCCATCCCTTACTCTATATACTGGAAGCATTTGTAAACTTCTCAAAAGGGTATCTACAAATGATTTTTTAAATACACTCGCTCTGGTTAAATAATGAACAAAGCGTCCACATTTGGTGGCTATCAATAAGGCATCTAACAAAGCATTCTGGTGGTTTGATAATATTAAGACAGATTTGTCTTTAGGCACGTTTTCAACATGATGTACTTCTATCTTCTTAAAATAAAAGAACATTCCCAATTTAATATACCCTCTAACGCTATGTAACCATAGTTTTTTCATTTAATTTTTTTTGAAGACCAATAACTCGCCAGCAACAATCCAGATACTATATGCCAAATACCCCAAAATGCAGCTAAAATGGCCATACCGCCTAAACCATCAAAAAAGGTAAAAATAAGTAGTAATCCTAATCCGGAATTTTGTATTCCAGTCTCAATAGCTAAAGTTCTTCGATTATTTTTTGATAATGCAAACAACTTTGCAACAATAAAACCCAGTAAAAGAGCCAATGCATTATGACCAATACCTAATAAAAGAACATGATGAATATGATCATTAAATACATCCAGGTTATTTGTAAAAGCTATAACAACAATAGCTACAAAGACCATGATGGAAACTGGTTTTAATATTCTGGATAACCAAATGGACAATTTAGGTCGCTTATGCCTCATAAACATGCCAATTACCAATGGGATTCCAAGAATAAGTGTAACCAATTTAACCAGTTCTAAAGGATTTAGTTCAACACTTTTAATGATTGCAGAAGTTGGTTCATATAAACTACCATAAAACTGAAAATTAAAAGGCGTCATGATCATTGCTAAAAAAGTTGCAAAGGCCGTTAAACTCACAGATAATGCTGTATTACCTTTGGCTAAATGGGTGAAAAAATTAGAGATATTTCCACCAGGACAAGCTGCCACCATCATCATGCCCAAAGCAATACTGGCTTGTGGTTTTATAAGGTGAACTACTAAAAAAGTAAGCGCGGGAAGTAAAAAAAATTGAGACAGGATTCCAACTAAAACCGGTTTGGGTTGTTTTAAAAGAATTTTAAAATCATTTATAGTAATGTTTAAAGCCACGCCAAACATAACCACTGCCAGGGCTATATTGAGAATCCACAGACCTGTGGAATCAAAATTTATTACAACGTCATCCAGTTTCTGCATAATTTAGGACACTACAGAACCGTTCAGGACTTTATTCTCAGGCTTTAATAGAACCACATCGTTTGCCTTTACGGCGCCTAAAACCAAGCACTCACTATGGAAATTAGCTATTTGCTTTTTAGGAAAATTAACCACTGCAATAATTTGACGGTCCATTAAGTCCTCCTTTTTGTACAGTAAAGTTATTTGTGCAGATGATTGTTTTATTCCTAAGTCTCCAAAATCAATTGTTAACTTATAAGAGGGCTTATTAGCCTCAGGAAAATCATTCACTTCAATAATGGTTCCTACACGAAGATCGACCTTGGTAAAGTCATCAAAATTTATGGTTTCGTTCATGCGATATACTAGGTGTAAGTTAGGGTTTCAAGATATTAAAATTTGCCAAACTATTAACATTTATTATTTTGTTTCTTTAACTTTAATGCATAATCAATTCATATAAAAAATGGCCAGAACACTTTCTAATATGCTGCCTCTAAATACAGTAGCACCAGATTTTTCTCTATTTGATACCGCAACAGGCAAAATACTATCATTACAGGAGCTAAAAGGCAAAAAAGCAACGGTTATTATGTTTATTTGTAACCATTGTCCCTTTGTAATCCATGTAAATAAAGAATTGGTTAATGTAGCCAATATGTATATGGCCAAAGGAGTAAACTTCATTGCCATTTCCAGTAATGAGGTGGTTAACTACCCTCAAGATGGTCCAGATAAAATGAAGGTACATGCTAAAGAAAACAACTATCCATTTCCATATTTATATGATGAATCACAAGATGTAGCAAAAGCATATGATGCGGCTTGCACTCCAGATCTCTATGCATTTGATGCAGATTTAAAATTAAAATACAGAGGCCAACTGGATGCTTCCAGACCAGGAAATGACATACCTGTAACAGGCAAAGATCTGCGACATGCCATTGACTGCATTTTGAGTGGTACAAGAAATAAAAGCAAACAAAAACCAAGTATTGGTTGTAATATTAAGTGGAAATAAGAGATGTGAATAAAAGCTATTCAAAAGTATATTTGTCCCTCAATGTTAAACAATAAACGGATATATTAGAATACGACAACCAATTGTAGTTAATTTGCTTTAAAAGCTAAATCAAAAACATGAATCGAAAAAAAATATTATTTCTTCCCTTATTTTTATTACTTTTTAGTTGTCCTAATGATGATGATATGCCAACTGAAGAAGAGACTTTAATTGATGTGACTTACGACGTATTGTTTTGGGAGTTTACCCCTGATACAGGTAACAATACTGCCAGACTGCAATATGAAATAGAATTTTTCAACCCAAATAATATTGATATTAATGGCTTCTATAAAATAACTCAAAATGCAGACGGATTAGAAACTTCTCTTCTTTCTACAAATTTATCTCTCTGTTATTTAATTGAGGCAAATTCTAGCTGCACATTTAGTTTTGATGAAGAAGACTCCTTGGAATTAGCAATGATAAATTCTATTGAATTTATTTCGGCAGAATACATCATAGAAGAACAATAGAATAACTATAGCCAACAACAAGTATAATTCATGCACCAAATAGTTGGTTAATTGAAAGATTTGATTTCGATTTCGTATATTCACTACTCGGAAAATTCTAACCAAATATCCCACACAATCATACACGAAATCGTTGGCTGGAATTTCAAATAAATTGCAATCTAAATAATATCAAAAATTAAACAATTATGAATCTAAACGGAAACAACATCTTGATTACAGGTGGCTCAAGTGGCATTGGCTTTGAGATGGCTAAACAATTTATTGCGGCTAAAAACAAAGTCATCATAACAGGTCGTAATATGGATAGACTTGAAAATGCGAAACAAAAACTAGGTGATGTTACAATAATCCAAAGCGACGTGAGCAATCCTGATTCTATTAAAGAATTATATGAACAAGTCTTAAAAGAATTTCCAGACCTGAATGTTTTAATCAATAATGCTGGAGTAATGTCCACCATAAACTTGCAGGACCACAATTTGTCTGCCAACGAACTAACCAAAGAAATAGATATAAATGTAAAGGGTACAATTTGGATGAATGATGCCTTTTTACCCTTACTAAAAAAAAATAAAAACGCAGCTACGGTTATGGTTTCATCCGGTCTCGCTTTCGTTCCATTGCCAATTTCTCCCGTGTATTGCGCAACCAAAGCAGCCGCACATTCATATACATTGTCCCTTAGGGCACAACTTAAAAATTCAGATGTAAAAGTATTTGAACTTGCACCACCTGCAACAGAAACGGAAATGCTCGCAGATTTCAACGAAGAAGACATGAAAGGCATATCAGCAATGTCAGTTCAAGCTATGGTAGCTGACTTTCTTAAGGGCCTTTCAAAAGACAAATATGAAATATGTCCAGGGCAATCAAGTCAGATGAAATTCATGAGTCGTTATTTTCCTAGTTTTATTTTAAAACAAATGAGTAAGACTGTTGACAGAATGCATGCAAACTAAGAGTAGATAAAAATTATTGAAAATAAAACAAGTAGCTAACAAAGCATATTATGTTCAAGTGTCGATAAACACGCTCCTTACGTTATAAAAATATAAGTCGAAAAACTACTTCAACACAATGCCTTTATTCTTCATTAATAATCATATATGACTATTTATTTAGTTGCCTTTCATTATGTCCAGCATAGATGACGTAAAGATGTCATATCGATGACGCCATCAATATCTACGCATTAACTTACTTTTGTTTCAAATAATTAGATATTTAGACATTGATCAAAAAAGAAAAAGAAATTACAACTCAAAAGACACTATTTCAACAAGCACTTAACTTTGCAAAAACTCCAATAATAATTGCTCTTTTCGTTACACCAATTCGTTATTCTCTTGAATTATTGGGACTACCCGAAAATGTCATTTTCATCATTGGTCTGCTATGGTTAACAATAGGATTTTCTATTTATTGGGGTATAATATTACATAATAAAAGGAAGTCCATTTTATTACTTCTTTTAAGTTTAATAATTTATTCACCAATTTCAAGATTTCCTGTTGCATTAGCTTGGTGGATTGATACTAAATGGGAATTAGGAACTCATTATGGGTTATATTTTAATAATTTTGGTGAAGCCTTGTTAAATCATGTGGTTTACGGTTCTCTTATCCAAATTATTCCTGGATTTTTACTAGGAGCAATAACACTAGCTGGCATGAGAAACAGAAAAGTTTTAACTATGAAAAAAAAACTATAGAAAATGGATAAGAACCACTTGGCAATACGAGTAAAGGAATTAAGAAATCAAAAAGGGATGTCTCAAGAATTTCTTGCAGAAGAATCAGGATTAAGTTTAAGAACTATTCAAAGGATTGAAAATGGTGTTTCAAATCCGACCGGTGAATCACTTAAGCGATTATCAAATGCATTAAATGTAAACCCTGATGAATTAATTGATTGGTCTATAAAAGAAGACAAAAGATATTTGACATTTCTTAATCTCTCTGCCCTAACTTTTCTGCTCTTTCCCTTGCTAGGGATTTTAGTGCCATTTATACTTTGGACAACTAAAAAGGGTAAGATTAAAAACATCAATAAATTAGGAAAAGATTTAATCAATTTTGAAATAACATGGACAATAATTCTATTTTTCATTCCGATATTATTGATTATCATATCAAAAATCGGACTTGTAGAAAATATTACTTTGAGCCTATTATTTATCATAATTGGACTTTTGTATTTTACCAATTTGATTTCAATATTGCTAAATACATTGCGAATAAGTAATGAAAAGGATGCCATCTACTACCCTCAAATTAGATTTCTAAAATAAAGCCAGCGCAAAACAACATGCATAATTCATTGCTTCGGAATTTTCTTAACATAAATTCACTTGAATTAATTAACTTGCTTATGCAGCGGAAAATCAATTAAGATTTTCCTCGACTTATTGTAAACCAACACGTCCTGCTAAATACAGTAAGCCCACAAATGAAGATTGAAGATCTAGGATATAACAAAAATTTAGAGAAATATCGAAAACAGAATAATTTAGATGTATTTGATATTGGTCGTGTTATATTGGAACATAAAGACAGATATGTGGTTAAAACAACCACAACAGAATTTGACGCAGAACTTATTGGTAATTTAAGGTTTACAGCAGAAAGCAGACGCGATTTGCCTGCTGTTGGAGATTGGGTTGCCATTTCTGAATATGATAAAAATAAAGCATTAATACATGCTGTATATCCGAGACATTCTACTATTGCGAGACAAGCAGTTGGGAAATCTGCACAAATTCAAATAATTGCTACAAATGTTGATTTTGGTTTAATCGTTCAATCAGTAAATAGGGATTTCAACATCAACCGATTAGAACGGTATCTAACAATCTGTAATACTTCAAATGTTGAACCAGTAATTATTCTCAGTAAAATAGATTTGATAGAAGAACATGTTTTAAACAAACTTCTTGATGAACTAACAGAGCGGATCAAAGATGTTTCTATCATCACTATTAGCAATCCATCAAACATTGGTTTAGATAAAATAACCTCCATTTTAGACAAAGGAAAAACATATTGTCTTTTAGGTTCATCAGGAGTTGGCAAATCTACTCTTTTGAACAAATTATCAGGAAAGAGATTAATGGATACAGGAAAAATAAGTGAGAGTATTGACAGAGGAAAACACGTTACCGCACATCGTGAATTATTTGTTTTAGATAGTGGTTCGATCTTTATTGACAATCCTGGAATGAGAGAAATTGGCATTACTGATAATTCTTCAGGGCTTGATATTACATTTGATAGAATTGTAGAATTATCCCAAAGTTGCAAATTCAATAACTGTACACATACTTCTGAAACAGATTGCGCCATACAGGACGCTGTTGAAAACGGAGAAATAGATTCAGATTCCTATACTAATTTCCTAAAAATGGAAAAAGAAAGAGCTTTTTTTGAATCAAGCCTTGAAGAAAAGAAAAAGAAGGATAAAAATTTAGGGAAGCTGATCAAAAATATGAAGAAGCAAAGAAGACAAAATAAGTACTAGGCAATACAAGTTGTAAAGTTCATTGCTTCTGATTTTCCTAAATTGGAAAATCCTCACGCTTTTGCTATCTTGGAATCTTAATCTGAAAATCCTCACGGATTTTCATCCAACTAACCATACACAAGCACCTTGTGTTAATTGAATTAAATTATGAGATATTATATTACTTTATTGATCATTCTTTTCAGTCTGAACCAAACATTTTGTCAGACTAAAACGAATTTGTATGAATATAACAATAAAACAGAAAAAACCGCTGTTGTGGTACAGAGACAGAATATTGATTCTGTCACAGTTTTTGAAAAAGTAATTCTTGAAGGGTTTGATTCTAAAATCCCTTTTTATCATTACACCAATTCAAGAAAAAAGCACCCCAAATATTTAATCCTTCTTCATGGTTTAGGTGATTCTAAAAAGGATTGGGTCTTCCCTTCTGAACCTTATCTAGAATGGGGAAGAAATTTAACTTCAATGAAAGACTCTCTGTTGACCTTGGGCTATAGCTTAGTAATTCCTGATGCTAAATATCATGGTGAAAGAAGTTATGAATTGGGTTTTAGACCACCAGAATCCCTACCACCTGTGATCTCTAGAAATGAAAAAGATAGTCAGTTATTGGAAACCTTGATGACTTCTACAGTAAAGGATTTAAGGATCATTATGGACTATATACAGCAAAGTAACAACATAGAAGAGCAGACTTTTGGTACGATAGGATATAGCATGGGTGGTAGTCTAGCCATTTTACTTAGTGTTTTTGATGATCGTATATCCAGTGTAGTTGCCTGTGTACCACCATTAAATCTTCCGGCAAGAGGATTAGAGCAGTTTAATTGGTCTGAAGACGTGCTTCAAGGGCAATTAGATATTACACCAATGAAATACGCTCCATTGCAAACTTCACCAATCCTATTACTGATGGGTAAAAATGACTTCTTTACGACCGAGAATGAGGTTTCTGATTTTTTAGAAAACATCACAATAGAAGAAAAAGAATTAAAATATTTTGATTCTGGCCATATTCTTCCAAGCAAATATAAATTGGATGCTATTAAATGGACAATTAAACACAACAACGTGAATAATTAATTGCTAGTTCTAGACTAATTACGAAAAACATCTCGGATTTTCTATTCGGTTTGTGTTTGCTAAATTAGGTTCTTAAAACACGCAACCGACCTTATACAAACACTTTATTTGCAATACCTCATAGATATACTAATTAATCCTATAATTAAAATATGATCACCTTTTTCATAATATTTTATTTGTTAATTACTCTTGGAATTGGATTCTGGGCTTCCAAGAAAATAAAGAATTCTGGTGATTTTATGCTGGCCGGAAAAAGTTTATCCACTATGCTTGTTGGAGTGACATTATTTGCTACTTGGTTCGGCAGTAGCCAAATTATGGGAAATCCAGGCTATTTCATTGAGGATGGGTTTATTTCATATGTAACCCTAACCCTTTCTGGAGGAATCTGTTTGTTAATAGTTGGCCAGTTCTTTGCTCGTAAATTATATCGAATGAATATTGTCACAATAAGTGATTTCTTTAGAATAAAATATAATAAAAAACTTGAAGTGGCTTCATCAGTATTAATGGTTTTTTCTTATCCACACTGGATTGCAGCCCAATTCGTAGCTATGGCTTACTTATTTAATGCTGTAATGGGTATTCCTTTCCATTATGGGATTATTCTTGGTGCTGCAATAGTGGTTTTTTACACCTATATAGGTGGTATGTGGGCTGTGGCTTATACAGACATGGTTCAAAGTGTCATGATACTTTTAGGCTTATTTGTTGTTTTATTTGAAGTATTAAATCAAACTGGAGGTTTTACACCAATTTTTTCAAACCAACCAAGTGAATTTTTTAATTTTTATCCTGCTGAAGGCTTTGATGCATGGGCAGAATATATTGCTCTTTTATTGACTTTTGTAATTGGTCCAATGCCTGTACAGGAAATCTATCAACGGGTATTTTCGGCAAAAAATGAAAAAGCAGCTCGAAATGGTCTTTTTCTTGGCGCAATTCTCATGGTTCTTATACCTAGTATCCCACTTATAATTGGATTGGGAGGTGTTCACTTGTATCCCGAATTGATGAATAATGAGAATAATCAAGATCTCATTCCATCCTTAGTAAACATGATGGCAAGTGTGCCTGTTCAAATACTTTTTTATGGTGCAATAATATCTGCTATTTTAAGTACTTCGAGTGGTGCAATGCTAGCACCTGCGACTGTTATAGGGGAAAATCTAATTAAACCATATGCCACCACCCTTTCAGATAAACGTTTACTTCTTTATACGAGACTGAGCGTAATTGTAGTTGCTGGGGTTTCTTGTTATTTTGCATTTGACGATTCAGATATAGTAGGACTGGTTGCTGCTTCACTCAGTCTTATTTTAGTTTGTCTTTTTGCTCCATTTACCTTTGGTTTATTGTGGAAGAAGGCTTCTATAACAGGTGCATGGGCAGCGATGGTAATCGGTGGTTTATCTTGGTTATTTTGTTATATGTACAATACCCGAATCGACCCAATAATTTATGGAACTGCAATTAGCTGCTTAAGTATGATAATTGGAAGTATACTTTATCCTGATAAAATCAAAAATAAAAACTGAAGCTAACAAATTGCCTGCCCGGCACATTACAAAATAACGGTGGCAGGCGGGTATAGTCCATTGCTTCACTCAGTACTTTAGGAAATTCAAGCCTTTTTAGTAAATTAGATGCTCACCAAGTAAGACCGTAATGAAAAAGATAATTTTAATGCTTATTGCATTTGTTATATCAGCTGGTTGTAAAGACCATGGCCATCATAATGAACACAATTCAAATACTCATATGAACAAAAGGAACTTTGATGAATTGGTTAAGAATTTTGAAAGTTCAGAAAGAGATTTATGGCAAAAACCAAATAAGGTCATTGATCTAATGGGCGAAATTAGTGGCAAAAGCATCATGGATATAGGTTCAGGCACTGGATATTTTTCGTTTAAAATGGCAGAAAAAGGAGCAAAAGTTATTGCAGCCGATGTAGATGACAGGTTTTTAGATTATATCAAAGAAAAGAAGGCCAAAACAGGTGATACTTTGGTGACAACTAGAAAAACAGAATATGACGACCCTTTACTTACAGAAAAAGAAGTGCATCATGTATTAATTGTAAATACTTACCATCATATTGAGGATAGAATAACGTACTTTAAGAAAGTAGAAAATGGATTAAAAGTTAATGGTACATTGATCATTGTAGATTATAAAAAGAATAAATCTCATCATGGTCCACCTATAGAGCACAGAATATCCTCTGATAAAGTAGTCAATGAGTTAAAAAAAGTTGGCTTTACCAATTTAGAGATTAAAAAAGATATGTTGGAAAACCAGTATATTATTATAGCTAAAAAACCCAATATGTAATTTGGTTGTCAAAACCATACAAACCATTAACGTACAACTTGTGCTATATTATAAACAACCAATAATTTAATGATAAAATTCTTTAGAAAAATCCGGTACGGCCTTATAGAGAAAAATAAAACTGGAAAGTATTTAAAATATGCAATCGGGGAAATATTACTTGTTGTTATCGGAATTTTGATAGCATTAGGAATTAACAATTGGAATGAAAATAGAAAATTGCGTAACCAAGAGATTATATATCTCGACAATTTAAAAAATGATATAAATTCTCAAATACAAATGTTAGATGTATACATTGAATTTGAAGACATCATAATTGACCAAACCAAAGATATTATCAAACACTATGAGTTAAATGACGGATTTAATAATATGGATAGTATTTATCCCAAGCTACATGACCTAACTATACGATGGACCTTCTCTAATGCCAATACAACCCTGATGCAGTTGCTAAATTCAAACCAAATCAACATTATTCAAAATAGACAACTAAAAGAGGATCTCATCGCTTATAATCAGCAAATTGATTTATTTACTAAAAACACCAATATAAATAACACCAATCTTGTTGATAATTTTACGACCCAAACTTTTATAGAAATTGGATCCTATGCTTTTTATGGAAATTCTAAAAGAATGGTGAAAAAATTCAATGACTTTTATTCGTTTGAAACTAAAAAAGTTAGCAATAGTGAACTGAAGAATATATCAACTCAATTTATAAATGAACCAAAAATCAAACTCGAATTAATTAATAAGGTTGTATACAGAAATACTTTGTCAAGTCTGCAAAAATCTGGAAACCTTGGCTTGAAAGAAAGGTCAGAACAAATCCTGCTTATGATTGAAAAAGAAATTGAAACGCATAAATAAAATAACGAATGTATAACACCATATATAAATAATTATGAATAAAAATTCAAAAACTCACATATTATCAATGTTGTTATTGTTCTTTCTAATTGTGAGTTGTCAGCCAAATCAAGACAAAACGAAAGTGACCGAAAAGGTTGTAGAAGGTCAAAAAGAAAACACCTGGAATCCAGAGGAACAAGAATTAATAGCCCTTGTAGAAAAGCTCTTGTTTGCAGTGGGTAATTCTGACTTTCAGACTTTGGATTCTATAATTTCAGACAAAGCAAACTTAGGAAGTGCTATTGTTCGAGATGGAGTTTGGAAAAATTCCGTTATCACAATTGGTGAATATTTTGAAACACAAAAAAACCGAGACCGAGAACGCAAGCCCTTTTACGAACCAGTGAAGGAATACAAAATCCTTATAAATAAGGGCCAAATTGCTTTTGTTTGGGCTGATGCTACGCTACATAAATATGGTGTCCCTCGGACAAATAACATCGACAATTTCACACTAATCAAGGAAGATGGTGAATGGAAATTCATTAATATTTCATTCACTAATACAGCCTTACCTGAAGAACTTCAAAAATTTGATATAGAGATTTTTGCCAAGAGTTATGCACAAGCATGGTGTAGCCAAAGACCTAATTTTGTCTCCTGTTTTTTCGCTGAAGATGGAGTTCTACAGATAAATGAAGGAGAACCAGCAGAAGGTACTGAAGCGATAACTAATGTTGCGAAAGGATTTATGGAGGCTTTTCCTGATATGGTAGTTTCACTTGACAGTTTGTCCACAAAATCAGATAGAACTCGATTTTATTGGACGCTTACTGGAACAAATAACGGAGCCAATGGAACTGGAAATAAAGTTAGAATTAGTGGATTTGAAGAGTGGACTATAAATGAAGATGGATTGATACAAGAATCTAAAGGTCAATTTGATGTCGATGAATACAACAGACAACTTGAATTTGGAATAGAAAAATAATGGTTTTACAAAACTAAAAGTGTAATTATG
>JABDOZ010000024.1 GCA_013043005.1 Flavobacteriaceae bacterium | reverse complement strand
GTCTTTAAACAGAAAAAGACCGAGGGTATGGAATATTTATATATCTCTAAACAAGCCAGAGGACTATTGGGCGAACGTTCTGAACCGAAAGACAGGGTTTTTACAAACCTACGTTATAGTGCGCATATGAATCTTCAACTATTGCGATGGTGTATGTTTGCGGGAATCACTAAGCACATTACTTTTCATTCTGCTCGCCACACTAACGCTGTATTATTACTTGAAAATGGCGCTGACATCTATACAGTTTCAAAACGATTAGGGCATAAAGAAATAAGGACGACCGAAATTTATGCGAAAATAATTGACAAGAAAATGAAGGAAGCTGCCAATTTAGTTCCGACTTTAGAACTCGATATTATGGAAACAGCTGTATAATTTGTTAATAACTACAGATTTATACTGTTTTCCTCAAACTAATGTAATATCAAAATCAATCATTTGATAATCAAATTTATTAGGTCAATAAAAATTAATTTCATTTGAACCTGAAAGTATGTAAGTAACTGATTATATGAGTTTTGTGTATAACTAATGTCAGTTTTAATCTGCATTATCTTTCCTTCTTTATACCTTTAGTTTCAGAATTCTACTAAAAGAAACGATACACTTTATAGAATTTTGGACTTTAAATAAGTTAGGATGGACAATATTGAAATTCAAGAAAAACTCAATAGAATCGAGAGTTTATTGTTAGGTGCAAAACAGGTGCTTACCTTGGAAGAAGCCTGTGATTATACTGGCATTTCTCGAAGTTATTTGTACAAGCTAACTTCCGCAGGAATTGTTCCCCACAGTAAACCAAATGGTAAATTGATATTTTTTGATATCAACCGTCTGAACGAATGGTTACTTCAAAATAATCGTAAATCAAAGGCTGAAATTAAAGGCGAGGCATTGGATTACGTACTAAAGAAACGATAGTTCTTTCCAGAAAGTCATCTTCGACTAAGTGCATAGACTACTTTCATCCAATAAGATGCAGATGATACATAGGATAGCGTGGTTAATTTTTAGGCAAATTGTTTACCAGCTGTGAACATCTTAAATAGAAATTTTAACATTTTAGAACTTCATTCTTCTACCTTTACAAGCTAAACTTTTTGCGTATGGTTTTAAAGGTCAAATGGATAGATTTTAAAAATAAAATTGAAGAACAGAAAGCTAAAGGCGAAGCTCTGGTCGAAAAATATAGGTCTTCAAGAACTGAAAATGATTTAGAAAGCCTAAAGGAAGAAAAGCAACGTTGGGAAAATGAGGTCATAGACTATGTAAAAACTTCCTTTGAACCTGAACATACAAACTTTAGATATGAATTCAAAGCCCAAAGAGGTTATAATACTGGCTTGAAATTAGGTATTGACCAAAGGATTAAAAACATAATTCAAGACCTAAAAGATGAAATCAATGGTCTTGACTACTACTTGAAAATGCTATTCATTTCCGATGCAATAATAAGAGCTGAAGAAATTAATTTAGAAGAACGCAAGAATCTTGACACCGAAGGTAGGCTCGACCTCATTCTTAGCAAACTCTATGAGCTTTATGATGACAGATTATATCATTCTATCAAATGGATTCTGGAAGGCAATGGTATAAAGTTGAACAATCACGGCGAAGATTGGGATTATGCCAAAATGCTTGAAAACAGAAATCTTATTGATACTATTACTACAAAAGATACAGGCGCCAGACTTACGCTGGAAGGAAAGTATGCAATAGAACAGTCAAGAAAAGCGCAAGTTACAGACTACACGAAAATTAGTAGTTCTGATGAAGAGTTAAAAGCACTTATTGAGGGTGTTCTAAAAGAAGTCGAAAAATTGGGAATTGGCCAGCAAATCATTTTTGATGAATTTGATGAGCTACGAGATGATATTCCCAAGCTAAGTAAGAAATCTTTCGGGCAATTGTTAAAGTCAAAACTCGGGGATTTAATTGCTGCAAGGGCTTTAAACAAAACACTTGCCAGCGAGATATTCAAGCAATTTACCGACCAAATATTGCCATTCTAATTTATGAAAATACTGGCGAGACTCAAAAAAACAATTAGGACTTTCATTCAAAAAGAACCACCGCCTGAATACGAGGTTACACAATTTGTTATTTCAGATAGACAACCTATTACAGGTGCATCAAAAATTTCATTTTTTGTGAATAATCCTCAGCCTGGTGCAAGCGTGACCAGAACCTTTGAAAATGAAGACGATGTTATTAATTGGTTGATGAGCAATGCCGATTTTAAACATATCTTTTCAAAAATCTATTTTCATCATCCTCTGTCATCCATCATTGTGGCGTGAAAGAACCAATAACAGAACCTAAAAAGAAACCTGGCGACATTGACATCCTTCTTTACAAAGAAGGCAATGAAAGCAATGCAGTTGGCATAGAATGTAAAATAGTAAAATCAGAATCCTTAGAAAATCAACCGCCAAAAATCAACAAGATTACAAGCGTTCAGAAAAAAGGGACAAAGCAAGCAGATGGTTACATAAACATAGGTTTTAGTAGGGTCTTTCTTATGGTCATATTGCTGGACGATGGCAGACACTATAAAAATCCAAATTTCGTCTTTAGAACAACACCAACTGAAGAATTGAAAGAACTGTATGATTTCGACTGGAACACAAAAATGAATACGGAAGTTGGAATAATCTATGCCTATGTCAATCAACTTACATCAAACCATATTAACCAGACGAAAGGTCTGGGTTTAAGGATTGAACGAGAAGCCAAAGAAAGAATTCAATGTGATGGTTTAACTGAGAAAATTAAAAATCTTAATTACTAAGTATTAGTTGAAGAAAGTAGGAATTTGCAGAATCTGCGGTAAGTATGCAAAATTGACGTTCGAGCACGTTCCGCCACAAAGTGCCTTCAATTCTAACCCTGTATTCTTTCAAAAGTCCGTCCATCTTCACGACAAAAAAAGTTTTCTATACGGTAAAAAAATTCGAAGTAATCAAGGTGCAGGTGGATATTACTTATGCAAATCTTGTAACAATCTCACAGGTAGTTACTATGGGGACAGCTACAAGAAATTCGCCTATATGGGAATGATGGCGCTGACACATAGAATTTTGGCATCAAAAGATATTACTTTTGAATATGCCTTACAGCCACTAAACATTCTCAAACAGATTTTAGCAATGTTTATGGCGATAGATACAAGCGACCAACTTTTAAATTTAGAAGGGCTTGCGGATTTTATTTTGGATAAGGATTCAAGGGCGCTTCCAGATAGCTTGAGAGTATTTGTTTACCACACCATTACAAAACAAGTTAGAAATGGCTGGGGAATGGCAAGAACCGAAAAAGGGTTTCATCATCTTGGTGAAATTACCTTCCCACCATTTGGTGTTGTTTATGCTTTAGATTCTGAACCCACACGAAACGATTTTTACGAAATAACAGATTTCAAAAATTTTAATTTTAATCAAACCGTTCAAGCGAGATTATCAATTCCTTTTCTTACACCTAAAACATATATTCCTGGACTGTACAATTAAATATTTAAGATATGGCAAAAAACGAACCCATCAAACAACACTACATACCACGTTCCTACCTAAAAAATTTTGGTGTCGAAGCCAAAAAGGGCAACTATTTAGTAGATGCTTATAGACTTGAAGACGATTTGCTACTTGAAAAGATTAGCACGAAAAGTATCTGTTTCAAAAAAAATCTTTACACAATTCCGAATGCTGAAGTTGATAGGAAATACGATTTAGAACACCATTACGCCGAACACGTAGATTCAGAATTTCCCAAAATATATAGACTACTTGTTGATGAAAGTGTGAAAATATTGACCCCTGAGCAAAAGAAACAGGTATTATACGTATGTCTATCTCTTTACTTTAGAACACCAAGATTTCTTAATCATCAAAATGCCTTTACTGACCAAATTTTAGATAGAATGCTACTGTATGCAGACGAAAATGGCGAGGTGAAATTTACGTTTGAAGAAGAAAGACACGAGTTCAATATAAAGGATATAGATAAAGTTAGACAAGAATTTAAAGAGCGAAACAGGATTAAATTCTTGGTGCAGCACTTAGAGAAATGGAAAGAGTTTGTGGACTTTAAATATGATTGCACGATAAATGTCCATCGAATTAATGATAAAGATGCACCATTGATTACCTGCGATAATCCAGTATCTATACGTGGTATAAAATCAACGCGATTCGAAGGCCTTTTCAATCCTGACTCAGTAATAACTTTACCGTTAGATACTCAATATTATTTGGAAATCTTTCCGAACAGCATTGCTGATGGTCAAACTATAATTCATAGAATGGTTCACGATAGGGATTATGTGTTTACGACCAACGCTATCATTCAGAGTAATGCTGAGAAGTTGATAATTGGAAAGCCAGGAACAATAGAAAAACATTTCGAAATTCAATCAAGTTATGAAGAATCTGAAAATGGCGAACAATTTGTTGAAAAGGCAAAATTTAAGTTAGAGGAACTTCAAAAGTTTCATCAAATTTGTGAAAAGACGGGATTAACTTCGACTGAAACAATTGGTCAGCTTAAAAAGATGCTTAACCATAAATATTTCAAAGATGAAGACCAACTCATTAAGATGAAAAGGCTTTTAATTGCAACTGGACATTGGAAATAATTGTTGTCTATAAACTTAATGAGAAAATTAAATTTCTGTTAATCCCAATAGAAACTGTTAAATTTTTGTAATTTTGCAACGATGAAACAGGTTTTCCATAAAATATTATCCATTTCGATGGCCTTTGTAGTGATGTTCTCTACTATGTCATTTACTGTGGATATGCATTATTGTGGGGACAATTTGGTCGATTTCAGTTTATTCTCAAAAGCTGAAGGTTGCGGAATGGAAAAAGCGCAACCTACCAAAACTTGTGAGAATCCTAAAATGACTGAGAAATCTTGTTGTACTGACCAACAAATTGTAAAGGAAGGCAAAGACGACCTTAAAATATCTTTTGACACACTTTCTTTCGAGCAGCAAACGTTCGTCGCTGCTTTTACCTATTCTTATATAAACTTATTTGAAGTAACCGAATCTGAAGAAGTTCCTTTCAACGATTACCCGCGACCCTTTGTCAAACGGGATGTGCAAGTGCTGCACCAGACTTTCTTAATTTGATTTATTAGATTTTCAGAATGAAGCCCAACAGCTACGCTGTCGTGGGCTAAAACTCGTGTTTGCCATATTCTGCAACACGTAATTCCAATTATCTAATAATCAAATGCTATGCTAAATAAGAGCATTAAATTTCTCATAGAAAACAAACTTGTTGCCGTTCTACTACTCGCCCTATTTGTGGGTTGGGGCATCGTCAACGCACCCTTTAATTGGGAAACAGGCTTTTTGCCCACAGACCCAGTTGCCGTTGATGCCATACCTGATATTGGCGAGAACCAACAAATTGTTTTTACCAAGTGGCAAGGTCGCTCGCCACAGGATATTGAAGACCAAATCACATATCCGCTTACCACTTCCCTTCTTGGTATTCCAGGCGTAAAAACTATTCGTAGTTCTTCGATGTTTGGATTTTCCAGCATCTACATCATTTTTGAAGAAGACATCGAGTTCTATTGGTCGCGCAGTCGCATACTGGAAAAACTGAACTCACTTCCTGCAAACCTTTTGCCCGATGGTGTCAATCCATCTCTTGGGCCAGATGCCACAGGTCTGGGACAGATTTTTTGGTACACGCTGGAAGGTCGTGATAAAGACGGCAACGTAACTGGCGGATGGGATTTACAGGAATTGCGTAGCATACAGGATTACTATGTGAAATATGGATTGTCATCGGCAAGTGGTGTTTCTG
>JABDOZ010000020.1 GCA_013043005.1 Flavobacteriaceae bacterium | reverse complement strand
GAGAACATATAGTTTTTATCAGAATTGATGCCGATAGCCACAATAACTTCATCAAAAAGTTTGACACCTCGTTTGATAATGTCATAATGACCTAATGTTATTGGGTCAAAAGATCCTGGAAATAGAGCTCGTTTCATAAAATAAATTTACAGTTTTTATTTTAAAGCTTCCTCAATCGCATTTTCAAATAATTGTAGTAAAGAAATTCCAGCTTGAGCTGCTTGTTGAGGTAAAATACTTTCCTTAGTTAATCCTGGTACTGTATTGACCTCAAGTAAGTGAGGATCTGCATCTTTAAAGATATATTCGCTTCGTGAAAATCCAGTTAATTTTAATGTATCATATACCTTTTTTGCAACTTCAATAACATTCTCCTCTTGTTCTTTTGAAATTCTGGCGGGTGTAATTTCCTGAGATTTACCTAAATACTTTGCTTCATAATCAAAGAAATCATTGTCACTTACAATTTCAGTTATTGGTAAGACTTTTGTCTTTCCCTTATATGAGATAACTCCAACTGATACTTCAGTACCATCCAGAAACTCTTCAATAATAATCTCATCATCTTCGTTGAAAGCCACATCAACTGCATTTTGCAACTCCTCCTTTTTATGAACTTTTGTTATTCCGAAACTACTTCCTGCTTTGTTAGCTTTTACGAAACAAGGCAAACCTACTCTGTTTATTATATCATCTTCTTTTATATTATCTCCTAAGTTTAGGTAATAGCTTTCAGCTGTTTTAATTCCGTATGGTTTTAATACACTTAAACAATCTCGTTTGTTGAAAGTTAATGCTGCCAAGTACATGTTGCAACTTGTTTGCGGAATATTCATTAATTCTAAATAGGCCTGCATAAATCCATCTTCTCCTGGTGACCCGTGAATGGCATTAAATACACAGTCAAATCTGATTTTTGCTTTATCTACTGTAACAGAAAAATCATTTTTATCTATCAGGTATTCAATTCCTTTATCATCTACATATACCCATCTGTCTGTAAAAATATGAACTCTATACGTGTTATATTTTTCTTTATTAAGCGTTTCATAAACAACATTTCCACTTTTTAAGGAGATTTTGTACTCGCTGGAAAAACCACCCATGATAATTGCTATATTTTTTTTCATGTATGCTGAATTTATTTCAGTATCAATTCAATTTTTAAACAATAAAGTCTATTGAAGTTAAGTTAACCAAAAATATCATTTATAAACCAAAACTAAAAACCTTTGAGTTTTTATATATTTGCAATTCAATCAATTTCGCATGAGTCTGATTAAATTTTTGACCAGTAAAACGTTTTTCAAAAATCTATTATTAGCTGTTGTAGCTTCTGTAGTTCTCGTCTTTTTTGCTTTAAAATGGTTAAAGTTTTCAACTAATCATGGTGATTTTGAGACTGTACCAGAATTGAAAGGAAAATCAGTTGATGTAGCCAAAATTGAATTAGAAGATAACAATTTGGTCATGCAGGTGCAGGATTCGGCAAATTACAATCCTAACTATCCTAAATATTCAGTAATTGAACAAAGCCCAAAGTCTGGGGAAAAGGTTAAGGAGAATAGAAAGATCTATCTAACCCTTAATCCATCCGGATACAGAAAGATTCTCGTTCCCAGCTTAAAGGAGCGAACCTACAGACAAGCGCGACCAACCTTGCAGGCACTTGGATTCAAAATCGGTAAGATTACCTATGTTGATAATATTGCCAAAGATCAGGTATTGGATCTAAGATTTGAAGGGAAATCCATAAATGAAGGAACACAACTACCAAAAACCAGTAAAATTGATTTGGTTTTAGGCAATGGGAAGAGACCTTCTTCAAATTAATTCCCATGAAGGAACCGTCTTCAGATAATTTTGATGAAAATGATGATGAACTTTATGAGCATTATTCATTTATTGTCGAAAAAGGCCAATCGCCACTCAGAATAGATAAATATCTCATGAATTTTATTGAGAATGCCACTCGTAATAAAATTCAGGCTGCTGCAAAAAACGGTAGTATTTTTGTTAATGATGTTCCGGTAAAATCAAGCTATAAAGTAAAAGGGAATGATGAAATACGTGTATTATTTGCACATCCTCCTCATGAACATTTGCTTATTGGCGAGGATATCCCTATAAATGTTATTTACGAGGACGATCAATTGCTGGTTGTCAATAAACCAGCTGGAATGGTTGTTCATCCGGGACATGGGAATTATTCAGGAACACTCATCAATGCGTTGATCTTTCATTTTGATAATTTACCAAAAAACTCAAGTGACAGACCAGGACTGGTCCATAGAATTGATAAGGATACAAGTGGATTGCTCGTAATAGCTAAAACAGAAAAGGCAATGAATCATTTGTCGCTTCAATTTGCTAAAAAAACAAGTGAACGAGAATATGTAGCCTTGGTTTGGGGCAGTATAGAAGAAGATGAAGGTACCATTTATGGCAATATAGGAAGACATCCTAAAAACAGATTGCAAAACACTGTATTTCTTGATGATGAAGCTGGAAAAGGAAAACCAGCTGTAACACATTACAAAGTTTTGGAACGATTGGGATATGTCACCTTAGTAAGCTGTAGGCTTGAAACCGGAAGAACTCATCAAATACGTGTTCATATGAAGTATATTGGACATACACTCTTCAATGACGAACGATATGGCGGCGAAAAGATTTTAAAAGGAACAACATTTACTAAATACAAGCAATTTGTTGACAATTGTTTTAAAGTATTACCTCGTCAGGCACTACATGCTAAAACACTGGGATTTGAACACCCTAAGACTGGGGAAAAGATGAGATTTACTTCAGAAATTCCTGAAGATATGCAACAATGCATTGATAAATGGCGTCATTACACAAAGCATCAAAAATAGATTATGCTTATTATAACATAAAACTTAACTGTTTTAATTGATAGTTAATGCTTTTAATCTGATGTAAATTTGATCTGTAATCATGAAGATCAAAGAAATAACTTTGTATACCAACGATATTCAAAAACAGAGACAGTTTTATAGATATGTCTTAGATTTTGAACAGTTGTTAGATTCGCCAGATAAAATCTCTTTCAAAGCTGGAACAAGTATTCTTACTTTTGAGTATAAACTAAATGTTAAGCCTTTCCATCTGGCCTTTAATATTCCCAGTAATGCAATTTATGATGCTTTGATATGGTTACGAAAGCGAACGAAGGTTTTGGATTGTGAAGGTAAAAAGATTGCAGACTTTTCAAACTGGAAGGCCAAGGCCATCTATTTTTATGATACAGATAAAAATATTATTGAGTTTATTGCAAGGGAGCGAATTGATATTGAAAGCGATGAAGCGTTTACATCAAGGTCAATTCTCTCAATTAGCGAAATGGCATTAGCTACAGATAATATTGAAGACATATATGAGGCCATTAATCAAATAAAACCAATTCCAATTTTTGATGGAGATTTCAGTCGGTTTTGTGCTTTAGGAAATGATGAAGGATTGTTTATTATCATTGATAAAACAATCAAAAAGTGGTATCCAACGATGGATGAAGCTTTCACATCAGACTTCACAATAAAAGGCGATTATAATTTCGCTTTTATAGATGGAAAAATAGAAGAATTGAATTAATTTAGTTGAATTAAAATTAGAAAATGAAATTAGTATTATCACCGGCAAAATCATTAGATCTAGAAAGTGAGGTGCCAACGAGAATAAGTTCTGAGGCTTGTTTTTTAGCTGAAGCCGAACGACTCAATAAATTACTTAAAAAGAAATCGGCAAGAAGCTTATCAAAACTAATGAGTATTTCTCCAGCCTTGGGACAGCTTAACTATGAACGAAATCAGGATTGGGAATTACCTTTTACAGAGGACAACTCCAGACCTGCAGTTTATGCCTTTAATGGTGATGTATACAGAGGGTTGGACGCTTATACTATTTCCAAAGAAAAATTAGACAAACTTCAAGACTCAGTCAGAATTATTTCGGGCTTATATGGTGTTTTGAAACCACTTGACCTAATACAACCTTACAGATTAGAAATGGGAACAAAATTAAAGGTCGGAAGGAATAAGAATCTATATGAGTTCTGGAGAAAAAAAGTGACCATGGCTTTTAATGAGGAATTAGAAGAGAACGAGCTGTTTGTAAATCTTGCCAGTAATGAATATTTTAAAGCTATAGATACTAAAGTATTGAAGGTTCCAGTCACGAATATAACTTTCAAGGAATTTAAAAATGGTGAATACAAGAATATTGCCATATTTGCAAAAGTTGCCAGAGGACTTATGACACGCTTTATAATTGATACTAATGCAAAGACTGTTGATGACCTAAAAGGTTTCAACTATGAGGGTTACGGTTTTGATGCAAATCAATCTAGTGAAACAGAATTAGTCTTTACAAGATAAAAAGCCAAATGAGTGAAAATAAATCCTGGTCTTTACAAGGTGATAAAAGAACAGAAAAAGAGCGCAATCTTTTTAAGCCAACTGGGAAATCGCCTAAGAACAATACAGTCATATATGTTTTTTCTTTGGCAGGTGTTTTTTTGCTGGTAAGTTTTTTAATGACCTATTTTTCTGAAACAGTTTTGGAAGCTTGTTTCACTAATTCCAACTGTTTTAACTCAAAAGACAATATATTTCTTTATACCATATATGTTTTTTTAAACATAGTTATTGTAGTACTCGCCATATATGGCGCTTACATGGTAGGAAGAAAAATAGCTAATATTATAAAAAAATAGCCGTCTAAATATCACTTTTCTTTATCGTCTTTTTTAGTGGTCGATTTTGATGTTGTCTTTGATTCAGTCTTTTCCTTTGGCTCTGCTTTGGTTGCAGGTTTAGCTTTAGGTTCAGCCTTTGCTTTTGTTTCAGTTTTAGCTTTAGGTTCGGCTTTTGGTTTTGTTTCAGCTTTTACTTTTGGTTCTACTTTTGGTTTCGGTTCTGCTTTAGCTTTTGGAGTCGCTTTTTTAGGCGCTGGTTTAGCCTTTGTTGTGGTTTTGGTTGTTCGTTTTCTGGAAGTTGCTGCAGCTAGTTTTTTCTTTTTCTTTCTTCGTCTTACACCATAAGTACCGATTGTAATTTTACCTCGCCTTGTTTTTTTATCACCTTTTCCCATTTCTATATTATATTTAGAAAATAATTATCTAAAATTAAGGATTTATAATTTATTACAATCAGTATTTGTGTTCTTTCATAAGCATCCATATAAACCTTTTATAAATAACGACACTACAAAACTTATTGTTGGTACTTTACCTCCACCTCGTTTTACTTCAGGAGAATTACTTGAAAAGGATGTCGATTTTTGTTATGGCAGTTATTATAATTCACTTTGGTTATATATAGATGCAATCCATGGATTAAATTTACTCTATGATAACTCTTATGAAGCCATAGAACAACGAAAACAGTTTTTGATTCAAAATAAAATTGGAGTATGTGATATTGTAGCAAGTGCAGAACGGGAAAAAATTGATGCTTCAGATCTTGGTATGACCAATATTGTTCTAAGGGATCTAATAGGCTATTTACAAGACTATCCAAATGTAGAAACATTGTTATTTACTGGAGGAAACAGTAAAAATGGTCCGGAATACTTCTTTAGAAAGCATATAAAGGAATATGATTTAAAGCTAGAATTGGTGTCTAGCGATATTCCTAGAATTCATAAATTCCAATTAGATAATAGAATTATTAAAACAGTCTCCTTGACTTCTGCTTCGGGAAGTGCAAACAGAGCTATTGGTAGTATGTCATTATATCAAAAGCTAAAAAATAGGAATCCCGACTTTAATACATTTGATTTTAGAGTCATGCAGTATCGTGAATATTTTTAGGAGTTTCCTCGAAATCCTTAATAATCTCGATTCTTTTTTGATTCTTTTTTCATTTTTCTATAACCCATTGCCAACCGCAATCCTAATCTTGCAAAAAGAATAATGGCAATAACCATTACAATATCGAAGCCATTCACTTTAGCTAGTTTAATTCCTTTTCAATGATTTCAATTAAAATATAGATTTGAGCGAGCATTAGGTTATATTGATTAACCATGTATAAATTGTTACCCGCAGCATAAGCTAGGCCAGTAATAAACGTTTTATTTTTAAAAAGAGTACGGTATCCTTGTCTCAAATTCTTAGCATTGGCCTCTGTAACCTCTTTATTAGGATAAAACCAATCATCGGCAGTTATGTTATCTGAGGGATTGTTAACATCGAATAAGTTAATAGATTCAGTTCTCTTATCATACAGATAGTTTTCGTATTCTCTGCGCATATGATCTCTATCACTAACAATTTCTTCATTTTTATTACTTAATTCTAATAACAGACTTTTTATTGTTTCATTTTTTATAATGTTTAAATTTCCAGAGCTTATTATCTCTTTAAAACTATTGTTATTAGGGACATATTCTAACCAATAAGCAACATCAACATAAAGAGAATCAATTTTATAAATAGTATTAAGTTCCTTACTTTCTGCATAGTTAAGAAGTTTTTTCGCAGATATAACTTTATTTAGCCGTATTTTCTTAACTCTGTTTAAATCAATAGAATCGTTTTGTAAATCACGTTTTAAATTGGAAAGATATTTTATTTCTATTTGCCTTTCTTTTCGATTTTCATTCCAATTGTTGATACTTAAAGCTATTAATATTCCGATAACTACAAGGACAATTTCACCAATGGCGTATTTCACATATTTACTTGTTTGGTTTGTCATAATTAAGGATTGACGTATTTTACGGAAGAATTTGATCACTTGATTTCCTTATTTATAATATTCAGAATATTCTTTTGCATTTCATTAATACCTTTTAATTGGGCTAAAATCATCTTGTTGTAGTATAATCTCAGTGCAATATAAGTAGATAATAAATTTGAGTTATTTATTTTGGATGATGAATTGATTTTAATTTTATTCTCTCGATCAATGGTATAGGCATACGTGTTTTCATATTCATTGATTAAGTCATCCTCTTCACCCAATAATGGCGCAAGTTGATTATTGGCAATTACCCTGACATCAATTTCATCTTCGCTTAAATCTGCAATTTCTCTCTTAAACCGACTGATTAGTGTTTTTAATTCTTCATTTTGTATCAAATCAATATTCCCTGTTGAGATTATGACATCTATTGTTGAAGTTGTTGGAATATAGGTTGGTGCAGCAATAGCAGCCATCGCCAAAGTATCTGCAATTTCAATTATCTTTTTTTCTGGTGAACTTTTGAGTATCTCAATAAACTTTTTTAGGTTTCGTTCATATTTTATATTCGCAAGTATCAATACTTCAATTTCTTGTTGGTTTTTATTGAAATCCTCTTTAAGGTTATTCAATATGGACTGCTCTAAAATTCTTGAATTACTTACTTTACTCCAATTATTTATTTGTAATGCAATGAGAATGCCTATGACCACCAAAATAATTTCTCCAATTGCATATTTAAAGTATTTACCTGTTTGGTTATTCATAATAAGAGATCGACGGATGGTACGGAAGAATTTGATCATTTATTGATTCGTATTAAAAAGAGAAATTTAATCATTTTTGTTTTCATTAAAATGCTGAAAACTTAGTACAAAATGTTATCTAAAATCCGAAATATATTCCGTTCTGTCGAATTATATTCTTTATCAGATTTGAAAATCTCATTCATTTCACTTTTCAACTCCTCTAGTTCATTATATGAAAATTCATGCAATTGCACGTTATCATCTATTTTTTTGAGGCTTTCCTCTTCACTATCCTTTTTAAATTCTTTGTTGATCTTTTTAAAGGTCATAGAATCTACCTTAGATTTAATCAGGTTGATCTCTTCCTTGCTTCTTTTTGAGTCTGAATTTGCACAGAGTAGTAAAATATAAGTTTTTAATTCTAGTTTGTTCCAAGGATCGTTCTTTGATTTCATAATTGCAGTTGATTATTTGATACTACACCAAATTGGTTTACCCTTTTAAGGCTATTGACTAATTTAACTTTTTTAAGTTAGGTATCAAAAAAAAAAGTGGATTCCGAAAATAAATTCAGAACCCACTTTTAATAATTAGTTATATTAATTAATAATCGCTAGTCATGATAAACAACGGGTTCATTTCAAAACTGTTGTAGAAAGGACGTAAGCGCTCAGTATTATAGAACTTATCAATGTTTACTAATTTAGATTGACCAACAACTACATCAATTGGTACGTTGTCATATCGACCATTTTTAAGAACTACTAATCTTCCATGAACACCTTTTAAAATCAAGTCTAATGCAAGATTTCCATAAGCCATTGGCACAATAGAATCTACAGCATCTGGATCACCACCTCGAACCAAATAGCCTAATTTCTGATTAATGACATTAATGCGTTTACCATTATTGTATTTAGGAGATATTGATTTTATTCGGTCAGAAACTAACTCACCAATACCACCTAACTTAGCATGACCAAACTGATCTTTTTCTTGATCCTTAAATACCATTTCACCACCTTTAAACATAGCTCCTTCAGACACCAATACAACCGAATATTTACTAGGATTTTCCATACGATCTTCAACTAAATGATGTGTGAGTTGTTCAATATCAAATTTATATTCTGGAATCACACATCTGTTTGCTGCTCCTGCCATAGTAGGTAACATTGCTGTAAATCCAGCATATCTTCCGAACACTTCCAGTACTAAGAATCGCTCATGAGATCCTGCGGATGTTCGTAATGTATTGGTCATATTAATAGTTCTGGTAATACAAGTACTGAAACCAATACAATAATCTGTTCCTGGTACATCATTATCCATTGTTTTTGGAATAGCAACAACCTTTACACCTTCCTGATATAAACGTACACCATAACTCAATGTATCATCTCCACCTATTGGAATTAAATAATCCACACCTAAATAGTTTAAGTTGTCTAAAACTACTTTGGTCATGTCATTAATATCTTTGTTGTAGGTATCTTTATGGTGTTCTGGCACACTTCCTTTTGGTAAATGACTTGGTCGAGTTCTGGAACTGTGTAAAAAAGTTCCACCAGTTCGTCCAGCTTTATTTACAATAGTTCGTGTTAGTTCAATAAAATTGTTACTATTATCGTACTTAGGATCCTGAACCATTTCTACAATTCCTGCCCAACCACGTCTTAATCCTATTACTTTGTATCCTTCACGTCTTGCTCTAATTGTAATTGCTCGAATTGCCGGATTTAATCCAGGCACATCTCCACCACCTGTTAATATAGCGATGGTTCCTTTTAACTTTTTTGCCATGTTATTTAAATTAATTTAATTGAGAAATTATTCTCTTTTGATATTGATTAGTCTTCTTGTAAGTCAACGAAGTTAGCTATTTTTACTGAAAAATTTTAAAAAAATTATCCGAATTAAAAGCACAAATGGAAAGCCATGTAAAACAACATCAAACCAATCCATAAATTGCATACCATTAGCTCCTCCTGCAATCCACTTTAGTTTACCAAGAATGTGAGGTTCTGGAAAAAAAGGTGCCAGTCCCAATGTTAAGCAGAGAAGAATTAAAATTCTCCAATCATTAAAAATCTTCATTTATCTAATCTTTTTGAAGCTGCAAAAAATAAAATTCTGAATTGAATTAAATGGTGTTGTATGTTCAATAATTTTGCATTCAATTTTTTTGAAAGCTTCTTTAAATCGATCTAATAATGATTTTTCAGAATATTGTTTTATTTCAATACCACTGCATTTTTTAGGTCCTTCTGTTGAAAAGGTGCCAATTATTAAATGTCCAGACTCTTTAACTCCTTTTGTTGCTGATTTCAAATAGTTATTTATTTCAGTCTCATCAGTTAAAAAATGAAAGGCAGCACGATCGTGCCAAAGATCATATGTTTCTGTTGGATCAAAATCAGATGCGTCTGCTTCTATCCATTTTACATGTTTACATTTTTCGCCCAATCGGTTTTTGGCGCGTTCAATAGCTTTTCTAGAGATATCGAGAAGTGTGATATTACTGTATCCCAACTCTAGTAAGTTGTCAACTAAAAAGCTATCACCTCCTCCAATATCTATAATATTTGCAGATTTTGGAATATTTAATTCTGAGATTAAATTTAAGGACGTTTCTGGTGAAGGTTGGTACCAACTAACTTCATTCAATTTTTTAGTACTATAGATTTTTTCCCAATGTTCCTTTCTGTCAAAAGTATCCATTACCCAATTATTTTATCTACAAATTTACCAATATTTGAAGTGCCATTTGCAGTTAAATGTTTAATAAATGCACTTCCAATTATGGCCCCTTTTGAATACTTTGTTGCCTGTTTAAAGGTATCTTTATTACTGATGCCAAAACCAACTATTTGAGGGTTGTTGAGGTTCATATCAGCAATACGTTTGAAGTAGTCTCTTTGCTCATTACCAAATCCTGATTGAGCTCCAGTTGTGCTTGCAGAACTAACCATGTAAATAAAACCATTAGAAACAGAGTCGATATAGTTGATTCTTTCTTCACTTGTTTGTGGTGTGATCAAAAATACATTGATCAATCCGTATTTTTCAAAAGTCGATTTGTATTCCTCATTATAAACATCAACAGGCAAATCAGGAATTATGAGTCCATCAATACCAATTTCTTTACATTTTGCGCAAAAGGATTCAACACCATATTGCAGGATAGGATTAAAGTATCCCATGATCAGTAGTGGAATTTCGACTGTTTCTCTGATATCTTTTAACTGATCAAACAGTTTTTCTGATGTCATTCCATTCTGCAACGCTTTTGTTGAGCTGGCTTGAATAGTTGGTCCATCAGCTAATGGGTCACTGAATGGCAAACCTATTTCTATCATATCAACTTCATTTCTTTCCAATTCTTTTATGGTCTGAGTTGTGTCTTCAAATTTAGGGTAACCTGCAGTGAAATATATTGATAGTATCTTTTTATCTTCTTTTAATTTATTTTTGATTCTGTTCATTACTAAATTCTTTCTTCAATTTTTTAAATATTGCTTTTTGTTCTGGCGTCAAATTATCTGCTGTAAATATAGAAAACCCTTTTGCCCCTTTTTCTTTCACTAATTTAATGGCTTTTTCCAAATCTTTTGGGTCTTTTAAAGCTGGGCTATATAACCCAGCATAAATTGGAAAATCGACATCTCTTACTCCTTGTTCTATAGCAAATCCAATCCATTTTACATTTTCTCTGTAAAAATTATTATATACCATAGGATATGCTGAATCTAATTTCCAATCATCCCAAGCTTGACGTACCATTTGGCGTGACATTTCAGGAAAGGGAAATACTGCCGCACTCATTTTATGATCACTTTCATGTGCGATTTCCACTAGTTCATTCACTAAAGTTGATATAGCATTTAATCTGTATTGCCTCCATTCCGTGCTCAATTCCGGATGTTCAAAATCCAGTGGATCTTTTCCAAATATTTGTTTAAATCCTTCTCTTGCAATTGGATGATAACCATAATCATATTCTGGCATTTCATAGTCTTGAACTAATCCATATTTGGGTTGTAAGTCTGCTCCTAGAATCACATCAACATAACGTACATAATCTAAATGAATCGAAGCTAAACCTTTAATTTTTGTTAGTTTTCTGACATTGTTTTTAATATATTCTCTTGCCCCAGGATGAAACGGACTCAACCACTGATAATAATCTACATAAGCTCTGTATTCCAAAGAGTTTTTACCTGCTCGATTGACTGAATACCAGTCAGGGTGTTTGTTTGTTATTGTATCATTAGGACGATTTAAAGTCCAAATCCAAGCATGAATTTTTATATTTTTTTCATTTGCTAAAGGCACAAGTTGATTTAAGAATTCAGGACTTGCATTAACCAAGGCTTCTGTGATTCCCAGTGAATCGTAAAATGCAAGTTTAGTTTCCCATTTCGTTTTATCAAATTCTCCTACTGAGTTGGTCCAAGTTGCAAAAGTGAAATCATTTTTATCCTCTTGTTTAAATGTATGAGTATTCTTTTCCTGGCAAGAAAACATTGTAAGCGCTGAAATAAAAAGTATTAGATTTTTCATAATATATTTAATATTCCTTCTTGATTAATCATATACACTGATGTAGACTTTCTTAGCTCATAATTAAAACCATTTTCTGTTTTCCTGAATATTGCTTTAATGGACTTTCTATCTGAATATGTCACCTTCAACTCTTGACTGAATCCAATATCATTATCCATCAAATATTTTAATTCTCCAAATCGGGTTTTTCTAAACAAAGCAAAAGCTGTTTGTTTGATATGTAAATCCTCATCTTTTATAAATTCTACATTATTTGATGATGAAGCTTCGGAAAACTGTATAAAGCCCCATTTTTCTGGTTCGTGCATATTGATAACTTTTTGGCTGCTCCAAACCCAATTATATTCTTTTAAATAGCTTCCATTCTCTTTTTTACGATAAT
>JABDOZ010000019.1 GCA_013043005.1 Flavobacteriaceae bacterium | reverse complement strand
TGGTATAGTTTTTTAATGCAGGATTTCTTGAATTGCTATAAATATTCATTGAAATGGGTGGATCTTTTTTATCAGAATCCCAATATGATTAAATTGAATCCTGTTTTTTTCTTGAAAGGAAATAACTATTTGTTGGAATCTCTCTACTTTTTAAAGAATAAAGAAAAATTTGCTGAATCGCTTCGGAAATTGGAGGAAATGGTGGCATCAAAAACATTTCCAAGGGATGAAAATGTAGATGCATTGTCATTTTTATATGTAAATTTAAATAAGTTCAATTTATATTTTATTGATGGCAGCTTTGAAGAAGGTTTGTCTCTTATTCCACAAATTGAATCGGAATTAAAGCAATATTCTGATAGGATTGATGGACATCATGTTATGACATTTTATTATAAGTTCGCCAGTTTGCATTTTGGAGCTGGAAATAATAAAAAGTGTATAGAATATTTAGAAAAAATTATTTCTAATAAGTCTTTATCTATGCGTGAAGATTTGTTGTGTTTTTCGAGAGTTTTAAATTTAGTAGCGCATTATGAGGCTGGATTAGACTACCATATAGATGCCTTATTGAGAAGCACTTATAAATTTTTGATCAAAATGAATGATCTTCATGAAGTGCAAAATGAAATGATAAAATTTATTAAGAGTTTAGATGATATTTATCCGCAAGACCTGAAAAAAGCATTTATTAAACTGCATGATACACTAATTGAGTTTGAAGATAGACCATTTGAGAAAAGAGCCTTTCTTTATCTGGATATCATTTCCTGGTTAGAGAGTAAAATTGAGAATAAACCTGTTGCTCAAATCATTAAAGATAAATATTTGGCAAAATATGCCTCTAAAAATTGAATTTTTCACAATAATTCAAAAAAATTACAAAATTAAGTGTAAAAATATTTGCATTTAAAATTTATTAAAATATATATTTGCGTTCACAAAGTTCAAAAACTTATTGAAGTGTTATCAAGAAAGGTGGAGGGATTAGACCCGGTGAAGCCTTAGCAACCCTTAGATTTACTAAGTAGGTGCTAAATTCTACTTGAAATTGCGAGTCATTTTTTGCAAGTTCAGATAGATAACCCAAGACTAATTACTCATTTGTAATTAGCATTTTCTTATAACATTTTTCTATTAAGTACGCTTTTTACAAAGCTTATTTGGCTTTTGGTTTAATCGAAAATGAATTCTGAGATGCTTGGCATCGAAGTTTCCTTTTTAACTGTCATTCTCGTAAAGACGGGAATCATTATTAACTCAAAAACTTAGAAAAATGAGTACACAAAAATTCGCAACCAAAGCGTTGCATGCAGGACATGATGTCCAGGAAAACGGCGGAACCAGAGCGGTTCCCATTTATCAATCAACAGCTTACGTGTTTAATGATTCTGATCATGCGGCAAATCTATTTGCCTTAGCAGAAACAGGAAACATTTACACGAGGATCAACAACCCTACAAATGACATTTTAGAACAGCGTTTAGCAGCTCTGGAAGGCGGAATTGCAGCAGTTGTAACAGCATCAGGCACATCAGCAATTGCAACATCATTGCTAACGCTTCTAAAAGCTGGAGATCATATTGTTGCTTCCAACAGTTTGTATGGTGGGACTTATAACTTGTTAAGTGTGACTTTGCCAAGGCATGGCATCACCACCACTTTTGTTGACCCTTCCGACCCCGAAAATTTTAATAAAGCTGCACAGGAAAATACCAGGGCATTTTTTATTGAGTCTTTAGGGAATCCTAAACTGGATGTATTGGATATTGAAGCAATTTCAAAAGAGGCCAAATTGTTTAAAGTGCCTTTAATTGTGGATAATACCGTTGCCACGCCTTATCTATTGAATCCGATTGAACATGGTGCCAATATCATAATACATTCTTTGACTAAATACATTAATGGAAACGGAACGGCGCTTGGAGGAGTTATCATTGATGCCGGAACATTTGATTGGTCAAATGGAAAATTCCCGGAATTTACAGAGCCTTCAGCCGGATATCACGGATTGGTATATAGCGAAGCTTTGGAAGCAGCGGCTTTTATTGCTAAAGTCAGAATTGAAGGATTGCGTGATTATGGAGGAGCTTTAAGTCCGTTCAATGCCTTCCAGATCATTCAGGGGTTAGAAACCTTGGAATTGCGCATCAAAAAACATAGTGAAAACGCATTGGAACTGGCTAAATGGCTGCAAAAACAAGAAGATGTTGTTTGGGTAAATTACCCGGGTCTTGAAACCAGCGACTATAAACAACTGGCTGAAAAATATCTGCCAAATGGACAAAGCGGAATTGTCACTTTTGGAGTTAAAGGAGGTTATGAATCGGCTAAAAAAATAGCAGACACGACGAAACTGTTTTCACTTCTGGCTAATATTGGTGATACAAAATCACTAATAATTCATCCAGCTAGTACAACACATCAACAACTAAGTGATGAGGCCCAGGAATCAACAGGAGTCACTAAAGATTTGATAAGGCTCTCTGTAGGAATTGAAAATATAGAAGATTTAAAATCTGATCTGATCGAAGCTTTTCAAGAAGTAAAAAAATCTCAATTGGTATAAAATGATGAACTTAAAATATATTGATATTCCTGATTTTAAAACACAATCTGGTAAGACAGCTGATATTTTGTTGTCTTACCAGGTTTTTGGTCAGAAATTGGATAAAGGACCGATAGTTTTGGTTAACCATGCTCTAACAGGCAATTCTAATGTAGCGGGAGAAGATGGTTGGTGGAATAAACTAATTGGAGAGAACAAGGTAATTGATACAAATTATTACTCTGTAATGGCATTCAATATTCCAGGAAATGGATTTGATGGAACTAATAAAAGTCTAATTGGAAATTATAAAGATTTTAACGCATTAGATATTGCTAATATGTTTGCAATAGGATTGGATAAATTAAATATCAATAACCTTTTTGCAGTTATAGGCGGTTCAGTTGGAGGCGGATTAGCATGGGAATTGGCAATATTACGACCAAACCTGATAGAAAACCTTATTCCTGTTGCGGCCGATTGGAAATCAACCGATTGGATAATAGCTAATTGCTTTATTCAGGATAATATTTTAAACAATTCTAATCGAGGCTTAGAAGATGCAAGAGCTCATGCAATGACTTTGTATAGAACACCAGAATCCTTTACAAACAAATTTGAAAGGTCATTAAGAGAACAGGATTATTTTAATGTTGAAAGCTGGTTGAATTACCATGGTAATGAATTGGATAAGAGGTTTCAGCTATCTGCTTATAAAATGATGAATCAAATCTTGAAAACAATTGATATAACCAGAGATGGCCGTAATTTTATCGATGTGGTATCTTCTATTAAATCTAATATCCATATTGTAACCATAAACTCAGATTTGTTCTTTAAGGCGGAAGAGAATTGGAAAACCTATGTCGATTTAAAATCCGTAAAAAATAATGTAACTATTGGGGAAATTAAATCCATTCATGGACATGACGCCTTTTTAATAGAATATAATCAATTGAACAATCTCTTGAAGCCTATTTTTCAAGCTGAAAAAGAAAACGAATTAATATATAGACAAGCTATATAATTATATGGGTTCTAAAAAATTTGAAACAGAAGCGATACGATCTCAAATAGAACGTTCTCAGTTTTTAGAACATTCCAGTCCATTGTATTTAACATCCAGTTTTATTTTTGAGGATGCTGAGGATATGAGAGCATCATTTGCTGATGAAAAAGACCGCAATATCTACAGCCGATTTTCGAATCCTAATACGTCAGAGTTTGTAGACAAGATTTGTAAAATGGAAGGTGCCGAAAGTGGTTATGCCTTTGCAACAGGCATGTCTGCAGTTTTTTCAACGTTTGCAGCATTATTAAATTCTGGAGATCATATCGTGTCTTCAAGATCGGTATTCGGTTCAACACATTCACTTTTTACAAAGTTTTTACCTAAATGGAATATTACTACCAGTTATTTCAAAATAGATGAAGTTGATAAAATTGAGAGCTTAGTTACACCAAACACAAAAATTCTATATACTGAAAGTCCAACCAATCCTGCAGTTGATATTTTAGATCTGGAATTGTTGGGAAAAATTGCTAAAAAGCACAATTTAATTTTTGTAGTAGACAATTGTTTTGCATCCCCTTATTTGCAAAATCCAATTAAATTTGGAGCAGATTTAGTAATTCATTCTGCAACAAAATTAATAGATGGACAAGGGCGGGTACTTGGTGGTGTGACAGTTGGCAAAGCCGATCTAATTCAAGAAATATACTTGTTTTCACGAAACACTGGACCAGCCTTATCCCCGTTTAATGCATGGGTCTTATCTAAAAGTTTAGAGACTTTGTCGGTTCGAGTAGACAAGCATTGTGAAAATGCCCTTAAAGTTTCAAAATTCTTAGAAAATCACAATAAAATTAGCATGGTAAAATATCCTTTTTTAACTTCGCACCCTCAACACTTAATTGCTAAAAAACAAATGAAGCAAGGAGGTAATATTGTCGCTTTTAAAATTAAAGGAGGCATTGAAGCAGGTAGAAAATTTCTTAATAAAATCGAACTTTGTTCATTATCTGCTAATTTGGGTGATTCAAGAACTATTGTCACTCATCCGGCATCAACAACTCACAGTAAATTATCAGAACAGGAAAGATTAGAAGTTGGCATTTCGGACGGTTTGGTGAGAGTATCTGTTGGATTGGAGAATGTAGAAGATATAATAAACGATTTAAATCAAGCTTTAAGCAAATATCAATAAAATGTTACAAATTGAATTAAAGGAAGCTAATAAAATTTTAAGGCATAAGTCACCAGACGAAATAATCAATTGGGCTTTAACTATATCCAAGAGAAGAATTGTTACTACAAGTTTTGGAGTGTATTCAGCTGTTTTGTTAAGTACGTTTAATAAAATAGTTAAAGATATTGATGTGGTTTGGTGCGATACTGGTTTCAACAATTCTGAAACTTATAAACACGCTAATAATTTAATAAAAAGATTCAGTCTGAATATTCATATTTACTCACCTTTGGTCAGTGCTGCATATCTGCAATCCCTGATTGGAATCCCAACTTTGGAAAACCCTAAACATGACGATTTTTCAGAATTAGTTAAACTAGAGCCATTCAGAAGAGCCTTAAAAAAACACAAACCGGTAGTATGGTTTACCAATATTAGAAATAGGCAAACAGAATTTAGAAATTCCAGGGATATTTTAAGTTTCAGTAAAGATGGCATATTAAAAGTTAGCCCATATTTTTATTGGACAGATGATCAGTTAGATGATTATCTAAAAAAGCATAACCTTCCTAAAAATGTAAATTATTTCGATCCTACCAAAGTATTGGTTAATCGAGAATGTGGAATTCATTTGCAATAAATTGATTCAATCCAGCATTGTTTGATGATGAGTGATATACGAAAGGAAATACAAAATAGAATTTTGATACTGGATGGGGCTATGGGAACCATGCTTCAGCAATATAATTTTACTGAAGAAGATTTTCGCGGAGAACGATTTAAAGACTTTCCAACTTCTTTAAAAGGGAATAACGATCTGTTATCTATTACTCAGCCTGAAGCTATTGCAGAGGTACATAGAAAGTATTTTGAAGCTGGAGCCGATATTGTGGAAACCAATACATTCTCGGGTACTTCAATAGCTATGTCAGATTATCAAATGGAAGATCTGGTTTATGAACTGAATTTTGAATCCGCTAAAATCGCAAAACAGGTAGCACAAGAATTCACCAAACAAAATCCTGATAAACCAAGATTTGTCGCAGGAAGTATAGGTCCAACCAATAAAACAGCGAGCCTTTCTCCAGATGTAAACAGACCAGAATATAGAGCAATTTCTTTTGAGGAATTACGAATCGCCTACAAAGAACAAGTAGAAGCTTTGATAGATGGTGGAGTGGATTTATTGTTGGTTGAAACTATCTTTGATACATTAAATGCCAAAGCAGCCTTGTTTGCAATTGAAGAAGTAAAAGAAGAACGAAACATAAATATTCCTGTAATGGTCTCAGGTACCATCACAGATGCATCCGGCAGAACCTTATCAGGACAAACGGTTGAAGCTTTTCTAACATCTATTTCTCACATACCTTTGTTAAGTGTTGGATTTAACTGTGCGCTTGGAGCCGAACAATTAAAACCCTATTTACAACGCTTGTCAAACCAAACAGAATTTCCTACATCTGCGCATCCAAATGCCGGATTGCCAAATGCTTTTGGAGAATACGACCAAACTCCTGAGCAAATGGAAAAACTTATTGAAGATTATCTCCAAGATGGCTTAATCAATATCATAGGTGGTTGTTGTGGTACAAGTCCTGCTCATATTAAGGCAATTGCTAAGGTTGCCCAGAAGTATGAGCCTCGTCAAATTGAAGTAGAAGTGTAATGGCAGAGAGCGATTGTAAATACTTGACTTTATCAGGATTAGAGCCACTAGTGGTAACTCCTGAAAGTAATTTCATAAATGTTGGAGAACGCACCAATGTTACAGGCTCCAGAAAATTTCTACGATTAATAAAAGAAGAAAAATATGATGAAGCCTTAGATGTTGCCAGACATCAGGTTGAAGGTGGAGCACAAATCATTGACGTGAACATGGACGAAGGTATGTTAGATGGGGTTTATGCCATGACAACCTTTTTAAATCTTATAGCTTCAGAACCGGACATATCGCGTGTCCCAATCATGATTGATAGCTCAAAATGGGAAATTATAGAAGCTGGTTTACAAGTAGCTCAGGGGAAATGTGTTGTGAATTCAATCAGTTTGAAAGAGGGCGAAGCAGAATTTAAACGTCAGGCAAAATTGGTGAAACGTTACGGAGCTGCGGTTATCGTTATGGCTTTTGATGAAGTGGGTCAGGCAGATAATTATCAACGTAGAATAGATATTTGCAAACGATCCTACGATATTTTGGTTAACGAAGTCAATTTTCCGCCTCAGGATATCATCTTCGATCCAAATGTATTTCCTGTTGCTACCGGAATGGAAGAGCATAGAAAAAACGCTTTAGACTTCTTTAATGCAACCAAATGGATTCGTGAAAATTTACCTTGTGCCAATGTGTCGGGAGGTGTAAGTAATGTGTCATTTTCGTTTAGAGGCAACAATACAGTTCGGGAAGCCATGCATTCTTCATTTTTATATCATGCGATTAAAAACGGCATGAATATGGGAATTGTAAACCCCGCTATGTTAGAGGTTTACGATGAAATTTCTAAAGATTTGTTAGAACGAGTAGAAGACGTTTTACTAGATAGACGTGATGATGCAACAGAACGATTATTAGATTATGCAGAAACAGTAAAAGGACAAAAGAAGGAGGAGGATAACACAGTTCAAGAATGGCGTAATGATTCATTACAAGAAAGAATTACACATGCGTTGGTAAAAGGAATTGATGCTTTTATAATTGAAGATGTTGAAGAAGCCAGACAATCTGTTACTGCACCTATTATGGTTATTGAAGGTCATCTAATGGCAGGAATGAACGTTGTTGGTGATTTATTTGGAAGCGGAAAAATGTTCTT
>JABDOZ010000017.1 GCA_013043005.1 Flavobacteriaceae bacterium | reverse complement strand
TAGAACGTGACACTTATTTTAGATACAGTACAAGTAATAAATTCAAAATTGGATTAGGTGGATACGGTGGGTTTAATATTGCAACACTCCAAAAGCTAAAATATAAAGTTGATGATCGTAACGCTAAAGATAAGTTTAAAGATGGTTACAAAACAAGCAATTTAGTTTATGGTTTGAGTGGTTATTTAGCTTTTGATGATGTGGCGCTATATGTTAAATACGACCTTTCGCCAATTTTTAAAGATCAACCCGTTGACCAAAACAATATCTCCCTTGGATTGCGTTTTGATATGGATTAATGAATTAAACCGCAGAAGGTTTCCTCATTAAAGCCTTCTGTAGTTATGTAACTCTACACTAATAAAGCGGAAAAACCAATACCGGAATCTTTGATTCTTTTATTATTTGAACCGATGTATTTCCAAAGAAAGCATTGTAGAAGAAATTATGCTCGTGATAACCTGCTATTATTAATTCTATATCTAATTTTATAGATTCGGTTAGAATGGTTTCTATAGTGGCACCCTGAATTAATAATCCCTCAGCATCAACGCCTTTTTCCTTAATACCTTTTGTGTAATCGGATATTTTCTTGTGTTCACTCCATAATATATCTGCTCTCTTGTCTCTGATAAATTCAGGACCGGCTTCATATCCGACAAAATCAGGATTCGGTGAGGCAACATGTAAGAGCCATAATTTTGCTTTTAATTGATCAGCAATCTCAACTGATTTTGAAATTAACTCTTCAGTTTGATCGTGAAAATCTATTCCAACCAATATATTTTTCATAACTGTCAGATTTGAAGGGTTTTCACTAAGTTACTAAATTTAGCAATCATTTCAAATTGCTAATTGGAATACTATTAATTAAGTATAAATAAACTGTAAAAAGCATTTTTCCTTAACAATAGGTACACTTATGGAAATCTTACCCAGATACATGTAAATTATGGTTTCTGGTTTTCGACATAGTGCATTTCTTAATCACTTTGATTGAGATTTAAAATGGATTAAAAAGAAATTAATTTATAAAAAGCCTTCAACTAAAATTTCGGGATTGAAGACGTTTTTTATTACATTTAGTAAATAAAATTGGCGAATTAAAAACGTATTTATGCTACAACATATTTTCGTAATATCAGATGGGACAGGAGAAACAGCCAAACATTCTTTAAGATCTGCTTTGGTTCAATTTGAAGTCATTGATGTGCAAACCCATATTAGGTCTAACATAAGAAGTGAAGAACAGATTAAAGAAATTATAGAAGAAGCGCACCTTGTAAGCGGTTTAATTGTTCATACAATGGTGGCAAAAAAGTTACGCCATTTAATATTGGAACAAGGTAGGCTGCATGAACTCCGCACCATTGATTTAATGGGTCCACTTTTGGCACAGCTGTCCAACCATTTTGAGAATTTGCCAACAGAAAGGCCAGGTATTTATCAAAAATTAAGCAGATCTTATTTTCAGCGAATAGAAGCAATAGAGTACACATTAAGACACGATGATGGTCAACATGTTGAAGAGCTAGGAGGAGCAGATATTGTGCTGTTAGGTGTATCCAGAACTTTTAAAACTCCTTTAAGTGTTTACATGGCATATAGAGGCTGGAGAGTGGCAAATGTGCCAATAGTATTAAATATCCCTGTTCCTGATATTGTGTTAAAATTGCCACCAGAACGTGTTTTTTGTTTGACAACTATTTCTGGCCGATTGGCAGAATTAAGGAAAGCCAGAGATAAATATTTAGGAGGACTCACTGGCCACTATTCAAGTCGGTCACATGTTCATGAAGAATTAAATTATGCATCAAAAATTTTTAGAACACATCCCAAATGGACAGTTATAAGAGTTACAAATAAACCAATTGAGGAGATTTGCTCAGAAATTTTGGCCAATATCAGAAGGAGAAAAAATAAACCTTAAGTATAATGATTCAATTAACAATTATTTATCAGTTAATTTTTATTAAGAGCTTTTTTAAAAGCATTCTTGCCTCCAACTACAGGTAATCCAATTGATGTATTATCAAGATCAATTGTCAGTTCTGTACCGGGTTCCGGCCAAAGAGTGAATTCCCTGTCAGAAGAAAAGATCATTAATCCTATTTGCTGACCTTTTTGAATTATTTGATCATCAGGCATTAATTCAAAAGATAGTTGGTAGAAATTTCCTGGAATCAAAGGCTCACTTGTGGATAAAGATTTATGATTCTGAGGATCTGCCCAGCCACGAGTAATTATGTTGTCAGTAATTTTAGATCCAATTTCCTGATTCCATGGAAGCGAGATCAGCCAAACAGACAGATTTGCTGCTGGTTTACTGCTCGCTAAATTGATAGTTACTTTTGGAATACCTGAAATATGAAGATCATCAGTTAAAACAGGTGTTAGAAAAAGCAACCTGTTTTTGGCATTTAGTGATTTTGCAAGGTCACTACCCGATAAGTTGAAATCATCTACAAAAGTTTCTCTCCCTTGTTTTTTGTTTTTAGAAACACTTAACTTTCCAAAACCTGGTGATGCTTTTTGAAGATGTAAAGTTACATTGGATGCATCCGGGTTTGGATAGTCTTTATACGGGGTCGGATTATTTCTCGAATCATTTTCACGAACTATCCATGCCTTGGCATCTTGTTCCACATTATTTTCCACACCGTGCAAGTAACGGGTGAACCATCTGTTCATCAGTCTCATAGGAGGTGGTCCACCATGTCCGTTTTGATGATAATAGATTTGTGTAGGAACCCCTTTTTCTTTTGCTGCTTGATAGATTCTATAACTGTGCTCAGGCATGACATTCCAATCATTGAATCCATGTGACATGAGTAGTGCAGCTTTAAACGGTTTCATGTCATTCAAATAGTCGCGTCCTGCCCAAAAATCATTGTAGTCGCCGGTTATTCTGTCCATCCCGTTTTTCATTTCAGTATCACGAATGGTTTTGTTGTTGTATGCTCTCTTAGCTTCGTCACCGCTATGAATAAAGTCATATAATACATCAATATCTTCACCCAGATAGCCGCCGGGTGACCTTACAAGTCCATTGGATCGGTAATAATGATAATAAGACGTATTTGGTGCAATTGGAATAATAGCTTCAAGTCCTTCAACACCTGTAGTAGCTGCTGCAACAGGGATGGTTCCATTATAGGATGTGCCTGTCATACCAACTTTACCGGTTGACCAAAATGCTTTTACTTCTTCATTACCATCTGGTGATGCAAATCCGTTTCCACGTCCACATAACCAATCAATTACTGCTTTTGGCGCTAAAGATTCATTATCTCCACCTACAGTAGGTGAACCTTGTGAAAGCCCTGTTCCTGGAGATGATGAATGCACTACGATATATCCTCTTGGAACCCATTTTTTAATATGTGAATTCGATATTACAGGTCGTTTCCCTCTTCTTTTTACTTCCGGATGAACACGTTCTTTTGCTGATTCACCCAATTCATGCTTAACATCCCAAAACAAACCTTCAACATTACCTGAAACGCCAGCAAAATATGGGCTTGATACATAAATAACAGGTAATTTCAAACCTTCGGTTTTTGTTTGCCCAGGTCTGGTCACACTAACATGCATTTTATCCAATTTACCATCTCCATCAGTATCAAAATTTGTTTCTACCCAGAGATCATGTCTAATCCATTCTTCTGGATCACTAAAAGCCTCCACAATTTGAGCTTCGCCATTTTCAAATACTGGTATAGCGTTATTTTGAGCTATAGTAGACTGGGTAAAAAGTAATAGACCTGTAAAAATTATAGAAACTTTCAAAAAGCTATTCATATTATATAGTTGTTATTTTAATAATGGAATTTTATTGTAAAAATCTGCTGATCTTTACCTCACTAAATTAGTTTAATTATCTTATAAACTCAAACTTAGGTTTACCTTTAATTTTTAATCCAATTACATTTATATTACATTTACATTTCTATATTAGATAAAGCATTTGATTTCAAGATCCACCATAGACCAAGTTTTTGAAACCTCCCGTGTAGAGGAGGTTATTGGTGATTTTGTTCAGCTTAAAAAAGCCGGATCTAACTTTAAAGGATTAAGTCCTTTCAGCGATGAACGCACACCTAGTTTTATGGTGTCTCCCGTTAAGCAAATATGGAAGGATTTTTCAAGTGGAAAAGGGGGGAATGTTGTCGCCTTTTTAATGGAACACGAGCATTTTACTTATCCAGAAGCGATTAAATATTTGGCGAAAAAATACAATATCGAAATTGAAGAAACTGAACAAACTAGTGAGCAAAAAGAACAAGCTGATGAACGCGAAAGTTTGTACTTGGTAAGTGAATTTGCTAATACTTACTTTCAAAATATCTTACATAAAACAGACCAGGGAAAGTCAATTGGTTTAAGTTATTTTAAAGAACGTGGATTTTCTGAAGAAACCATAAAGAAATTCAATTTAGGATATTCCTTAAATGACTGGAATGCTTTTACTGATGAAGCATTAAAAAAAGCTTACAAGCTCGAATATTTAGAAAAAACAGGATTAACAATTGTTAAAGAAAACAAACAATTTGATCGGTTTAAAGGTCGAATCATGTTTCCAATAAAAAGCATGAGTGGCCGAGTTTTGGGTTTTGGAGGCAGAATATTGACCAATGATAAAAAAGCAGCGAAATATTTAAACTCTCCAGAGAGTGAGATATACCATAAAAGTAAAATTCTTTATGGTATTTTTCATGCCAAACAAAGCATTGCTAAAGAGAATAACTGTTATTTGGTTGAAGGATATACGGATGTAATTCAAATGCATCAAAAAGGCATTAAAAATGTTGTGTCATCGTCAGGCACTGCTTTGACATCAGATCAAATAAGGCTTATAAATAGGCTGACCAAGAATATAACCGTTTTATTTGATGGAGATGCGGCCGGGATAAGGGCGTCTATAAGGGGAATAGATCTAATTTTGGAGCAAGGAATGAATGTAAGGGTCTGTATGTTTCCAGATGGCGAAGATCCCGATAGTTTTGCCAAACAAAATACTTTAGAAGAAGTTACTCTTTATTTGGAATCTAATGCTAAGGATTTTATTCAGTTTAAGGCTTCATTGTTATTTGAAGATTCAAAGAACGATCCTATAAAAAAGGCAGAGACAATACGCGACATAGTCAACAGCATATCGAAGATTCCTGATAGGATCAAGCGAGAGGTTTATATTCAGGAATGCTCAAGGATTATGGATATAAGTGAACAGGTCTTGTTTAGCACTTTAGCACAAATTAGTAAAAAAGAGCGTCAAATAGCCAACAAGGAATTTATCCGAGAAAAAAAGACATTTGAAGTTATAAAGCATGAGAAACCTGGTGAGAAAATAAATGTTCAATACCAATTGGAAAGAAAAATTATTGAAATTTTGTTACTCTATGGTAATAAGGAAGAGGATTTTGAGGATCTAATTCTAAAGGAAGATGAAGCTGGTGAGCTGATTTTAGAGCCTATTATTAATCAGGCAAAAGTATTTGAAAAAATATATTTAGATCTTCAAGAAGACGAGATGGAGTTTAGTAATCCCATGTTTAAGAATTTATACTATACCATTGTGGACACACTGAATCAAAATTCAGAATTAGGTCTTAAAAATATTATAAACTCTGTTGAACCTGAAGTCGCTCACGATATTACCACAATATTAATGGAAGATGAACGACATAATTTGCATAACTGGGAGAGCAAGAATATTTTTCCAAAAAATAAAATAAAAGGAATCGCTCAATTGGTAACTGAAACAATTTTAAATCTACGATGTTTTTTAATCAGTAAGAAGATAGATGAATTGAGTTTGCAAACTCAAGAAAAGTTAAGTAACCAACATAAAGAAATTCTTGATGAAGTAATGAGTTACAAAAAGTTAGATAATTTGTTGTCCAGAAAACTACAAAAACCCCTTTAACCTATTTCTAAATGCCTCGCCTGATTAATTAGATCAACAATATTTGTCACATTCAGTTTCTTAAGAAGTCTTGCTTTATATGTGCTGACGGTCTTTTCATTGATTTCTAATTCCTGAGCGATTTCTTTATTTTTTCTTCCGGAAGTTAATAATTTTAAAACCTCAATTTCTCGGGTAGATAGTTTTTTATACAACTTGCTAGGTTTATTCCCTGTTTCGTCAAAGGCAAGTCGTTGCGCTAAATTATTACTGATGTAAATACCTCCATTATGAACTTTTAATATAGCTTCTTTTATAGTTAGTGTATCAACTGTTTTAGGTAAATAGCCAGACGCTCCAGCTCTAATCGTACTTACAGCATAAACTTCTTCTGGGTGAGAACTAAAAATTATGATTCTCATATCACTATACTCTCTTTTAATAGTGCGTAAAGCAGTGATTCCATTTAGTCCAGGAAGATCTATCTCTGAAATGATAACATCCACAGGATTTTTATTTATATACTCAAATAACTCCCTGCCATTATCTACAGTTGCTACAATTTGGATTTCGGGTGAGGATTCAAACAAAGAATAAATCCCTTTTCTGACTATTGGATGATGATCTACAACCAGTACTTTTATCATTTTAATTAATTTAAATTAACAACCCTTTTTTAATCACAAGTATGATAATTTTATTACAGAATTGAAGCCTTTAAAGCGGTAGGAGACTTAATCCAATATACAAAAAAAATTATAACATGTGATGTTTACTAATTTTAAAATTAAAATCAATACTCAAATTTAATGAAATTCATACTCATTTATAACCAATTTATCTAAACAAAAAAGTAGCTACATGTGGTCATAATTCTTCATTTTTGCAATTTTTCCTTTCAATTCAATAAACTTTTTAGTTTTTAATATTGGCAAAATACTTTCCCTGATATCATATCCATAACTTGATTTACTAGTTAAAATTATTGGAGGTGCTTGAACTCTTTTAAAAACGTTTTTTTGAATAGTATTATAAAACCATTCTAGGTCACGAATGAATTCTTCAGGATCAGTTATTTCCCACCTAGACATCAATTTTTTACTAATGCCCAATTTTTCATGTAAAACACCTTCTAAATACCATTGCATGATGTCTTCTATTGTCTTTTTTTGATAATTTGTTAAAGCTTCTAATAATTTACAATGGTAACCAAATTTCATAGGATCAACTTGATTGCTCTTTAATTCTGCAGTAGGTTCAATCTGTTCTTTCCTGAATCTCCAAAGTGAATCCGGTAACAGTAGTTTTGGAATTATTTCATCTCTAAACACTTTATTATTGATATAATTGCACATTTCAACGACCTCCGTTTTAGTGAGATCTCCAATTGGTGAAATAGCACCTCCCCAATCCCCATAAAGAGTAGCATATCCTAAGGCTATTTCTACTTTGTTTCCATTATTCGTGAAAAAGCAATTATATTTTGCCGACAGATTAGAAAGTATTGAAGTGCCTCGAATTTTTGCCTGAACATTTTCTAAATTAAACTCACTAAGTAATTGATCATCCTTCTCCAACGTATTTTTATTGGCCTTTACCATTTCTTCAATAGGCAGAACCAAATATGTAATACCCAAATTATGAGCTAGTATTCTGGCAGCTTCCTTTGTTTTTTCGCTGTTATATTTGGATGGCATATTGACTCCAATCACTTTTTCTTTTCCAAATGCCAAAACCAGCAATGTGGCGACCAATGAACTGTCTAATCCGCCACTCAGGCCAATGACAAATTTAGGATCATTTCCAAGGATATTACCGGATTGTTTTAATCCGTAGTAAATAGCTTTATATTTTTCTCTGATTGTATTGCCTGTTTCCCTGACTTTAGATTGGAAAGAAGAGTTTTTATCAATGATCATCAAATCCTCTTCCCAGCCTTTATTTGACAGAATACAAGGATCTCCTTTTTCATTATAAACAGTAGAGCCGCCATCGAAGGTTATGATATTCTTTCCATTATTCTGAACTCCAACACAATTAACATAGTAGTATTTAACAAATTTATCAGAGTTGTCTTTCAGATATTTAACGCGACGGTCTCTGGCATTATTTTTCATAAAAGTCCAAGGCGACGCAGAAAGATTGATTATTTTCTCTGCACCCGCTTCTATCAGTATTTTGGTTATATTGATTGGTTCTCCACAACATCTGTAATCATGACACCATAGATCCTCACATAACTCTACACCAATGGGAACTTTTTTATTTCCTATCAAGATCTGAAATGGAGACAACAAATCCTGTAGATTCCTGCCAAAATCCATGGCTACATCCGGTAAAGAGAAGAAATAGCGTTCATCATCAAAAAACCTGTAATTAGGCAGAAGTGTTTTAGGTTGAACACCCTGAGGAAGTATGCCGTTTTCTTCAATCCTTTCTACATAGGAACCATTCTGCATAACATATACGGCGTTATATTTTCTGCTTCTCCCATCCTTATTGGGGTGGTATCCATTCTTGTTTTGATCTACATAAATATTGCCATAACAAATTGCAATGTTTTCACTTGCATCAAGAAGTTCATCATTATAACTCATGAGCTCTTCACAGTAAGCATCTTCCAGAAACTTATCTCCTAATAAATAACCGCCAACACACATTTCAGGAAAACAGATTAAATCCACAGACTTTTGTTTTGCCTTTTGGATCATAGATATCATCTTATCAACATTTAATCTGGGTTCGCCAGGAATTACATCCATTTGAGCTAAAGCAATTGTCATGTCATTGGCCATTATTGTAATTGATTGTTATTTTTGGATAAAAGAATATTACATTTGCCACACAAAAGTAAACCAATACTATAATTTATAAAAATAAAGGGCGTTTTAGTTTTTAATCCTGTTTTAAGTTGGAAATCTTGTAAAAAATGAAGAGACTTTTAGTAATTATAATAGCCTTAATTAGTATTTGTGCTTGTAAAAAAGATCAATCCATTTCAAGGGAAGTGGCAAAAATTGATGTCGATCTTACAGTTGAACGATTTGACAGAATATTTGCTGAAGCTAATCCGAGTGATCTTCCTGAATTAAAACAGGCCTACCCGTTTTTATTTTCTGGTAAGTTTCCTGATTCCCTGTGGATAGCTAAAATGCAGGATACTTTGCAACAGCAGCTGTCTTCTGAAACCAATAAGGTGTTTAGTGATTTTAAATCGACAGGATCAGATATTAAACAATTATTTCAGCACCTTAAATTTTATTTTCCGGAATTTAAAACACCACGTGTTATAACGGTAACCTCTAATGTTGACTACAGAAATAAGGTTATTGTAACAGATTCTATAGTTTTGATTGCTCTGGACACCTATTTAGGCAGTGACCATGAGTTCTATAAGGGAATACAGCAATATCTTGTTCAGAATTTTAAAACGGATCAAATAATTCCTGATATGGCTGCTGAATATGCTAAGAAATACAGCTTTCAACAAGAGCGAAGAACCTTTCTAGATGAGATGATATATTTCGGAAAATTGCTATATTTTAAAGACAGGGTGGTACCACTAAATTTAGATGCCAGTAAAATTGGATATACACAAAGTCAATTGGAATGGGCCAACGAAAATGAAGCCGAGATCTGGCGTTATTTTGTTGAAAAAGAACTGTTGTTCAGTACCAATCAGGATTTAATTAGTCGTTTTATCAACCCGGCTCCTTTTAGCAAATTTTATCTAGAGTTAGATAGTGAATCTCCCGGAAGGATTGGTCAGTATTTGGG
>JABDOZ010000016.1 GCA_013043005.1 Flavobacteriaceae bacterium | reverse complement strand
TTCAACTATTGATTCCATGATGGAAATTGTTTCTAAAGCCTCTTTTTGAGCTAATTGAATCAAACCACTTTCAGGAATTTTATCAAGAATATGTTGTTTTGCTTCTTTATGCAAACCTGTAAGGTCTTTGGCTTCAAATTTATTGAAATAACCATCTGTTTTATCGTAATAATTGAGATTGGTCTCTATTGACAAAACTTCTGGTTGCGGGAAATGTTCCAGAATAATTTTTTTGTTTTCCTTGTCTGAAGACAAATTTATTTTGGATAAATCGTACCCAACATGTGCCTTGGCATTAATCACAACAAGTGCTTTCTTTCTGCTAGACAACATTTTCAAAAATCGTTGCTTTACGTCTTCATAATGATAGATCTCTGCAAAATCACCTTCTACGGTTATGAACTTACAAACTGTTTTAATCTTATCCAGCAACAAAACAGATTGTGAATTTACCAACTGTTTCCTCTTTACCGATTTGAAATAGGTGACTGCTCCCAAACACATCAAAATACCTATAATAATACCTAAAAAAGCTTCCATCTGTATTAATCTATTAATTTATATAAAACAGGTCTGCTAGGTGAAGCATCATTTTCAAAAGGTGCTAGTTGAATATCTAATAAATAGCCTCCATCTTCAACACTATTCGGGACAAAAATTAACTCTGTAATGGACGCATCCAATCTTAATTTGCCTTTTGTATTCCAAAACGCGTTGTGCGCTAACAATTGGCCTTCATCTTTTTCCCTGTCCACACTAGGCAGATCAATTAGTAAGTGTTTGATACCTTTTTCTCTTAAATAAACTGCAGCTTCTTCCAGCAGATAAGGAGGATTGGTATTTGAGTATTGCATAGATAATTTTTCTCTTGTATTTGGAAGGGTTCTTATAACAACAGCATCTCTTTTCTTATTACCTAATGCAAATTGTAACTGCTTTTTAGAAATCACAAAATCATCATTCTGTTTTTCTGGCGCAACAGTAATCAATTCGGCTAAAAAGAAGTATTGCTTTAAATTCTGATTTATCGAATGAACTTTTTCTGTAATATGACCAACGCATTCTGTATGCGTTCCATGACCATGCGGATTAAAGAATATGTTATTGAAATTGATAGATGCCCCTTTTGATACGCATGCAGTAAAGCCTTCAAATTCTTCGGGTTCAATTCGTGGCTCGTTTATATACCACGCGTTGACATTAGATTTTGAAGCTCTTAATGGAATGGATATATCAATGGCTTTTGTTAAATCGAATTGATAGTTTTTACTGTTTAATTTTATTGATGCGACCATAAGCCAAAGATAACTAAATCATAAACAATTCTGAAGCAATTCCATCGGCTAAAAATTTTCCTTTTTTAGTGGTTTTTAGAATATTATTTTCATTTACGAGTAGTCCTTCATCCATATATTTTTCTGCAGTTTTTAAGAGTTGAGTTTTATACTTTAATCCAAAATCAACTTCGACTGTATCCAGGGAAACTCCCCAAATAGTCCGGAAACCTGTCATAACATATTCGTTAAAACGATCTTTTTGAGATAACTTTTCAATTTCCAGAGGTAGTTTATATTGATTAATACTTTGTATGTATTTAATGTTGTTTGAGATATTCCAACTGCGTTGCTTTCCGTTAAAAGAATGTGCAGAAGGACCAATACCCAAGTAGTGTTTCCCTTGCCAATAGCTTGTATTGTGTTTTGAAAAATATCCTGGTTTTCCAAAGTTGGAAATCTCGTATTGCACCAATCCTTTTTTCTCCGTCTCTTGAACTAAATGATTAAAATGTTGAAGGGCTAAATCTTCGTCAATCCGAGGATAGTCTCCTTTTTTAATAAAGGTATGCAAAGCCGTTTTGGGTTCTACCGTCAAAGCGTAGCTGGAAATATGCTTGATCCCAAAATCAAAAGTCAATTGTAGATTTTGATTCCATTTTTTAAGGCTCATATTAGGAATTCCGTAGATAAGATCAATTGTAATATTATCGAATGCCTTGGTTGCTATTTCCAAACAAGATTTAGCTTCTAGAGACGAATGTGCACGATTCATACTTTTAAGATCGTCATCAAAAAAAGATTGTATACCAATGCTCAACCTGTTGATCGGGCTTTTTGATAATTGATGAATTTTTTCCGGAATTAGATCGTCGGGATTTGCCTCCATCGTGATCTCTGCAGTTTCAGAGACTTGATAGTCAATATTAATTAAGGTAATTAGCCTTTCAATATCTTCAACATCCAACAAACTTGGAGTACCACCTCCAAAATAAATAGATTCAATAGTTTGATTGTTTAATTCATCCTTACGCAGCAGCAATTCCGTTTTAAAAGCGGACAGCATATCATTCTTTTTCTTTAAAGAAGTAGAAAAATGAAAATTACAATAATAGCATGCCTGTTTACAAAATGGGATATGAATGTAGATACCAGCCATTATTAATTATTTAGCCATACAATTACAAACGACAATCCAAAGGATAAAAAGCCATAAAAATAAAAGCCTAGAGCATAGACGAAAATCGATTTAATAATTACCCATCCTTTGCTCTTCTTAAAAAAAGAGACCATGGCATAAATGAAAAAAAACAACATAGCTATTAAATGAATGCCCTGAAACGTTTTATCTATGAATTGAATATAAAACATATTTAATATGGTAAGTATTGTATACACTCCAATTAGGTAAAATGAAATTGCCAGAAATTCAGCCAATGAATGCTTTTTGTAGAAAAATAATTTCATGATCAAGCCTAAGGAAAAAGCAAAAGCAAAAAGAAACTTATCGATATTAACCAACATAAAATTTCTAGTTTTCGTAAGAATCTGAGAATCATAAGGATCCTCTACTTTTAATAGCGTACTACTATCAGGATCATAATTAATTAACCAACGTATTAACAGATAAATAACTGTCATTAGAATAAAAAAAGTTACAGGTCTGTAGTATTTCTTTCGCTTACCGCTCAAATATTCTGTAAAAATCCTTCCAGGACTAACAACTAACATTTTTAAAGTAGTTAATAAAGGACCATTCAATGCAAAGATTGCATCAACTAAATCTTGAAAGGTTTCTTGAAAAGTAACTTTATTTATTGAGGTTCTTTGTCCGCAATTATAACAGTAATCCCCTAGCGTTTTACTTCCACAATTTTTGCAAATATTAGTAAGCTCTCTATTCATAAAAAACTACTTTTTAATTCTTCCTTCATTCTGTTTTACAAAACTTGACCATCCTGAATAACCTTTACCGATATTGATCTTGCCTGAGTTATAGAAATGACAAACTGCTGCCGCTAATCCATCTGTTGCATCCAGATTTTTAGGTAAGCTCTTTAGATCCAATAAATTCTGAAGCATTTGGGCTACTTGTTCTTTACTGGCATTTCCGTTTCCGGTAATGGCCATTTTGATCTTTTTTGGAAGGTATTCTGTAATTGGGATCTGCCTGCTTAAACCTGCAGCCATAGCAACTCCCTGAGCACGACCAAGCTTAAGCATACTTTGTACATTCTTCCCGTAAAAAGGGGCTTCAATGGCGATTTCATCAGGGTGATGTGTGTCAATTAATTCGATGGTTCGTTCAAAAATAAGTTTTAGCTTTAGATAATGGTCGTTATATTTTTTCAGATTCAATTCATTCAACTGAATAAAATACATTTTCTTATTAACCACTTTAATCAGGCCAAAACCCATGATGGTTGTTCCCGGATCAATTCCTAATATAATTTTTTCTTTACTCATCAATCGCAATATACACAACCACTTAAAGACACCGAAATTCCGAAAGTAAAATTAAACAAATTGTTATTGAACGTTCCATATCCTTCAGATATTGGATCATAGGTTTTATCGCCTGATAAATTCATGATATAAGATACATCTGCATAAGCCGAAACGGTTTTGGCTATGCGATAGTGAAGTTCTAATCCTCCTAAACCATTAAAAAATGAATGCTTATTATTACTGTAATTCCCTAATGGTTTAATAAAGCTCAATCCCGGACCAAAATGACCTACCAGACCAATTCCTGATGGTAAAAACCGAAGGTCATTTGTAACATCGTAGACCAATTGAGCATTTAAACGCGTGTAATTGGTCTTGAATTTCGCGGAGGATTCAGCATTAGAAAACCGATTGTATCCAAGATCCATCTTTACACCTAAATTTTTTGCAAACATATTCTGAACTCCAAGATTGATAGTCGGAAAATTAAATGGTTTCGCTTCAAAACCTTTCACAAATCCATCAACATCAGGATAATTAATCCCAAAAGCTATTTGCACTTTCCATTTATTGATCTCACTTTGACCAAAACTTGAAATTGAAGTTGCAAAGAACATGATCAAAACAAGAAGTCGTTTTAATTTTGGAAAAGATATGTTCATGTTACAATTATGTCTTAATTTGTAGCAAATCTGAAATGGGTTCAGCTTAAATGATTGGAGGCCTACCTTACAAAACTAAACAATTCTTTTTTGTACTTATTAAATTGAGTATCGTAATTGGTGCGTTCTATTTTATATACATTAAACTGACCACAAATGAAGAATTATATTTTTCTAATTTTATCGATTTTTTATCAAAAAATGACGTTTTTTCATCAAAAAACATCTTTTTTTTACTGTTTTTGACCATTATTAACTGGTTTCTCGAAATCCTGAAATGGCAGAATCTGGTATCATTTGTTAAAAAAATATCATTTAAAGAAGCTCTTGAACAAAGTTTAGGTGCTTTAACAGCCTCACTTTTTACACCAAATAGAATCGGTGAATATGGAGCTAAGGCTGTTTATTTTGCAAAGCAATTCAGGAACCGCGTTTTATTGTTGAATTTATTGGGAAATTCATTTCAAATGTTAGTCACCTCATTATTTGGTGTTATAGGTTTCATAATATTTAGCAGCAGATATGACATTCAAATTTCATTTTTTAAATTGTCTAGATTACTAATCGTAGCTGCTTTTATACTGGCAATCGTTATAATTGGATTTAAGGAAGATAAATTTCATATTAAAGGGTTTTCTATACAGCGAATTAAGGATTATATAAAAGATGTCTCCTTAAAAATACACACCTTGAATTTTGCTTATTCATTAGTCAGATATTTAATATTCTCATTCCAGTTCTATTTTTTATTGAGCATTTTTGGAGTTAACATGTCCTATATGGACGCAATGATAATCATTACAAGTATGTATCTTTTAGCATCAATTATTCCATCCATTTTTGTTTTTGATGTAATTATAAAAGGCAGTGTCGCTGTTTACTTGTTCTCATTTGTGCACGTAAATGAATTAACAATTCTTTGTATTATCACTTTAATGTGGTTGCTGAATTTTGTGCTGCCCAGTATTTTTGGGAGTTACTATGTCCTGAATTTTAACTGGTATAATTCTGAAGACGAATGACACTAATTTTTGTTTTTATAACACTTCTGTATTTGGCTCTTATCGGAAGTTTTGTTATTGGGTTTGATAAAGTAAAACTATGTTCTTTGGATGAAACCAAAGCAGAAACGTCCTTTTCAATTGTCATACCCTTTAAAAATGAAGCCGATAATTTGAATGACTTACTTGAATCTATTGCTAAATTAAATTATCCTGAAAGTTTGTTTGAGGTTATTTTGGTTAATGACGGCTCTGATGATGACTCTATTAAAATAATTGATGATTTTTTAGTGAAAAGACCTTTCAACTGCGCTCAAGCTGACATAGTACTGATTCAAAATAAAAGACGTACAAATTCACCAAAAAAAGACGCCATTAATACAGCTATTTCCAAAGCAAAATATTCCTGGATTGTGACAACAGATGCAGACTGTGTTGTGCCTGAATATTGGCTGGATAGTTACGATAGTTTCATTCAAAAAGATAAATCGCAGTTTATAGTTGGTCCGGTTTCGTATCATAGAACAGACAATTTTTTAAAACGGTTTCAAACAATTGATTTTTTGAGCTTAATTGGAGCCACTATTGGGGGATTTGGTATACGAAAGCCGTTTTTAGCCAATGGTGCAAATTTGGCTTACAGAAAGGATCTGTTCAATACTTTAAACGGGTTTAAAGGCAATACAAACATTGCAAGTGGCGATGATATATTTTTATTTGAAAAAGCCATTAAACGGTACCCTGGCAACGTTCATTATTTGAAATCAAAATTTGCTGTTATTAAGACCAAACCTCAACCCGATTTTACAAATCTCATCTCCCAGAGAGTTCGTTGGGCGGCCAAAACATCCAGTTATAATAACCTTTTTGGAAAGACTATAGGCATCTTAGTTCTGATCATGAATGCCTCATTAATTTGTTATTTCATTTTAGCCGTATTTGGAGAATTTGACTTTGAGACACTGGGCTATCTATTTGTGATAAAATTCAGTATTGACTTCCTTTTGATCTATAAAACGGCTCGTTTTTTTGACCAGACAGATGTTTTGGCTACTTATTGGATAAGTAGTTTTTTATATCCGCTCTATAGTGTTTATGTGGCGATTCTATCCCTATTCAAAGGGTATAATTGGAAAGGTAATTATTACAGAAAATAACAAGTTGCTTTTTATTTCTTATTTTTAAACGTTCTATTAACCACAGACCCAAATAAAAATGAGAAAAATCAGCTTAATCTTACTGCTAATTTCCATAGGATTTAGTGCATTTTCACAAAAAGACTATACAGTCAATGGTGAATCCTATCAATTAAAAACAGAAGTTGAAGGCAGCTTAAATTTACTATGGAATATTATTGATGGGAACTTTAGGTATTTTATTGAAAATGACAATGCAATTGAAGAATTGGTGAATACCAAAAATACTTCCGGATCTTATCAGGAAGAATACATTAGAAGTTTAAAACAGTTTACAGGGAACACAAATATCAATTCTAAATCGGTAAAACTTACTTTGCCCGGATTACGCAGTTTTATCAACGAATATAATGCGTCTCAAGACAAAACTTACTCATTTTCTGAAAACAAATTAAAGCTAAATACCAGGCTTGGTCTGTTTGGTGGAATAACAAATAATCCATTTGTTGAAAATACCGAAAATTTAAAAGCGCCTTTGTTTGGAGCCGAATTGGAAATATATGATGAAAATAAGGCTAAACGTCATGCCTTGTTTGCTCAATTAACCCATGTTGTTGAGAAAACCCTTCTGAATAAAGAAAATGAACCTAACGATTATTCTGCAACGGAATTCTCCATAGGTTACCGATACCGATTTATTTACACCAATACATTTAATATGCATGCCAATTTAAAGCTGGTAACCTATAATGTAGAATTTGACGCTCCCGTAATTTTTGGTTTAGGCGCGGATATTAAAATATGTAATGCGAGTTATATCACCTTATATTACAATGAGCTGTTTGCATTATCTTTAGACAATCAAGGAAATTTTTCAACTAATTTGGCAATAGGCTATAAGTTTAATCTGTAATTGGTGTATAGAACTTCAAATCCGGCATTTAGCAATTATTTTTGGGAAGATCAAAGAAGTCCTGAGAGTAAAATGACCATTCGAGGCATATTAATAAAATCCCTTGTACTCCTTTTTATTATTTCTGCCATTACGGCTTTTGTGTGGGAACTGCACTCGCAGGGTTTTAGCATAAAATGGTATGCCACAGGAGGGATGCTGGCATCTATTGTAATTAGCATAGTTATTTCAATAAGAAATCACTGGGCACATTTCTTGGTGCCGCTATACGCGATCGCCAAGGGGTTCTTTGTAGGAGGCATTAGTGCTTATGCGCATGCAAAATTTCCAAATATACCGTATCAGGCTGTTATTGTTACCATAATTACTTTTTTTACAATGCTCTTATTATATCAAACCCGATTAATAGTGGTTACAAAAAGGTTAAGAACTGTTATCATAACTGCTGCTGCAAGTATTTTCGTCATCTATATTATTTCATGGATACTGAGTTTTTTTGATATCTATAATCCTCTAATATGGGGAACGTCATGGGTCGCTATTGGATTTAATGTCATTGCAGCCATAGTTGCTTCTTTTACATTGTTATTGGATTTTGATTTTATAGAAAAACATAAAAACAGAGCGCCTAAATACAAAGAATGGATGGCCACCTGGGGACTTCTGGTCTCTCTGGTCTGGCTGTATGTTGAAACTCTCAGATTATTAAGGAAACTGGCGATCCGGTTTTAATCTGATTTAATGATGATGGGTAATTTAAATTGAGTGGTAACAAACTGGCCTCTCTTAATGGCTGGATAGATCTTAGGTAAAGAATCCATAGCAGAATGTATCTGACTGGTAATATTTGGCAAAGCTTTTAGAGTTTCCTTCTGGACTTTTAAAGTCAAAATTGAAATATCCCCTTTTTCAGACAATTTAAAATCTATGAATATCGTGTCTTTAAGATTCGATGATACTATCATTTTTTCTTTCGATAAACTTTTTAGAATATGTTCTATCAGGGTCTCTTCAAAGCAATATTTTCTTTCTTGTGTTGTCGATGATGAATCACACACCTCAAAGGCTGGATAGACATCAATATCATTCCAGCTGATTGATTTTAACTCTTCATTTAATATTGCTTCTGAAGATGTTTTTTTAACATCAAAATAATTACAGGACGTGAAAAGAAAAAGTATAAATATTAAAAATTGTTGTTTCATTCAAAAAAACTATACTGTGAAAATTACGAATTATTTGTTTCATATTCTATCCAAACCTGTAACAAACTTATAGTATCTTCGTCATACACTTGAATTTAACTTTTATACATGGACATATTTTTATTAGTACTTGGTTCTTTATTCATGATAATTGGAATTATAGGTAGCTTTTTACCCGTTTTACCTGGACCAACTTTAAGTTGGGTTGGATTACTTCTGCTTCATCTTACCAAAACTGTTGAAGATGATTGGTTATTTATTGGAATAACACTGGTTGTAGCGTTAATTGTTTTTGCCTTAGACTATATTATTCCTGTATTGGGTACTAAGAAATTTGGAGGGAGTAAAGCAGGTATGTTTGGGACCACAGTAGGGCTTTTAATAGCCATATTTTTTCCAATTCTTGGAATATTTGGAATAATTATCTGGCCTTTTATAGGTGCTTTGATAGGTGAATTGATCAATAAAGCTGATTCAGGTAGCGCTATGAAAGCAGCTTTTGGATCATTTCTTGGCTTTTTAACAGGTACCTTTCTTAAATTCGTTATTGCAGTAATTTATTTTGGTTTCTTTATTGTTACTTTCTGGGAAAACAGAGTTGCATTCTTTACATTTTAATCTTAAATAAAGACCCCATGATTATAAGTTGAGAACTTATTAATCATAGGGTCATGAGGGTTGCTATTAATCAACAATCAATAATGAGGATTAATCAATCGTACTGTTGATTATAACAAAAGTAAGCTATAAAGTATTAAAAATGTTGCGGTAAAACCGCAGAATGTATGAGGAAGCCTTTCACTTCTCAACAGTAACAAGGGGTTTCAGAGGTGAAAACTATGGTAAAAAATATATTTTATTTTGTGATACTATAAAAAGCCCTTATTCCTGGCTTCTTTTAGCAGTGTTTCATCCTGTCCATCTTCAACAGAAAACAATTCTTTAAGTTGTTTTTTTCTTTTTTCGACTGCACTCAATGACAAACCAACATGCTCAGCTAAATTTTTCGTCTTTACGCCTTGTGATAGTAAATGAAGGATCTTTCTGTTCTTTTCATCCACAAAAATATCGGTAGTAATGGTTTTTCTTAAAAAATTATTTACTGTGCTGCTGTAGTATGGCGGATTTTCTAAAATATTTAAAAATGCACTTGCCAGCTCGTTTGATGTCAGATCACTTTTAATCAATAGCCCTTCAGGATTTAAATTCTTTAAAATATTATGTATTCGATACGATTCGTTATACATGGTCAATATAATTATTTTGGCATCCGGAAGTAACTTTCTGGCATACTTGGCCAAATCTTCACCTGAAGTAATCCTACCATCAGACGATGGTGGAATTTTGATATCCACAAACAAGATATCGTAAGGTTTATTATTTAATGAATTATGAATGTACTCTAACGCTGTATCACAGGTTGAAGCGATATCTATATCAAATTCCTGTTTGTGCGTTTTAACAGATAAGATCGTATTTTGATAACCCTCAATTATCAATGGATGATCATCTATCATTAACATTTTAATGTTTTGCATGATTGATTTTTATTTATTTGGCAAAAGGACTAAAATTGTTGTCCCTTTTCCCCTCATTGAATTAATATCAAGATCGCCACCAAGACCCTCAACTCTGGATGCGATATTCTTTAAGCCTATTCCTTTTTTTACTTTATTTATATCAAACCCATCACCATCATCCGTAATCTCTAATAAAACAAAATTATTCTTCAATTCAAAGTTAATCTTTACAAGTTTGGCATTGGCATGCTTATAGATATTCAGTAAAGATTCCTGAATAATTCTGTAAATATTGATCTTGGTTTTATTAGATATGCTTTCCCAATCTATATCTTCATTTTTATGAAGTTCATATTTAAGGTCATAAGCCTGGGTCTGATTTTCTACCAGTGTTTTAATAATATCAAAAAAGCCTGATCCCGAAACAAATTCTGTATTCAGATCATGGGATATTTTTCTTATCTCTTCTTCTATTGCTTTTAATTCTTTTAAATACTCACTTCTGCTTTTTACAGTATCTTCATCTAACTTTTCGTTCAAACTATCCAGACTTAATCTGGTACCAAATAACCTGCCTAAAACACCGTCATGTAACTCTTCAGAAATTCGTTTCTTCTCCTGGGATCGTCCTTCTTCTATCTTATCCTGTTGAGTTAGCATGAGGTTATATATTTCCTCATTGGCTTCTTGCTGCAACTGATTTAATTTTAATTCCTTGTTTTTTGACCTTTGAGAAATAGTACTGTAGGTCAGGAAAATGGTAAGTATTAATGCAATAGAAAGAATTAACAAAAACAGCCTGTCTCTGGTTATTTGCTCATTTCGTTTTTCTATTTCCTTGGTTTCATAGCGTATTCGCGCAAATTTATTCCGGATAGCTCTTTCGTTATTGATCAAGCTGTCATTTAAGGCAATATACTCCTGATAGTATTTTACTGCCAGACTATCTTCCTCAACTTCAGAAAGATGCAGTAATGCCTTTAAATAATCATCATTATGAGCCTCAGAAGCTAAATTTTTTGCTTGGTAAGCGTAATATTTTGCAGAGTCTGACCGATTAATACTTTGGTAGTATTTAGAAAGGTGCTCATTAATTGCTATGGGCTTATATGTATCACCAATACTATCGCAAATGCGAAGTGCTTTCAAATACAATTCTGGTATTTCTTCTGTTTGACCTAGTAAAAATTTTGTATGAGCATAATTATCTAAAACCAAAGCATAAAAGTCATTCTTGACTAAATCTACGTTTTGTAGAATCTGGTTAAAATTTTCTAGAGCCTGATTATATTGCTCGGCATTTTTATAAACAACAGCAATGTTATTTCTTGAATTATTCTCTAATGCTAGTTTTGGTGGGTTTATTCTATTTAAATACTCTAAAGCTTTTTCATGGTATTGAATTGATTCATTGAAATCTCCTAATTCGTTGTAGATAATACCTAAATTATTATATAAGGATGAGATAATTTCATATTCATCAGAAGATTCTAAAAGTGAAATGGCTTCTATAGTTGAGACTTCACTTCCAATAAAATCTTTTTCATTTTTTTGAATTATTGCAATTTTCAATAAGGTTTTCCCTAATTCTAATTTTTCGTTTATTGATCGATAGGTCTTTTCAGCATTATAAAAATAAAAATAAGCACTGTCACTTGCTTTGGCTAACGAATAGAACTGACCCAAATAAACGTTAGCCTTTGCTATTGTAAAAGAATCTTTAATTTCTATTGAATGTTCTAGAAGGTCTTTACCTGCTTTTTTAAAAAGATTATAATTTTTTAATCTAAATTGATTAACAGCAATATAACGTAAGGCCTGATTTTTTAGAGTGTCGTTTTTTATTTTTTCTGAAAGTCTTTTGGCACTTTCTGCAAATGAAAGTTTTTCAATATTTGACAATGATCTATCATTAGCCTTTTCAATTAGATATGCGATACTATCAAGTTCACTCAATTTTTTTTCCTGAGAAAAACTATAGAAATTAAAGGCTAAAAGAAATAAAAGAAAAGAAAACTTACTGACCAACTGATAATGATTTAGTTCTCTCAAATTTATTCATTATTTTTTGATATAAAATAAAAAAGCCCTTAACATTTGTTAAGGACTTTTATTATTATGATTTGAGGGCAATTATTAATCTATTCCACCATCATTGTCAACTTGGCCACCAGTTGTTACAGAAACAACATCAACTTCGTTTAGCATTAATTCGTCTTCGTTTAGATCTTGCTTTTCACATGCAACGAATGCTGAGCAAAAAACAGCTGCTACTAATAGTAATTTTAGGGATCTCATCTTTAAATAATTTAAGGTTTAACAATTGTTATATTTATCTAGTAAACTAGAATACATTAATCCAAAAATCTTATTACAGAAGTATACATGCCTCATGAGTAATAAAATTGAACGAAAGGGAAGTCGATAAAATTCTAACCAGAATAGTATCTGTAAATGGATTAATTATTAAACCTCTTAAGTCGAAATGTTCACATTTTGGGGACCTAGAAGTACAGCAATATAAAAAAAAATGTGAAAAAACGTGAATTTTCCCGATTATTTTAGACGAACTGCACAAAACCTGTTCTGGTACACCTAAAAATAAGGGTTTTTGACTATTTATTTAAATAAAATTAATATGGATTTAGGGTTGATTTGCTCTGTATAACTGCTCATATTCATCCAAAGTATCCAGATCAAAATTAGCCTTATGATTTGCTACTGATACAACATTTTGAGCATATTTAACGAATAGTTGTTTGGCTCCAGAATCTGAATTTAGATCACAGAGTTCTTTAAAATAGAATTCATCTATTAATGCCGGAACACCAAGATTATCATCACTGTATTTTGTAGCTATTATTGCCTTACTATCAGAATCAAAAGAATTAATCAATTTTAAATAGTGATCATACTCTATTAAAGGCTGATCCACAAGCATGATAAGAATCCCTTCTAATTCCGGATCAGACTTTAAAATGAACTTAATTCCATGTGAAATTGAACTTCCTAAGCCTTTCTTCCAATCCCGATTAAAAAGAACGTTTACTCTATTTTGATCTAATTCTGATTTAATCAAATCAGAATTTGCTCCAAGAATAACAAATATGTCTTTGGCTTTCAGCTTAATTGCCTTTGATATCGTATGATTTATAAGATTAGAACCTTTCCATTTTAATAACTGTTTCGGACTTCCCATCCTCGAAGAGCCTCCCGCTGCCAGGATTAGAATTGCTATTTTTGATTGAATGGACATTCTCTCTAAACGTGGATGTTGCCGGTTTTCTCCTTTAAAGAAACCGGAGTTTGATTTCTTATCACAGATAATATTTCGGCAATTATTGAAATGGCAATTTCCTGAGATGTAATGGAACCTATATTCAATCCTGCTGGTCCATGAATGGAGTCAATAAATTTTTCGGAAATATTTGGATCGTATTCCAAAAGTTGAGAAATCAAACTTTCTCTTTTTTTAACAGGTCCTAATAATCCCAAATAAGCAGGATTATAATCCTTTAAAGCCAATAACCATTTGAGATCATTAGAAAAACTATGAGTCATTACCATAATAGCTGTTTCAGAATCTATGGAAGTAAAATCATAGGTCTCAGCAGTTGAAGAGACACAACTACTAGCTCCAGGAAAGTTTTCAATAGTTTTTGGTTCAGAAATTCCTGAAACAACTTCAACTTCCCAACCAGTTGCGAATGCCAACTTGCATAGTTGCACTGCATCATGTTCTGCGCCAAATATTATTAATTTAAAACATGGTCTTAATTCTTGAATGTACAAGTTTTGAGGTTTGGCAATATCCATCAATCCTGACAATGAAAATTTATTACCTCCCATAGCAACAAAAGAACCAATATCCTTATAAACACCTTCTTCTTTAATATATTTCGATTTGATTTTTAAAGGTTCTCTGTTTATTAAGGCAGTATCAAATTTTATTATAAATTCATCTTTAGGTGTAAATTTCTCAATTAAAATGTAAATAACCCCTTCACAACCTAATCTGTAACGACCATCATAGGTCATCATTTTAGGTCTACCATCTAAAAAAACAGATTGAGCCTGTCTTAAAACTTCCTTTTCAACACATCCTCCACTAACGGCTCCAATCATGTTACCATTTTCAATAATTAACATTCTTACTCCAGGTTTTCTATAGGAGGAACCATCCAGATCAACTACAGTAGCTAAAACGGACTTCAGATTCATTTCCTTGGCCTTTTTATAGGCACTAACAATATGTTTTAATTCATGCATCATAGATGACACCTGTTAAATAAGAAAACAATATTTGAAAAAGTGGCAGATTACAATTTCAAGGCTTCTAATTCCAGATTATTTATAAATGGCTGTTTGTAAATCCGTTTTTTTGTAGCAGCATAAATGGCATTTGCAATGGCTCCTCCTACTGGTGGTAACGTTGGTTCACCTAATCCTGTTGGCTCCATATCACTTTCTACAAAATGAACATCTACTTGAGGCGTCTGGTTGATTCGTATCAATTGATAGGTGTCGAAATTATTGGATTGTGGCATACCATCAGCAAAGGTTAATTCACCATACATCATATGTCCAATGCCGTCCAGAACGCCTCCTTGAGCTTGATTCCTAGCTCCAAGAGGATTTACAACAATTCCGCAATCTACAGCACAGGTCACTTTCTTTATTATTGGAAAACCGTTCTGCATTTCCAGATCTACAACTTCTGCTACATGAGAATTATGACAATAGTAAACTGCAAATCCCTGATAAATACCATCTTTGGTCTTTCCCCAATTAGATTTTTCTACTGCCAGTTTGATCACACCTTCTAAGCGCTCTGGACTATACTGAATACGATCATCTGTTGTTCCTTTTACATTTTGTAAAAGGTCAAGATGCAATTGTATACGATCGACTTGCATGGCTTCTGCTAATTCATCAAAGAAACTTTGCTCTGCAGATGCTAAAAAATTAGTATAAGGCGCTCGCCATGCTCCAGTTGTAATGTTACTTTTATAATTGGCAACATCTACTTGATAATTATCTATAGCTCCAGCAGGAAAGAAATTTGGGATTAAACCATACATATTGCTATTGATCGCTGCTTCTTTTAAATGATAACCTGTCATTTTTCCGTCTTTAACAGATGCAGCAATTCTATACTTTATTGCAGGTCTGTAAATTCCATCTTCCATATCATCTTCACGAGAAAAAATAACCTGAACCGGTTTTTTAGCAAGATGAGAAACTTCTGCAGCCTCCATAGCAAAATCTCCATAGAGTCGTCTTCCAAAGCCGCCTCCCATTCTGGTCATTTGAAGATTCACTTCATCCATATTTCTTCCAAGCATTTGTGCTACACCATATGCAGTACCGGCAGGGGTTTGAATTGGTCCAACCAAATCTATTTTATCTGCCGTTACATTAGCAAAGAAATTCATAGGTTCTAGGCAGTTATGAGGTAAAAATGGAGATTCATAAGTTCTTTCTAATACAAAATCGGCCTCTGAAAATGCATTTTTTACATCGCCATCCTTTCTTAATGTTTCAAAGGAACTACCATCCAGCAAACCCAAGAGTTTTTCATCATGAAACTTAGTGTTTTCAGGTTTAGAATCTTCTATCCATTCTGCCTTTAAAGCCTTTTTTCCTTTCATTGCAGACCATGTATTAGTCGCTAATACTGCTATTTTCTCTCCAAATTTTATAACATCTTGAACCCCATTTACAGCGCGTGTATTCGTATCATCAAAAGAGCCTAATTTCTGACCAAAAGCTGGAGGCCTTAATACAGAAGCATAAAGCATCCCATCAACTTTATAATCCAATCCAAATAAAGGTTTACCAGTAATTATTTTATCAATATCTACATTACTTATGTCTTGACCTATTATTTTGAAATCTTCAGGGTCCTTGAGTTTTACATTTTCAGGAACTTCCAATAAAGCTGCTTCTTTCACTACCTCTCCATAACCCAATTTATCTCCATTTGAATTCTTAATTATACCTTCTTTAGTTGTGCATTCAGATGGGTCTATATTCCATTTTGCTGCAGCTGCATTCACTAACATTTGTCTTGCAGTAGCTCCTGTCTGTCGCAACGGTTCCCATCCTTGTCTAATTGACTGGCTTCCACCTGCTACTTGCCTAGTGTAATTCTTTGTGTCTAATACACCCTGAACTACATTTACGTCTTTCCAGGCTACATCCAATTCTTCTGCAATTAGCATAGGCATTGATGTTTTTACACCTTGCCCGATTTCGGGATTCGGTGAGAATATTGTCACTTTGCCATCATCAGATATTTTAATAAAAGCATTAAAATCATTATAATCTAACAGACTCAGATCTATTGGAGGTTTAACATCTGGTTTGCAAGCATTGAATAAGTTAAACCCGATGATCATACCACCACTTGCTAATACTGAAGTTCTTAAAAAATCCCTTCTACTCTTATTTACTTGTTTGGTTTTCATTTGATAAGGATTTACTGGTTAACTTAGTTTTTTAGCAGCAACTTTAACTGCTTTTTCAATACTGTTGTAAGCAGCGCATCTGCAAATGTTCGTTTGCATGGCATTTCTAATTTCAGAATCGGTTGGTTTTGGATTGTTTTTTAGAAATGAAGTAGCCGTCATAATCTGTCCTGTTTGGCAGTAGCCACATTGTGGTACATCGATTTCTTTCCAAGCTTCCTGCACGGGATGTAGACCTTCTTTTGAAAGTCCTTCAATAGTTGTTATTTTCATCCCCTGGAGTTGTGAAACTTGTAATAAACAACTCTTTGTTGCAATTCCATCAATATGGACAGTACATGATCCGCATTGACCAATTCCACAGCCATATTTTGTTCCAACTAAATTTAATTGATCTCTTAAAACCCACATTAAAGGAGTATCTCTGTCAGCCTCCACATTAAATGTTTGGTCATTAATTTCTAACTGATATACAGGCATATCTTAATATTTTAAAGTATTAAAAAAAAAGAAAGATATGAGGCTCCTATAAAAATACTAAAAAAAACAGCTATATCATTTTTTTTAATATCAATTTAAGATTTAATGAAGATTAAAGAAATGCCAGAAAAGGTTAAGAAAAAGTATTGCGATTAGAGAGTTAATGATTTGCTCTAATTTATAATGATCTTTTTATTGATGATTCCGGCCGAAGTTTCAATGTGTAAAATATAAACTCCTGTGTTCATGTGTAGGGTAATTGTATCACTTGAAGAGAAATCCAGGGTTCGAATTTTTTGACCAATAGAATTAAATAGTGTAACATTCAAAATATCCTTATCTGGACCGCTTTTTATAGTCAGTTCTGAAGGCTTGGAATCATAATGAACAACAAAATTTTCATGATCTACATTTACATCTTCATCAGGGATTAATTCTACTATAGTTTCACGCATAAAAACAATAGTGTATTTCTCTTCATAAGTACCAGGTTCTAAATGAACTTCAAATGATTCATTTATAATATCATACTGTTCTCCTGTTTCAGTATCACGAATATATATTTCAATATTCGCTTCTATATTTTCCAGATCCTCAATTTTTATTCTCGCTAATCCATTTTCTTTAATGATCAACCCAATTGGAAATTCCTGGCCATCATTGAATGAATCGACTCCCTGAATCACAAATCTTTGTTGTTCTTGTAACCAAAACATATCTTCTTGATTCACATCAGCCATAAAGGCATCATAACCAATGTCGAAACCTGTTGAAGCGTTGTCATCAGTTCCCAAAACAATTTGTCGATGCAATCCAATTGGGGAATCAAATGTTAGTCTGATAAGAGAATTATTAGTTTGTTCTTCTTCCTGATTAACACT
>JABDOZ010000006.1 GCA_013043005.1 Flavobacteriaceae bacterium | reverse complement strand
CCATTGCATAATGCAAAGTTGAAATATAGGTGTAAAATCGTGCACCTACATCTTGTAGGTCAAACACCAAAATATCAATATTTGAAGCTATTGTTTCAACGTCTTGATCAAGTTCATTGCTTTCCTTCTCAAGTTTTGGTTTTTTGTTGTCACCATAAAGGGAAATTATAGGAATTCCAGTTTTGGTATCAATGCCATCAACCACTTTTTCTCCAGCATCAGCTTTACCTCTAAAACCGTGTTCTGGAGAAAAAACTGTAGTGACATCTATACTCACATCTATTTTTAAGGAAACCAAAGAATCGACTAAATGAGTATATCCATCAGGCTTAAAAATGACAGATGTTTGATTCGCAACTATTCCAACTTTTTTTCCGTTAAGTAATTGTAAATAATTTTCGGTTTGATTTGCCCCAACTACAATCGGTTTGTCATCATGAATTAAATTCAGGATGTCTTTATTTTTATCCTGTTCTTTCTTTGAGTTACTTCCACATGAAATCAATACGAAAACAAATAATAAAACAGTATTTTTGAGAAAATTTAAAAGCATATCTTAAGTTGAATTACGAATATTTTATAGCTAAACGCATTATTGGTAGTAAGTCGTATAAAAGTAGTATATCAGCTCCAATAATAAAAATTGGAATTGCAGCAATTGCTATTGGTATTGTAGTTATGATGATAGCTATTGCAACAGGTTTGGGATTGCAACAAAAAATAAGGGATAAGATTGTATCGTTTAATGGTCATGTAAGAATAGCACAATTCGACAGCAATAATTCAGATGAATCTTTTATCCCGATCTCAAAAAATCAGGATTTTTATCCCACTTTCAATTCTGTAGAAGGAGTTTCACACATACAAGGTGTCGCAACCAAATTTGGAGTTATCCGAACTGAAACGGATTTTGAAGGTATCATTCTAAAAGGCGTTGGAACCGATTATAAATGGAATTATTTTGATGAGTATTTAATTGAGGGTGAATTACCAGATTTTTCAAAAGAAAGAAATGAAGAAATTTTAATTTCTCAATTCACAGCGAACAGACTGGGTTTTAAAGTTGGAGACAGATTCAATACATTTTTTGTCAAGAACGACGTAAATAAACCTCCAAGCATTATTACTTACAAGATCAAAGGAATCTACAATTCGGGAATGCAAGAACTGGACAAAACTTATATAATTGGGGATATCAGACATATACAAAGATTGAATAAATGGGAGGAAGAACAAATAGGTAATTTTGAAGTATTTATAGATGATTTTGATGACTTGCAGGAAAAAGGATTGGAAATCTATCATGCCATTCCATCAACTTTAGATGCATCAACTGTTAAGCAAAAGTATGCAGCCATTTTTGAATGGATAGGAATATTTGATAAAAACATTTATGGTATTATTGGAATTATGATACTGGTGGCTGGAATAAACATGATAACGGCTCTTTTAGTTTTAATTTTGGAACGAACGCAAATGATTGGCATTCTAAAAGCATTGGGTAGTAATAATTGGAGCATTCGTAAAGTATTTCTGGTCAATGCCATCTATTTGATCATTTTAGGATTGATTTGGGGAAATCTCATTGGTCTGGGTTTACTCTTTGCTCAAAAACACTTTGGATTATTCCCTTTAGATCCTAATGTATATTACGTAACTGAAGCTCCTGTTTACATCAGTTTAGGTTATGTAGTTGCGCTTAACATTGGAACGTTTTTACTGTGTTTATTTATGCTGTTGGTACCATCATATATAATAACTAAGATCTCACCTGTTAAGGCAATCCGGTTTGAATAAACAATAACATTTTTTAACTAATAACTAGTCTCAATTTATCTATTTTTGCATTGCAACAAACAACTATGGATTACGCTAAGAATATTTTGGAAACCATTGGTAATACGCCTTTGGTCAAGATAAACAAGATCACAAAAGATTTACCATGTTTGGTATTGGCTAAATATGAACCTTTAAATCCAGGAAATTCTGTAAAGGATAGAATGGCAGTCAAAATGATTGAAGATGCAGAAGAAGCTGGCTTATTAAAACCTGGAGGGACTATTGTTGAAGGCACATCTGGTAACACAGGAATGGGTTTAGCCTTAGCTGCCATTGTAAAAGGGTATAAATGTGTGTTTGTTATGGCAGATAAACAGTCTAAGGAAAAGGTTGATATTCTAAAAGCTGTAGGAGCAGAAGTGATTGTTTGTCCTTCAGATGTTGAACCTGATGATCCGAGAAGTTACTATTCAGTTTCTCGACGATTAGCAGAAGAAACTCCAAATGCCTGGTATGTCAATCAATATGATAATTTGAGTAATACCAAAGCACATTACGAAAGTACAGGGCCAGAGATTTGGAAACAAACGGATGGAAAGGTGACTCATTTTGTTGTTGGAGTTGGAACAGGTGGCACTATTTCAGGTGTTGGTAAATATTTAAAAGAACAAAACCCGAATGTTAAAATTTGGGGAGTGGATACATATGGTAGTGTATTTAAAAAATACCACGAAACCGGAATCTTTGATCCAGATGAAATATATCCTTATGTGACAGAAGGTATTGGTGAAGACATTTTACCTAAAAATGTTGATTTTAGTGTGATTGACGGATTTACCAAAGTAACTGATAAAGATGGAGCGGTTTTCA
>JABDOZ010000003.1 GCA_013043005.1 Flavobacteriaceae bacterium | reverse complement strand
GATTTCACCTTCAAAACTTGAAAACGTAAAAGTTGAAGCCGGAACAGGTTATTATAAAACCTCATGGAAAACCGACGAAATCAAACCGGAAATGGCTGATGTAAAAATCACAAAAACCGTGCCTGCCAGCAGGCAGGAAGGAAATGGTATTGCCTGGGGAGCTTTGTATTGGCAATATTTTGAGGATTTAGATAAAATAAGTTCAGCTGAAACGCCTCTTAAACTGAAGAAAAAACTCTTCTTAAAAACAAATACAGATTTTGGTGAAGAGATATCTGAAGTGACCGATTCTACGCAATTAAAAGTTGGAGATCTAGTAAGAGTTAGAATTGAAATACGTTCAGATAGACAAATGGAATTCGTCCATATGAAAGATATGAGAGCGTCTGGATTTGAACCAATAAATGTCTTATCTCAATACAAATGGCAGGATGGATTGGGATATTATGAAAGCACAAAAGATGCTTCTACCAATTTCTTTTTTGACTATTTACCAAAAGGTGTGTATGTATTTGAATATGATTTACGAGTCAATAATGCTGGAAATATGAGTAACGGAATCACAACCATACAAAGCATGTATGCTCCGGAGTTTAGCAGTCATAGTGAAGGTATACGAATTAAGATTAACGAATTTTGATTTGTCATTATGAGATATGAAACAAGGTGAGAATCTCAATTGTTTCACTTTAAGAAATCAATCCTTTACTAATTACTTAGATGGCGGTATACTTGGCCTTACTTCAATTTTACTTGGCAATGTTCTTGGATTCATTTTAAATAAATCTACGACCAGTTCACCAATATCTTCAATCTGAATTTTCCATACATCTTTATCACTTGGTTGATTCGCATTAAAATGTGTTGAAACGGATCCTGGCATAATGGTGCTTACCCTAATTCCATATTTTCTTAAATCCAACATGACAGCTTGTGTGAAACCTGTTACACCAAATTTACTGGCATTATAAGCAGATCCTCCGGCAAAAAAGTTAGTACCTGCCAAGCTTGAAATTGTAATAAAATACCCTTTTGTTTTTTTAAGTTCATCAACACTAGCTTTTATAGAATTGAATACGCCTGTAAGATTTGTATCTATTACTTCATTCCATTGATCTGAGGTAAGATCCTCTATACTACCAAAATGACCCAGACCAGCATTTGCAATAACAAAATCCAATTGACCAAAGGATTTTATCACCTCAATTATAGTTTGTTTCTGACTCTCTAAATTTCTTACATCAGCTTCCAGACCAATAGCTTTGGCATTAATTGATGACTGATTGTTCAGTTGTGATGCCGCATCAATAGCAGATGATTTATTTCTTCCTGTAATTGCAACATTAACTCCTTGTTTCATTAATGATTGAGCTATACCATAGCCAATGCCTTTGGTGCCACCGGTAATAAGTGCTACTTTATTGTTAAGTGAGATCATAATCTGTATTTTTTGATTTTGTATAAAGTTACAAAACCAAATGTTGAACGTAAAAATTCAATTCACACTTTTTCCTATTAATTTCTGATTTTGTACTATAACTTAGGAGGATAACCATGCAATATCTTTTGTACTAGAATTCGGAATCGTTCTTCTTTTTTTTCTGGAGGATAGTTAGGGTTGTAACTTGTTTCAGCAATGGCCTGCCAAAATAATCCCATTCTGCTTTCATCAACAAAGTCAATTGTTATTTCCCGATTCATATTGTTTTGCCCAATTGGAATTCCCATGGATACACCGCCACCAAAATTTCTACCTGTACTTCCAATTGACACACCAACAGAATTTCGCTGTAATTCCTGAAAGGTCTCACTTCTGATATTAATATAGAAATCCGGAGTCTCAGATAGCTGGAATCCTCTGGCATTTAATTGTTCATCCAAAATATTCATGAAACGTTTAGTATCGAGCTCACTTAATCCCGTGTCTATGTTTGAGTAGTAGTTGTAGGTATTATATTGATTGAAATCAATGCTCTTCTCGTAATCGTAATTAACGTAGATAGGTGCACATGAAGTCACAAAAAATATTAGAATAAAGGCAAATAATGATCTCATTTTCTTGTCCGCTTACTTTTCTAGCCTCAAATATTATTCCAAATATCAATTATTGAGAATTTCCCACAGTTTATCTTTTAACTCCAATAATCCTTGTTGTGTTGCTGAAGAGATAAATAGATAATCTATCGGTAAAGATTTATCCAATTCGTCTTTTAATTCGGCTTTCAACTCGTCATCTAAAAGATCACTTTTAGAAATAGCGATCAATCGATCTTTATCCAACATTTCAGGATTATAGCGCCGTAATTCATCTAACAAAATATCATATTGTTTTCTAATATCGTTTGCATCTGCCGGAATAAGAAATAGCAATGTTGAATTACGCTCGATATGACGTAAAAAATAATAACCTAAGCCTTTTCCCTCTGCAGCTCCTTCAATTATTCCTGGAATATCTGCCATTACGAAAGACTGAAAATCACGATATTCAACAATCCCTAAATTGGGTTTTAACGTAGTGAATTCATAATCGGCTATTTTAGGTTTTGCCGATGTCATTACAGATAATAGAGTTGATTTACCAGCATTAGGAAAACCAACTAAGCCAACATCTGCCAGTACTTTAAGTTCTAAAGTAATATTTCTCTCTTGTAATGGCAATCCTGGTTGCGCATAACGTGGTGTTTGCCTTGTAGCACTTTTAAAATGCCAATTGCCGCGACCTCCTAGTCCACCTTCACAGATGATCTTTTCTTCTCCATTGTCTGTTATCTCAAATATAACTTCCTTTGTTTCTGAATCTCTTATTACAGCACCCAATGGTACATCAATGTATGTATCTTTACCATCTGCCCCTGTGCTCCTGCTTTTACTTCCATGTTCACCATGACCAGCTTTAAAATGTCTTTTAAACTTTAGGTGATATAATGTCCAAAGATTAGAATTCCCTCGAATTATCACATGTCCGCCTCGACCTCCATCGCCACCATCAGGACCACCTTTTTCAACAAATTTCTCTCTTCGCAAGTGCGCAGATCCCTGACCTCCTTTTCCGGAAGCTACGTATATCTTTACATAGTCTACAAAATTTCCTTCGGTCATGTTTTAAGAATTAATGATTGGATCACCTAAACTTGAAAATACCTGACAGCCACTGGCTGTCCTCCTTTTAATTTCAAATCTTCAGTCATTTTTTGAGTTTAAAGTTTATAAGTTTAAAGTTTTCCAGTTTTAAACTCTTTGGAAGATTCTATATTTTATCTATAACCGAACTTAAACGAACAGTAATATCTTCAATACTACCAACACCATCTACTCCAAAATATTTGTCCTGTGCAGAATAGTAATCCTTTAAAATGGCTGTTTTTGCGTAGTATTCTTTTATTCTGTTTCTAATAATACTTTCGTCAGCATCATCTGCTCTTCCGCTGGTTTCTCCTCTTTTTAATAATCTTTTAACCAGCACTTCATCGTCCACTTCTAAAGCGACCATCGCATTAATTTGAGAGTCCTTGCTTTCCATTAATTTATCTAAAGCATCTGCTTGAGCATTTGTCCTTGGAAATCCATCAAAAATGAATCCATTGGCATCGCTATTTTTATCAACTTCAGCATTTAACATGTCTATCGTAACTTTGTCCGGAACTAAATCTCCTTTATCCATAAAAGACTTAGCAAGCATTCCAAGTGCTGTTTTGTTTTTTATATTATACCTAAACACATCACCTGTTGAGATGTGCACCAAATTGTATTTTGCCTTTAAAAAATCTGCTTGAGTCCCTTTTCCCGCTCCCGGAGGACCAAATAATACTAAATTTGTCATGGGTTTTTCAGTTTTTAGTTGATAAACTTCCGGTAGATCTCTTCCCAAACCATTGTAATCCAAGCCATATCCTACAATAAACGCATTCGGGATTTTTATTCCTATATAATGTAGTTTATAATCTTTATTGTAAGCTTCAGGTTTATAGAAAAGCGTTGCAATTTTTAAGGATTTAACATTTTCATTTGTAAAAATTCTGTGTACTTCTTCTAGCGTTTTGCCAGAATCTATTATATCTTCCAGAATAATTACTTCTCTTCCAGTCAAGTCCTGAGTCAGACCAATTAATCTTTGGATGTCTTCCGTAGATTTCACTCCTTCATAAGATGCTAGTTTAATAAAGGTTACTTCACATGGCTTTGGATATTTTTTAACAAAATCACTGGCAAACATAAAAGAACCATTTAAAATTCCTACAAAAACAGGAATAACATCTCCCATATCTTTGGATATATCATCCACCATTTCCTGAACTGCTTCATCTATTTGTTCAGACGAAATAAATGGTTTAAAATAAAGGTCGTGAAGCTTGATCAATTTAATTATATTTTAAGAAATGCAAAGATAATCAAATGAGTATCTAAATACGATTTTTGGTTTAGCTTTTTACAAGATAGTTTGATTATTAAGTGTATTTTTGTGACATACTATATAAATTAAGCTTGGATTAACTTAATGAATTACTTTTCATCAAATTTCAAACTTGGTATTCTTGGCGGTGGCCAACTGGGGAAAATGCTTTTAAATGAAGCCCGAAAATTTGATATCTATACTTGTGTTTTAGATGCTAGTGAAGAAGCACCTTGTAAAATTTCCTGTAATGAATTCTTTGTGGGCGATCTAATGGATTATGATACGGTTTATTATTTTGGTAAGAATGTAGATGTACTAACTATTGAAATTGAAAATGTTAATGTTGATGCATTAGCAAATTTAGAAAAAGAGGGGGTTAAAGTATATCCTCAAGCCAATACCATAAGAACTATACAAAATAAAGTAAAACAAAAATTATTCTATATAGATAATAATTTACCAACAGCTTCTTTTTCCCGTTTTGCGTATAAAGACGAAATATTAACGGCAATAAGACATGAGACATTAAATTTTCCATTTGTATGGAAAAGTGCCCAATTTGGATATGATGGTATGGGAGTGAAAATTGTAAAATCACGATCAGACTTAGATAATTTACCTAATGTAGAATCTGTAATTGAAGAATTTGTTCCTTTCAAGAATGAGCTAGCGGTTATTGTAGCTAGAAATGAGGATGGTGAATTAGCTACATTTCCTGTTGTTGAAATGGAATTCCATCCTGAAGCCAACCAAGTAGAATATGTCATTTGCCCTGCAAGGATTTCTGAAGAAGTCGCCAAAAAAGCGGAACGAGTTGCTTTGAAAGCATCGAGTGCTTTTAAGCATGTTGGCCTATTGGCTGTAGAAATGTTTTTAACAGAAAATGATGAGATATTGATCAATGAAGTGGCTCCCAGACCACATAATTCAGGTCATCATACTATAGAATCAAATTACACATCGCAGTTTGAGCAGCATATACGAGCAATTTTGAATTTACCCTTAGGCAGCACCGAAAAAAAGGCAGGGGGTGTCATGGTAAACCTGGTAGGTGAGGAAGACCACACCGGAGATGTCATTTACAAGAATATTGGGAAGATTATGCATATGAAAGGTGTTACACCCCACATTTATGGAAAGAAGCAAACTAGGCCATTCAGAAAAATGGGACATGTTACGATTATAAATCAAGACGTATCGCAAGCAAGAAAAATAGCAGGAGATGTTAAACAAACAATACAAGTAATAAGCGAATAATATGAGTAAAGTTGCAGTAATTATGGGCAGTAATAGCGATCTTCCAGTCATGCAAGAGGCTATTGATATTTTAAAGGAATTTAAAATTGAAGTTGAAGTTGATATTGTATCGGCACACAGGACACCAGAAAAAATGGTTGAATTTGGTAAAACTGCTCATAAAAATGGTTTTTCAGTAATTATAGCTGGTGCAGGTGGCGCTGCTCATTTACCTGGAATGGTCGCTTCTTTATCTCCATTACCGGTGATTGGCGTACCTGTAAAAAGCAGCAATTCTATTGATGGATGGGATTCGGTTTTGTCAATTTTACAAATGCCCGGAGGCGTACCAGTGGCAACTGTTGCTTTAAACGGAGCAAAAAATGCAGGAATTCTGGCAGCTCAAATCATAGGTTCTGCAAACAAGCTTGTTTTAGATCAAGTAATCGCTTATAAAAATGAACTAAAAATTAAGGTTGAAAGTGCTTCTAAAAGCATAAATAAAAAGCCTCGATAGATACGAGGCTTTTATTGCTATTAATCAATTGATTCTTTCTGAAAAAATTGAAGGAACTAAATTGTTAAATTTTAAGAACTTAAACAAGTTATTATTTCCTTAACCGATAAAATACACTTTTTTATCGATAAAAAGTTTATTTTTTTTCGATATAACCATATTTTTTATCGTTTAATTACCTTTTTTGACACATATTTTGAGTCTTCATACTGGTATTTTAT
>JABDOZ010000001.1 GCA_013043005.1 Flavobacteriaceae bacterium | reverse complement strand
ATCAATAAATGAAAGAATCTTTTATTAAATATATTTTGTAAACCACCTCAAAATAATAATTGGTGCAATTACTAAATCAACAAATAAGGTAATTATTACAATCACTGCAATTAGTAGACTCAACATGTAAATTTCTAGTTGATTAGAACTCAACAATATAAAAAATCCTCCAACAAGAATAATACTGGTAGCTAAAATAGCTTTACCACAGTTTTTTACAGCTATTTGAACAGCTTCTTCCACTGATTTCCCTTGTTTTCTTTCCCATTGGAATTTACTCAAGAGATGAATGGTATCATCTACTGCAATCACAAATCCGATCGTAAAAATAAGTGCTATTTCTGCTCTGAGTTCTATGTTGGTAAAACCCATAATCCCTGCCGTCATGATTAAAGGAACCAGGTTTAAAATTACCGCTAAAAGTGCCAATGTGATATTCCTGAAAATTAATCCAAGGGTTAAGGAAACAACCAAAATGGCTATTAAGAGACCATAAAAGGTGTTTTCAATACTTTTCTTTTGAGATATATCTATAAGTAGATCAATACCGGAAAATCTGGCTTCAATAGCCTGATCTCCTATTATACTATTTATCTCGTTTAAAATCTCTTCATTCAATCTCCCGGTTTCATGGCTTCCTAGATCCTGCATTTGGGCATTAAACTTAAAAATAGTTTTTTCTTTGTTCGACAAATAATCTTTAGTAATTATTTGAGCCAAGCTTTTATTATATTTTTTTATTGTCTTTTCATCCAGAGGTAATGGACGCTTATTATATGTGCTGGGATAATAAGCTTTATGCAAGGTTTTATAATAGCTTACAGGAGATTTAACACTATTCAATTTTGGTTGCAGAGCGAGGTATTCATGAATTTTATAGACTGATTTTAAATTTGAAGGCTCGGTTAAGGCTTTCTTATTTTTAGAAGCCAGGACTAACTCGAAGGTCCTGGAACCTCCAAAATTAGTCTCGAAAAATTTTAAACTACTATGCAGATCGGTGTTTTTGGGTATAGAAAAATGACTTCTATTCATGTTGATTTTTGTAACACCAAAAATTGAAAACATTAGAATAAGTCCAAAAATAATTAGAACGGATTTGGGGTACTTAAAAAGTCTTCTTTGAATTTCATAGACTTTGGCAGAAAATACATTAAATGAATGCCTGACTGCGAAGATGTTATTGGATTTGAATTGTGTAAATACTATTGGTAAATAAATTAATGTTAATGCGTAGGTAATCAATACCAGAAATGCAGATTCTATTCCAAAATTCTTAATAGCTTTCATTGGGGAAAGGAATAACACCGAAAATCCAACTGCTGTAGTAAAAGATGTTACTAATGTGATCCAACCGATTTCATTTAATGTGCTTCGGGTGGCAATTAAAGCAGAACTTCCTTTTTTCCACTCTAAATCATACTTTATGCATAAGTGAATCACATCAGAAACGGCAACTATCAAAATAATTGTAGGAAACAGATTTGATAACGTGCTAATTGGTTTGTTTAACACTACCATTCCTCCAAGGAATATGACAATGATTATCAAGACTAACAATATCGGAAATAAAAGGGCAATGGGTTTTTTGAAAATCGAAATTAACGAGATACATAAAAAAATGAAAATCCAAAAACTGAATTTAAAGATCTCTGAGATCAGAATATTTTTAAATGAAACATCTATAATCTTTCGTCCCCACAGATGAGTTTCAAGCTCATTAAAATGGGTTAGTACCCTATTTATGTTTGCAGCAGTATTTTCTGATTTTCCCGAACTTATAGTATCATTCATTTCAATTAATAAGAGCAACGCATTTCCGTTTTGACTAATAAAATCTCTGGATAATTCATCTCCGAGAATTTTCTCTTTTTTGTAATTAATTTTGGAGTCTTTTATGTCCAAAAATGGTACAGCAACAAGCCCAAACATACTGCGTACAGGATAAGATAAATTAAGAAGGCTTCTGACATTTTTGATCTCTTCTACTTTTTTCAGGCTATCCTGTAACGCTTTAATTTTTTCCAGGAATTTTATGTTAAACACAGAGTCCTTGCTTTTAACACCCAAAAGGATTAAACCTTCATTATCAGGAATTTCCGATTTTACTTTTTGGTAGAATCTGAAGTCAGAATCATCTTCATGAAAGAATTGAGCAATATTTGTGTCCACTTGAATTTGTGGTGCATTGAATGATGCAATAGAAACAACAATTACCAAACAAACCAGGCTTAAATATTTATACTTTTGAAGCGTTTCTATGATCAATATTTTAGGCTAAAGTGTTGTATTCAGATACGAATACTTGATGGTTATATTAGCAAACATATAAAAACATCTGATTTGTATGGTCTTGAAAATTTGAAAGTTCAAATATTTAATTGAACTCAAATACTAAATTCTATACCAAAATAATTTAGTGCAAATCTCAATGTATTCAGACAGTTAAAATGAATCCCGCCTGCCCGAC
>JABDOZ010000179.1 GCA_013043005.1 Flavobacteriaceae bacterium | reverse complement strand
AAGAATTTACAAGACCATCACCATCACTATCAACAGTATCATCTATCTTACCATCATTATTACCATCTAAATGGGCATAATGTGTTTCTTCAATATCAAAAACACCATCATCATTGGAATCCAGGTCCAGATAATCCGGAATCGAACCATTATCTTCGTTATTCACATAGTGAGGAGCAGATCCCTGACTTAGGTTACCAAATTCATTGGGACCTGTACCATAATCATACTTATCTAAAATACCATCACCAAAATATTCAACAGTTCCATCACCATCATCGTCTTTTTCTCTAAATGCTTCAGATTCGGTTCCATCACCAACACCATCACCATTGATGTCACCATCACCATTATCAAAAACGAGCTTACCAAAGACATATCGTTTTGTTCTGGCTTCATCTACATCAAAATTAGCATCATTGTCAGAATCCAGGTCTCTAAAATTAGGAGCACCATCACCATCTGAATCTATAGGCGAATTGGATTCAAAAGGATCATGCATTCCATTATTATTAGTATCTATAAAGGATGCAGAAGGAATTGTTGCTTTACCAGCACTTATGCTTGCTGAACCGTTTTCTACAATATCAGGGATTCCATCGTTATCTGTATCCAGATCTAAATAATCTGGAATTGAATCGCCATCAAAATCTTCACATCCGGAAGGAATGGCGTATAATTGAACCTGATCTATAAAGTTACCGGAACTTGTAGAGCCTGAAGCCGTTTGTATTACAGTAAAGGTTAATCTGGTAGTTGTTTGTCCGGCTGGTACCACATACTGACCCGTATGCATGGTCCAGGATGAATCGCCTGCAGATGTAAAAGTACCTTGAGAGGTCATTGTGCCTGAAGGATCACCAATTAGTAATTCGGCAATATCTTCATTGGCACTACCGGAATAACCAGTTCTTTTGCGATGTGCAAATGTCCATTGCAATACAGTTCCAGGAGTTGAGGCAATATCCTGGTACAATCCATCATTGGTTGTAGCATTGATCTCAGCCCAGTGAGTACCTGAATAGGCCTGTCCACCAGAATCGTTTCCGGCCCTTTGAGAATTATGCCAGATCTCTAGATAATTATTTGCTGTATCGGCACTCAACCAGTTAGGGATATTACTTGCATCACCTTTCCATATCCCATCAGTTCCTACTACATCTGTAGGACCATCATCTAAAGTCAATATATCCAGATCTTCAAAATTTGCATTTAACAATGGAGGATCCGTTAGACTTGAACATTCATCTGTATCCAGAATACCATCATTATCATCATCAATATCTAATTGATTATAAACACCATCGTTATCATTATCATAAACTGTTCTGTAAGTAACTCTAAGAGTTGGCGGATTAGGATCACCGGCATCAGTACTTTCATATTTTGCTTCTTCATCCTTACCATCTTGTCCTCCAAGCATAACACCATTATTAGTAGCTATACCAGAAACCCAGTCCTGAACCAGCGAAGTTATAAACCAGGATTGAATGCCTTTATAGGCAGCATTAATTGTCGCTATTGGAGTACCATCATCATAGTTATTACCTACTACACCTGGCGAGGACCAACTAGAACCACTGGTTCTGTTATTCCAGTTTGATGATCCAGTGTTTCCACATAAATTGCCTTCATCCCAAGAATCAGAGTCTCCTATTTGGAATACACTAACGGTCATGTCTTTATCATCCGTGCTATTTAAACGTAGTTCTGCGGATTCTATATATGAATTGGATGGAATTGAGGATATATCAAACTGAAGTAAAATTCTCTTAAGATCAGTTGGTTTATTCTTAACTCTAAGGTCATTACAATCTCCAAAATTTTTAGTTTGTTCACCATCAGGCTTACCTCTTAGGTAGGCATCTTTTGTTGCGATAAAGTCAACAGTCTGGGTTGATTGCGAATAAGTAGAAATTGAAAATAGAAAAATAAAAGCAACTACTGCTGCTCTTACACAATAAGTAGTTTTTTTCATAATAAGCGGGTATTCGAATAGCTTGGGGCTATTACAGTTAATATGCAAACTTATACATAATTTCCACTAACAGCAAATATATTCGATGAACTGCATGAATTAAAAATATTTGTTATTCATATATGGCTTAAGAGATTGAAAATAAATTGATTAAACAGAAGTTAATTATATATGTCTTAATGTTAAAAAACTATTTGAAAATAGTAAATGTTAAAATTTTGTGCAGTTCATCGAAATTAAGCGCACATAAACTGATAAATTAAAATATTTATTGCATTTTTACAGTCCCTAAATAAACCTACTTGATGTCCCAAATCTACCATGAACTTAACCTTTTGTTATGACCCCAAATCTACCACGAACAAAATCCCATCACAACAGCGAATTCCACAAAAACCTACAAAGTACAATTAGATTTATTCGTAGTTTTCATTATTTAATGAAAAAAGTATTTATGCTATAGGCCTTTAGGAATGGCCTCTATTAGTTTTTTTGTGTAATCCTTTTTGGGGTTGTTGTAAATTGAATCAGCTTCGCCAAATTCCTCTATTTTGCCTTCATTCATAACCAGTAACTGATCAGACATATATTTTACAACCGAAAGGTCGTGTGAAATAAATATATAGGTGAATCCAAAATTCTCTTTTAATTCATTTAATAAATTAAGGACCTGTGCCTGCACTGAGATATCCAGAGCAGAAACAGACTCGTCACAAATGATTAGTTTAGGATCTAAGGCAATTGTTCTCGCAATGCCAATTCGTTGTCTTTGTCCGCCAGAAAATTCATGTGGATATCTATTAATATATTCTTCAGACAAGCCGACCCGATCTAAAATTTGGATAGCTTTTTCTTTTCGTTCTTTATCTGATTGATATAGCTTGTGAACTTTCATGGGCTCCATAATAGCTTTGCCAACCGGAATTCTGGGATTCAAGGATGAAAAGGGATCCTGAAATATGATTTGGATCTCTTTTCTAAGTTTTCTTATTGAAGACTTTGAAAGATTTGTAATGTCATTTCCTCTATACAGTATTTGGCCTTCAGTAGCTTTGTCCAAATGTAAAATGGCATTTCCTAAAGTAGATTTACCGCAACCGGATTCACCAACCAACCCTAAGGTTTCACCCTCATATAATTTAAAACTAACATCATTAACCGCTTTAAATCCTTTTGGTTTTTTAAATAAACCTGCTTTGGAGAAATATTCTTTTTCAAGATTTACAATTTCTAACAAAGGTTGTTTACTGTAAATTGTTTTATGCCTTTTATCTCTTTCAGTTTTATGTATGATAGAACTATCTATTTTATTAATTAAAAAATCTTGTATGGTTGGTAATTTTTTTAGTCGTGTATCTAATGAAGGCCTCGCGTTTAGTAATGCTTTGGTATAAAGATCTTTTGGGTTGTTGAAAATGGTCTTTCCTGTACCCTGTTCTACAATTGTGCCCTGGTACATGACCAATACTCTGTCTGCAATTTCACTTATCAATGACAGATCATGAGAAATAAAAATTATACTCATTTTTGTTTCCTTCTGGAGCTCCTTTAATAAGCTGATTATTTCTTTTTGAACGGTTACATCTAAAGCTGTTGTAGGCTCGTCAGCAATTAAAATTTTGGGCTTGCAGGCAATAGCCATAGCGATCATGACACGTTGTTTTTGTCCACCAGAAATTTGGTGTGGATACGCCTTATAGACCCGTTTTGGCTGCGGTAACTTAACTTTGTCAAACAGATTTAAGGTTTCTTCAATCAGTTCTTTTTTTGACAAAAGGGTGTGTTGTTCGAGAATCTCATATACTTGATCGCCACAAGTCATAGAAGGGTTTAAAGCACTCATGGGCTCTTGAAATATCATACTTATCTTATTCCCTCTAATGGATTTTAAGAGTTTATCTGAAAGGGTAGTTAACTCTTCATCTTCAAATTTAACTGAGCCTGAAGTTATTTTTAAAACGGTTTTTGGTAGTAATCTTAAAATGGATAACGCTGTAATCGATTTTCCTGAACCAGATTCACCAACTATACCCAGAATTTCATCTTCATTTAAAGAAAACGATATGTCATTTAGTATTGTTGTTTCTTTGTCTTTGGAATATGCGGAAACCGAGAGATTTTTAACAGTAAGGATTGAGGTCTTTTTCATTAATTAGCGGATTTGTTTTATTCAAACTTGAATTATTTCGTTATCATGGAGTAATTCCTCTCCTCTTAATCTTAATAGAATTTGAGCCACTGCAATTGTATCTTTTTCGCAATAGTCTATTATTCTGGCAATGTCATTTTCTTCATAATACACCCTGTAAACATCGCTGCCGTCAATATCATCCTTTGGTGATGGTATGCCCAAGACATTGGTTAATAATTTTAAAGATGTGTAATTCTTATAATCACCAAATTTCCATAATTCAAGTGTATCCAGATGTGGCACTTCCCAGGGTTTTTTACCAAATAAATTTAGCTTATAGGGCAGCTCTATTCCATTAATTATCATACGTCTTGCTATATATGGAAAATCAAATTCCTTTCCGTTATGTGCGCACAATAAATGCTTTGCCTGACTAAAATGCGATATCAGAAGATTTTTGAAGTCCTTAAGTAATTTAGTTTCCTCGGCATAAAAAGAAGTAACCCTAAAGGTCCTAATATCATTTTTAAAAGTAAAATACCCCACTGATATACAAATTATTTTTCCAAATTCTGCCCAGATTCCTGAACTTGGGTAAAACTCTTCTGCCGTAAATTCGTCTTTACGCTGGTACTTGGATTTAAGTTCCCATAGTTCTTTTTTAGCGATGTCTAACTCATTAAAATCCTGAACTTCCGGAACGGTTTCAATATCAAGGAATAATATGTTTTCCAGATTTAATTTTGAGATCATTCTATATCATTTTTGCCACTATTTCAATTACTTTATGTGAACAGTTTTTTGAATTGATTACCAAGAATTCCACCCATACCGCCTGCAATGCCACCTATAAGTCCAGTAACTAACAAAAGAAGATAAGGATTACCTTTTAGGGGTAGTAAAGTTGCTATTTTTTTTGCCATTATAAAATCATTAGAACTACTTAATAAAAAGGCATAAACCATCCAAAAAACTGCAATAGCTAAGAATGGAATATAAAAAACAGCAATCTTTTTTAAGCTTATAAATAAACCAGTAATAAATGCGGCTAGCATAACTGACCACCAAGGTAAAAATTGTGATAATATGAGCGCAATAATTATAGTCGATATAAAATTTATAATTTTCTTCTTCATTATTCAGGTATTAAAGTTTGAGTGGATATTATGCCGTTAGGATTATTTTTGTCTTGAATAAATAACAGATCCAGGTATTTTCCAGCTGCCCAATCATCAATTAAATTATCATAATATTTACTTCCGGGATTACCAGATTGACCTCCCGGATATATGCCTAATGCTTTTGGAGGCGAACTCATTTCTACAATCATTCGCCATGAAGGGCCATGGTTTTTCTTTACGGCATTAACCGCATTACCGTCACCACCTATTGGGATATCAAACCTTGAGAATGCTGGTAAGGCCTGTAGCAAATGACCAATAAAAACCCCCTTTTCTTTGTTCCAATTAAAAGTACCATTTTCGGCCTCCCATTCTTTATAGGCCTTGGCAGTTTCTTTAAAGGAAATTAAAAACAGATCCTTGGCAGTTTCTTTTTCAGGAGTATCTGCAATATCCATAAATGGATCATCCCCTTTATGTCGCAACATATAAGTTGTTTGGTAATCAAAAGGCCTGTCCATTGCTGTATTCTCCACTTTAAATTCGTCCCATGTTATATTACAGAGTCTATACCACCAGCTATCCCAGCGACCGGGACCTGCTTCATCAATAGTATAGCTGTAATCCCATTGTTTCAATATTTCTAATAGCTGTTTTTCATATTCTGATAAATTAGAGGTATCCATTTTTTCCAACATATAAGGCAGCATTTCAGCAGCCAATAAGTTGTAGTTATTATTTTGAAGATCTTTAAAATCTTGAATACCTATAGTTTCTTTTGAAGACAAAAAATTATTGATCACTCTATTTCTGTATGCCTCATAGCCATCATTAAATACGAAATAGGGATACGAAGGGTCTACCGGATGTTGATTAGCTGAACTCACAAACCCGCGACCCGGATTTTTGGTATGTGCATTAAAAGGTTGTGGTATAAAAGATTGCCAGTCATTCTCAGGATTGCTGCCATCCATTAAGAATTTACCTTGACCTTTCCATTTATTTGGTAATTTACCTTGAATCCACAAAGCGATATCACCTTCAGTAGATGCAAAGACAAAATTTTGGGCTGGTGCTGTATAATCCTTTATTGCATTTAAATAGTCGTCATAATTCCTTGCTTTGTTCAATGCAATAAAAGGCCGTTGATTATTGCCACCAACATGTCCAATCCATTTCATTGCATAACCTTGCCTGGGATTGTCGCCTTTAAAATTCTTATCGTAGACTACAGGTCCATGATGTGTATAAACCACTGTATCTAAAACAGTTGCTTTGCCCTTGACTTTAATTTCTTCAACACGAAATTTCGTTGGTTTGTATCCGTCACCATATTTGTATTCGGTTCTGTTTTCGTCCTTAAATTCAATTTTATACCAATCTAAAGCATCTCGCGTAGCATTGGTTTCTCCCCAGGCAATATTTGTATTGAAACCAGAAATAACACCAAGAGCTCCTGGTAGCGTTGCTCCAAATGTATTGTGACCTGGAGTGCTTAATTGCATTACGAACCAAATTGAAGGCAGGTTAAGGCCTAAATGCGGATCGTTGGCTAAAATAGGTTTACCGGAATAAGATTTACTTCCGGAAATTGCCCAATTATTACTTCCATTATCCGGATGCGGCTTGGTTATAGTTTCAGCAATAGAATCTAAAACGAGTTCATGATTAGGCGCCTCTGTAATCGGGACATCTATATAGCTCCAATCAGTGTCCTTGGGTATTACAGGATCATTAACATCAAAGAAGTCCGGAAACAACAGATCAAATCGTTCCTTACCAAATAGTCGTATGGCGTTGGTATATTCCAGGTCGTCATCACTGCCAGCCAGATCTTTGGTCATGTACATAAGCAATAAAGCTGTTTTCTTCATGGTCCAAGGTTCTGGTGCATAGTCCAGCAACTTGTATTCTACAGGAAAATCACTTTCATTCATACTCATTATATAATCATTGACACCATCTTGGTAGGCTTCAAGATATCCAAGTGTTTCAGGGTCATCCTGCATTTTTAAGATCGCTTGTTCAGCACCGTAACCCATTCCGCGTCTCCGTTCTTCTCTGTCATGATTTACGGCACCTTCACCAATAATTTCAGCTAAGCGCCCTGCAGCTGCATAGGTTTGAAAATCCATTTGCCATAAACGGTGTTTAGCTGTTATATATCCCTGAGCTCTGTAAAGATCTGTTTCGTTTTGTGCAAAAATGTGAGGTATAAGATATTCATCATAATGCACAGTAACTTCATCCAAAAGACCATCGATCTGAATATCCCCTTTTATAGATTCGGTCTTTTCGTTTTGCCATATACCCTGTGCAGGGTTCAGAAACTTACCTGTTGGAGGAGCAGAACCAATTTTTATGGATAAAACATAAATTATCAATGAAGCAAAACCAAGTGATACAACAAATTTAAAGTATTTCATTTATGGAGTTTATGGACTTAAATATAACAATATTTTCAGTTAGAACAGGTTTAGATTTTTTTACGAACTAAATTAAAAAAGAGATTGTTGTTTTACAGGGCTTTCATGATCCAACAACCATTTTTTTCTATGCAAACCACCTGCATAACCCGTTAAAGATCCATCTGCACCTATTACTCTATGGCAGGGAATAATGATCCAGATAGGATTTTTGGCGTTGGCATTGGCAACAGCTCTAATAGCTTTAGTATTTCCAACCTTTTTTGATAGATCAAGGTAGGTTAGGGTTTTTCCAAAAGGAATATTTAAAAGCTCGTTCCAGACTTTTTTTTGGAATTCTGTTCCCATTGGATTTAACTTCAAATTAAATTGATGACGTTTTCCACTAAAATATTCGTCCAACTGTATCACACAATTATTAAGGTCTTCTGGAATACTTCTGGAAATGTTTATATCATTGTCTAAAACTACAATAGAAGAGATTCCAGAATTTGACCCTTCAATCCTTACTTTCCCTAAAGGTGTATTAATGACTGCAAAATTCATTTGTAAGAATTATCTTTATAAAAAATTAAAATACGATGTATTTCATCGATAAAAAGTTACTAATATTGGCTGAAATGCATTTATTTGCTATGTTAGTGGTCCCTAATCTAAAAAACCCTAGATCTGATGAAAAATCTACTTGTTCTAACGTCCCTGGTTATTTCCATGGTTATTTCAGGATTACCCCATAATTTTAAAATTGAAAGTAACAATTTAATCTGGCAAAAAGTATATGATAGCGATAATTCTATCTACGAGTTATATGAATCACTGCGCCAGCAAGGGAATTACGAAAAAATATATATTGTAAGAGATGAGGTGATCTTTACTATAAATTTTGAAAGCAAAAACGAATTAGAAGCGCATGGTTATAAAACGTGGTCTTACCCAAGTTTTTTAAAACCAGGAGGCAAATTTACAGGTTATTTACAAAAAAAAGAAGGAAAATACAGAGTGACTATAACGAATATCGATTTTAACTGGAATGGTGATTTTGTAGAGAACATTGACGACGCTGCCTTAAAAAAAGGTGAAATGAGAGAAAACACACGAACAAAAAAGGTCATTCAATTATTTGACAGATATTTCAACGATAAGTTTGATTTCTCTAATTCTGAAGTCCAGAATTGGTAGTAATAGACATATAGTTTAATAATTATGACAAAGTTCTAAAAATTCTGAAAGGATCTTATTCCTTTTCCTTTTCCTGCTCATCGATTAACCCTAATCTTTTTGCTCTTGATTCCCAGCTTTTTCTTGCCAATACCTGCAAGTCTTCAACGTTATCACTTTCATCCATGATTTCCAGACCTAATAAGGTTTCTATAACGTCTTCCATCGTAACCAGACCACTTACCGATCCATATTCATCTACAACCAAGGACATATGATTCTTGCTGGCTACTAGTTCTTCAAACAGTTTTGGAATTGGCAAATTTCTTGGAGTTATTATTATTTGTCTCTTTATTTGGGACAAGGTTTTATTACCATTTCCATTTGCCATTTCTTTATAGACGTCATCTTTTAATACCAATCCTGTTATGTTATCAGGATCGTCTTTATAAATGGGTATTCTCGAGAATCTTAAATTTTGATTTTCATTAAAAAACACTTCAATAGTAGTTAATTCATTTTCAGTTTTTAAAACAGTTCGAGGCGTCATAATATCTTTAGCCATTACATCCTTAAAGGTCAGTAGATTTCTTATAACCTTGCTTTCCGATTCATGAAACACACCTTCTTCATGAGCAATATCGGTCATGGCTAAAAAACCTTCCCTACTAAAAACACTCCCATGATGACCTTTACCAAATAGTTTAGTGAATAATTGTAAGAACCAAATAATACCAGTCCATTTAAAGAAGAATATTAGGGCATTAAGAACGATAGTAGATATATGCGCTAGTCCTTTCCAATAGGTTGCTCCAATAGTTTTCGGAATTATTTCTGACAAAACCAGAATCATAAAAGTCATAACAGCAGAAACGATCATAATTGAATTATCTCCAGTTCCAAAAACCTTTTCAGCCTGGACACCAACTAATATCGCACCAACAGTATGAGCAATAGTATTTAGGGTTAGAATTGCTATTAGAGGCTTATCAACATCTTTTTTTATTTCTTCTAAAGCACTGGCATAATGTTTTCCTTCGCTTTTCTTAATGTTTATGAATGTTGGGGATATGCTTAATAGCACTGCTTCCAGAATTGAACAAAGAAATGAAATGAAAATTGAAATTACGGCATAAAATATTAATAGGCCCATATTTAAAATTAATTGATAAAAGTAAAAACATAAATATAACATTTCTTAGCTATAAACAACACATATTGTTTGGCTTAATTATTGCTATATTTATCAAACTTTTAGGATTGGAAAATTTGAAAAAACTATCTCTTTGAAAAAACTATCTCTTCGAACGCGCATTTTCATAGCCATGATCCTTCTTGTTGTTTTGGCGTCGGTTTTAATTGCGGCTGTTACTGTTTATCAATATAATGAAGAGGCGCAGGATTATCATAAAAAAAGGTTAGAGCGTAAAGAGGAAAACATAAAAGAGCATATCAATTTTGTTATTAATGGAAGGGAGAATACCTGGGAGGTTAAAACGGAAAATGTTCCGTTAATTTTTAAAGAAAAAATATATGAAATTGCCGCTATTCATAAACTTCAGATCAATTTGTACGATTTAGAAGGAAATCTGTTAAAATCGTCTTTAGCAAGAATAAAACCAGATTCTTTAGCCGTTTGTTTAGATGCCAATATTCTGAATTCTCTATCCAATTCTGAGGAAAGGAGATTTGTTGAAAAACGATTGGAAAACGGTGAAATTTATTTATCGTCATTCACGTATATCACAGATCAGAAATTTAAACCATTGGCTATCCTGAACCTTCCTTATTTGGAGAAGGATGAATTTTTAAGCAAGGAACTAAATGAATTCTTAACACGTTTAGCTTTCGCCTATGTTTTTATGCTTCTTTTCGCCATTGTTTTGGCTTACTTTTCTTCAAAGTATATTACCAGGACCTTAAAGACTATCAGTGATAAAATAAATGAAACAAGACTTGAAAAAAAGAATCAAAAAATTAACATACAAACCAAGACTGAAGAAATATCAACTTTAGTTGATTCGTATAACAGTATGATTGATGAATTGGAAGACAGTGCAGTTAAACTGGCAACAAGTGAAAGGGAACAAGCCTGGCGAGAAATGGCAAAACAAGTAGCCCATGAGATTAAAAATCCACTAACACCAATGCGATTAAGCGTTCAGAGTTTTCAGGCTAAGTTTAACCCAAATGATCCTGAAATTCATCAAAAAGTGGATGAGTACAGCAATACTCTTATACAGCAAATAGATATGATGAGTAGCATTGCCTCGGCATTTTCAAGTTTTGCTAAAATGCCAGCTCAAAAAAATGAAATGCTAAACGTTGTAGATATTGTGACTTTGGCTCTTGATATCTTCAGTGAAAAATATATCAGTTTCCATTCAAGTAAAAAAGAGATAATTGCAAAGTTTGACAGAACCCAATTAATTAGAGTGGTAACAAATTTGGTTAAAAATGGAATTCAATCAATCCCGGATGGTACAGATCCAAGAATCGTGATATCTTTATCTGATGATAAAGAAAACGTCATTCTGACTATAAAGGATAATGGCATTGGAATTTCTGAAGAGAATAAAAACAAGATATTTGAACCTAAATTCACTACAAAATCCAGCGGAATGGGACTTGGATTAGCCATGGTGAAAAACATTGTCAATACATATAACGGAGAAATTTCTTTTAAGTCTGATATAAACAGTGGAACAACATTTAAAGTTGTCTTTCCAAAAGAATAATTTATGAAGTACAACAATATTCTAACAGAAACAAAAAATGGTATCACAACCATTACAATTAACCGACCTAAAAAACTAAATGCGCTTAACAAAGAAACCATAGAAGAACTGCATGACGCATTTATCGAGGTAAATGAAGAAATTGATACTCAAGTTATTGTATTAACTGGAAGCGGTGAAAAAGCCTTTGTTGCTGGAGCAGATATTAGTGAGTTTGCAAATTTTGACATGGAAGAAGGAAGCAAATTGGCGGCAAGAGGTCAAAAATTACTATTTGATTTTGTAGAAAAGTTATCAACTCCTGTAATTGCAGCAGTAAATGGGTTTGCACTTGGT
>JABDOZ010000083.1 GCA_013043005.1 Flavobacteriaceae bacterium | reverse complement strand
CATCTAAGTAAATATTAGCGCCTTCAATAGGCAAACCTTTAGAGTCAGAAACAGTTCCGTTTATAACAGTTTGCGCCGAGGCTATTAATGCAACTAAAAAAAATAGAATTGATAATATGGATTTCATATTCTTGATTTGATTGATACACCAAAATTGTAAATCCAAATGCAGACATAAAATCTAATTTTCCTGAATTGTCAATTATTAAAGATGAATTGAAATTTCTATTGGAAAGACATAGAATCCGAAATTAGTTGAGAGAATTTGATTACAGCAAAGTAATCTATATGCATTTTTGGAATTGACTTAGTTAAGTTTTTTTCAACACACTAAATAATAACATTGGATATTGCTTGTTTTATTATATTGATAATTCCATGATTATTAATCTTTTATAATAATTACTTCAAATGAATGCTTTTAATGCCATGATTACTGCATAATTTCTCATTTAATCGAAATTATAAGCAACTTGGCAATGATTTTTGAAGAAAATCATGCCCGAACATACATTGTCTATGCTATCATTTACAATCATTATTAACCAAAGTTCGGATTAGCCTTGAGGGACAAACTAATTCGAACAATTTATTTGAAGAATTCATTCATCATTATTAATTGAATAATCTTGAATTAGGTTATAGATTTTTATATAAAAACTCAAATAACCTTATTCTTAGTAAGAAAATGAATACAAAAAAGCTAAAATTTTCAATTAGCCAATGAATCAACGAATAAATGAAACAATTCATCGAATTTTAATTAAATGAAAAATTAAATAAAGTGGATAGTGCATAGTAATAGGTGTTTTTCGCAAAGTAAAATTTTTGAAAAAGCTATTATCATTTCAAATTATGCCCAATTAAGATCTGAGTCATTTTAGACTTCCCGCCAGATCTTAAATAATTTGAAAAACTATCCCAGTAAATATTAAATAGGTCATTTAAATATGATTTGTTGACTTTCAAAAGGGCAAAACGAAATGTCATTTTGAGTTTAAAAAATTAATCCAAAGAATAAAAACTAAGGCACATGAAAAATATTGCTTTAATTGCCTCGTATAGAAAAATTTTGACCTTAATTGGTGGTGTTTTTCTTCTTTTAGCAACATCCCAAGTTAATGCTCAAACTCCCATACCTCGGGATTGTGAGTGCTCACCGCTTTATGATAACTCCAATTTCGTCAAACCAGTCTTAATCGACGGTACCGAACTATCCGTCGGTGCTATTTATCGATTTTCAGATGTATTCCCTAGTAATCCTTATGGAACGACAATAGATGCATTGGTAAAAATTGAGGAATTTACTGGTGGTGCCGGACTCCTTGAAATTGACGTAGCTACTACTGGTCTACCTGAAGCTTTTCAACCTAGAATCGATAGTAATAACAATGGAGACCAAAGTGTGTTATTTAGCATAACATTCGTTTCTGGAGGGGGTAATTATGGAGATGAAGTAGTGATTTCCTTTTTTGGTTCGCCATTTGATATTGATGGTAATGCCAGTGGTGTTAGGGAATATGCAGAAATAAGTTTACCGGATGCCTATTATATATCGAATAATACAGTGTTGGACCTAACACAGACACCAACTGTTGTAAGAGGTGAGGCACTGATCCCTGAGGTAGCTCCTGGTGGAGACGTATCATTGGATCCAAAATATACATTCAGCAATTATTTCGAAAATAAATCCTCTTTAACATATAGGATCGGAAAAGTAGATGCCAATAGTGATCGTTATTACTCGCTGGATATGAACAATGCAACCTATGAGGATCCCAATTCTGTATTGGTCACTTATCCCGTAATTTGTGGTAATGTAGAAGACCTACAAGGAAATCCGTTAGCAAATGTAACTGTTGATGTAACGGGATCTGATGGAAGCAACCAAACGGTAACTACAGATGCAGATGGTCACTATAAAGCTGTTGCAGCTATCCCTGATTTCTTTGTAAATGTCGATTATGAAATCGTTGAAAGTGATCTTTCGGGATATATCTCGGTTTCAGATGTAGATGGTGCTAATGATAATACAATCAATTTAACAATAAACGTACTGTCTTCTTGTGGTAACGATTTCGTTGATGCAGTTGAACCTACCATAAATGTTGATGATTCAACAGATATATTATGTAATGGTG
>JABDOZ010000082.1 GCA_013043005.1 Flavobacteriaceae bacterium | reverse complement strand
CATCTAAGTAAATATTAGCGCCTTCAATAGGCAAACCTTTAGAGTCAGAAACAGTTCCGTTTATAACAGTTTGCGCCGAGGCTATTAATGCAACTAAAAAAAATAGAATTGATAATATGGATTTCATGTTCTTGATTTGATTGATACACCAAAATTGTAAATCCAAATGCAGACATAAAATCTAATTTTCCTGAATTGTCAATTATTAAAGATGAATTGAAATTTATATTGGAAAGACTTAGAATCCTGAATGAGTTGAGAGAATTTGATTACAGCCAAATAACCGATATGCATTTTCGAAATTGTCTTAATTCAATTTTTTTCAACTCACTACATAATTACATTGGGTAATGCTTGTTTTAAAAAATTGGTAATTCCGTGATTTTTAATCTTTTATAATAATTACTTCAAATGGGCGCTTTTAATGCCATGATTACTGCATAATTTCCCTTTTAATCGAAATTATAAGCAACTTGGCAATGATTTTTGAAGAAAATCATGCCTGAACATACATTGTGTATGCTATTATTTACAATCATTATTAACCAAAGTTCGGATTAGCCTTGAGGGACATACTAATTCGAACAATTTATTTAAAGAATTCATTCATCATTATTAATTGAATAATCTTGAATTAGGTTATAGTTTTTTATATAAAAACTAAAATAATCTTATTCTAAGTAAGAAAATAATTACAATTAAAGCTAAAATTTATATTTAGCCAATGAATCAACGAATAAATGAAACAATTCATCGAATTATAATTAAATGAAAAATTAAACAAAGTGGATAGTACTTAATAATAGGTGTTTTTCGCGAAGTAAAATTTTTGAAAAAGCTATTATCATTTCAAATTATGCCCAAATAAGATTTGAGTCATTTTAGACTTCCCGCCAGAATCTTATATAATTTGAGAAACTATCCCAGTAAATATTAAATAAGTCATTTAACTATGATTTGTTGACTTTCAAAAGGACAAAGCGAAATGTCATTTTGAGTTTAAAAAATTAATCCAAAGAATAAAAACTAAGGCACATGAAAAATATTGCTTTAATTGCCTCGTATAGAAAAATTTTGACCTTAATTGGTGGAATTTTTCTTCTATTAGGAATATCCCAAGTTTATGCTCAAACTCCAGTACCTAGGGATTGTGAGTGCTCACCGCTTTATGAAAACTCGAATTTTGTCAAACCTAAACTTATCGATGGTAATGAGCTATCTGTTGGAGCGGTTTATCGGTTTACGGATGTATTCCCCAACAATCCTTACGGAACCACTATTGATGCTTTAGTGAAAATTGAGGAATTTACTGGCGGTGCTGGGCTCCTTGAAATTGACGTAGCTACTACTGGTCTACCTGAAGCTTTTCAACCTAGAATCGATAGTAATAACAATGGAGACCAAAGTGTGTTATTTAGCGTAACATTCGTTTCTGGAGGGGGTAATTATGGAGATGAAGTAGTGATTTCCTTTTTTGGTTCACCCTTTGATATTGATGGAAATGCCAGTGGCGTTAGGGAATATGCAGAAATAAGTTTACCAGACGCCTATTATATATCGAATAATACAGTGTTGGACCTAACACAGACACCATCTGTCGTAAGAGGTGAGGCACTGATTCCTGAGGTCGCTCCAGGAGGAGACGTATCATTGGATCCTAAATATACATTCAGCAATTATTTTGAAAATAAATCGTCTTTAACATATAGAATTGGCAAGTTAGATGCCAATAGTGATCGTTATTATTCTTTGGACATGAATAACGCAACCTATGAGGACCCTAATTCTGTATTAGTTACTTATCCTGTTATTTGCGGAAATGTTGAAGACCTTCAAGGAAATCCATTGGCAAATATAACTGTTGATGTAACAGGATCTGATGGAAGTAGCCAAACGGTAACTACAGATGCAGATGGTCACTATAAAGCTGTTGCGGCTATCCCTGATTTCTTTGTAAATGTCGATTATCAAATTGTTGAAAATGATCTTTCGGGATATATCTCGGTTTCAGATGCTGATGGTGCTAATGATAATACAATCAATTTAACAATAAACGTACTGTCTTCTTGTGGTAACGATTTCGTTGATGCAGTTGAACCTACCATAAATGTTGATGATTCAACAGATATATTATGTAATGGTG
>JABDOZ010000014.1 GCA_013043005.1 Flavobacteriaceae bacterium | reverse complement strand
AAACATTCCATCACTTTATAAAAATTTACTAGAGGCTCTTAATCTATTCTATGAAGATCGTGGTTATGAGGTTTCCACTGACAATCTAAAACTTAATCTGGATTTGAAACAATTTTTTCAATATTACAGAGTGCTCAATGCTACTTTTCTTGCAGAAAGAATTGGTATGAATCCAACATTATTATCACAGTATGTTCGAGGAAAGAAAACTCCTTCTTCAAAGCAAACCAATAAGATAATTCATGGAATACAGACCATTGGTAAAGAATTATCAGACATTAACTTGGTGTAGACAAAATAACGTTACCTAACAACGGCTATAATCCAGCTGGGCTTTTCCACTACCCTGAAATTTCCTACATTTAATAATAACATAATTCCGTAAATCTCTGCGGCAGTCAAAGAAGCGGGATCATAGCCGAAACCGTTATGGGCAATTTAAGAACCAATAAATAAACTAAAAATGGAACGATATAAGAATTTACACTCTTGGATGATAGTTCCATTCATAATCGTACAAGTCAGTATATTTAGTTATTACTGGCCAAAATTTACAACCCAGAGTTGGGAAATTCATTTTCATTATTGGTTAGTATCCTTTTGGTATCTCCTATTAATCGTCCAGCCGTATTTAATTTCTAAAGGCAAAATTCTTAATCATAGAACATTAGGCATTGTTGGTTTTTTGTTAGCAGGTGGTGTGCTATTTACGGGCTTAAATATATTGGACATTCCACTCAGACTTGCGGACTCTTTTAACCCAAACAAACCAGGTCCACCAGTTTCATTTTACTATGGAACATTAATAATTGAATTCGTATCTATCTTGGCTTTTGGGTATGCTGTGATTAAAAGTATTATTCATAGAAAAAATGTAAAGGAGCATTCTTGGTGGTTAATAGCTTCAGTATTTTATATGATGTCTCCTGCATTAGGACGTGGAATGATTCTCTTTTGGAGAAAAATATTACCTCCAGAAAATTTCAAGCCTTTTTATGCTTTTGCTAGTTCGGAACTTATATATCTAATTCTACTCCTATTGTTTGCATCAAAATTTGGAAAGTTTAAGCATCAAGCCACAATTATCGGAATTGTTCTGATATTTATTAGACTATTGAGAGTACCAATGGGTTCTTCCGAAACTATACAGGAATTTCTCAGGGCGGTAATAAAATATTAAAAAAGCCCATAACAATGCATAAAATGTTCATTGCGAGCAAAAGCTCGCAACGCCATTTATGCGAGACAGTTAGGCACAAGCATAAAAACATGAAAGCATCATTTATTGTTTTGATACTTTTATTATTTGTTTCTACCCAATGTATTGCTTGTATTTGTACGGTTCCTTCGGAATTAAAGGCACTTCAGGAACGTGAATATGAAATCTCTAGTGGTATTTTTATTGCTAGAGTGACAGAAATAGACTTCGAGACGAGTTCATTTCAATTTATCGTTTTAGAATCTCTTAAAGGGGAAAATATTAATCGAAAACTCAAAGGAACATTCAAAGGTGATTGTACCCCTAGTATTCGACATAAAGGAAAATGGATATTATATGGACAATTTGACAACGATAATATCTTCAGAATCAATGCTTGTGGACTAACCCGAAGTTTTAAACACCCTTACTCCAACATTAGAGCCACAAAAGGCCCTCCACCTCCTCCACCAAGAGAACCCATAAATGATTCAGCCATTAAAAAGCATAAGAAACTAACTAAAAAATGGATTAAGGAGAATGTTCCTAAATCGAAACGCGATTTGGCAAATGAAATAAAGGAGTTAAAAACTAAGAATTAAAAAATGCCAGTGCCTAACAACGGCTATAATCCAGCGCTGCTTTAGTACTTCCTTGAAATTTCCTACATTTAATTAAAACAAGGAACTGGCTAAAATGTGAAACGGTCAGGGCTCGCTTTTGCCGGCGCTAATTTTTCCTGCAAGGCAGGAAACCCACCGCTGAGCTTCGCCCTTAACACCGCGCCGATATCATAGCCAAGACCGTTGGCAGTAATGTAAAAATCACACAAAATGAAAGTAACTCTAATTAGTATTCCCGTTCGAGACCAAGAAAAAGCCTTGAAATTTTATACCGAGAAATTAGGCTTTATCAAAAAGAAAGATGAACCATTAGGTGGTGGAAATAGATGGCTGACTTTAGTTTCTAAAGAATGGAAAGATGGACCAGAACTGTTATTGGAACCAGGACCAAATCATTTTGAGCCGTGTAAAATATATCAAGATGCACTGTTGGAGGCTGGAATGCCATACACACAATTTGATGTTATAAGTGTTGATGCAGAATATGAGCGACTAATAAAACTTAACGTAGAATTCAGCGTGAAACCATCTATAATGGGAACATGGAAATATGCAGTATTTAACGATACCTGTGGAAACAACATTCAGATTGTGGAGGAATTGTAAAAAACACTACTGCCAACAACGGCTATAATTCATTGTGGTTTTGTGCCACACCAAAATAAAAGTATAAAACAAACGGCTGGATTTCTGCGGAATAATCCTGCGGATGATTCCACAACGAAATCATAGCCTAGACCGTTGTGCTTCATTATCCCTACGCTGAAGCTTCGGAATAGAAACTATGACAAACCGCTAACCAATGATTAAGTTTTTTAGAAAAATACGATACGACCTTATGGAAAAAAACAAAACTGGAAAGTATTTGAAATACGCTATTGGAGAAATTATATTGGTTGTTGTTGGGATTTTGATTGCCTTACAAATTAACAATTGGAATGAGGGAAGAAAAGCCATCACACAGGAAATCAAAATCTTAAAGGAACTTAAAAGCGATTTAAAATCAACTCAAAAAGAAGTTGTTGAAACTTATATTTTTACTAATAATAGACAGCGCTCTACCGTTTTAATACTTGACTATTTTGAAAAAGCAAGTCCCGTTGACGATAGTTTAAAAAAAGCATTTGAAGAAATAAATATGGATGGTTTATTCAACATAGCGAATACCGCCTACAAGTTTATCGAAAATCAAGGTATTAATATCTTAAGTAATGATAGTTTGCGTATTAGAATTACCCAAATGTATGAGCGTCAATTTAAAAATATTCAGAATCGTGAGACTAAAAATTGGGTAATAATTAATGAAGAATTACTTCCTTATATGAATGAGCATTTTATATCGTCTCCAACAATAGATAGAAATATTTCATTTTCAGTAAATGCTATAAATACACCAAAAAA
>JABDOZ010000166.1 GCA_013043005.1 Flavobacteriaceae bacterium | reverse complement strand
AACTCAGATTGCAATCAGCAAATTTTTAATAATGGAATGATAAAATTTTAAAATCCATATTACTTTTGAAATTGCCAGTTCCACGAAATTTAGTTTAAGCATTTCAATAATGAGGCACAACGGTTTTTTATATGAAAAGCAGTGGATTTAAAGTACTATTTTTCAGTTTAAAATAAACCTTTAATTTATTCATTTTCTTTTAATTAATCGATCAAACCGCTATTTTTCAAGGACGTTATTTTGAGCTGATATTTTCATTCAAGTGACTTGATTTATAAACTTTGAGGATTATCAATTACTCTTAAGTTTTTCAGCGACCTCATCGTAATATTTTTGTGTTACTACTTCAGTCCAAGTTGTCGGTTGTCCACCACCATATAAAGCCAAATATGTTACATCACTAACTTTGGTTGATGAATGCCAGTGTTCGATATCTTTTTCACATTTAATCACGTCTCCTGTTTTCAGAATTACCGGTTCTTTTCCTTTTTCTTGATAATATGCTTCTCCATCTACAATTATTAACACTTGTGCAGTACTATGTTTATGCCAATCTAAGGTTGAGTTGGCTTTAAAAGTTGCTTTTGTGATATTATATCCCAATTCAGCATCATCGTGAATAATTGCATTCAGCCAGGCTTCTCCTATGTAATGAGTATTTGGAGCTTTATTACCCTCTGTAAAATATGAGGAAACTTTATATTCAGAATCTTGAGCAAATCCCGATAATGATACTAGAATAAACAGGGCAAAAATTATATTTTTCATTATTTTTTTTAGTTGTTCAAAGTTGAAAGATTGCGCACAACGGTCCCGTGCCCGCCTGACTGACGTCAAGTCTCGGGCAGGCCTGTCGGCAGACAGGCATGGCCTGCACTGTTATATGCGCCTTGCTAAGTAACACGAAATTTTATTATTCTGAAAGTTAATGAAATTTTGTGTTTAGTCCATAGCGTGGGCTATACCCGCCCCCGCCAGCCCGCCTGAACGACTTCAGTCGGGCAGGAATGCTCTGTCGGTCTGGCGTACCGAACGGGTACCTGCCCGAATGGCACGACGGGCGTTCGGGCGGGACTTGTCTGCCGACAGGCAGGCACGTTGTTGTAGCATGTTTTCAGTCAGATAAAGAAATAATTTCAATAGTTAGGTTATTACCTGGCTTATATTTTTTGTGAAAGTTGGGAGATTTTATTCCCGCATAAATCATTCCAGCAGCGGGTATTATCAATAGAAAACCTGTTGATTCAACAAATATTCCAATAATAACTCCAAAACCTGCCGTAATTGCTCCGCCATAAATAAGCAATCCACTCGTGAGTACTGAAATCAAGAACGGATTACGTTTTATCTCCTCAATATCAATAAGGTTAATAGTATGATTATTTACTGAAATAGTATTGTCATTTTCTATCATGAAGCGACCAGATATTTTTTCACCATTTCTAGTTTTAATTTTTATTCGTTTGTTTTCTTTGATAACAACTTCTTTTTTAGTGATTTGATTAGTGATTTTAATGGCTTGATCCTGTGCGATTACTAGATTAATGAATAATAGACCAAATAATAGGAGAGATATCTTTTTCATAAGTAAGAAGTATTTTTTATTTGGAGATGCAAAAACTCTAGAAAGGTTGCGTTAAATGTGCTACTACGGTGTCGTGTATGATGAGTGCCAGCAAATATGTACTGATCAGTAACGCGAAAAATAATTAGTTTCTAAGATAATGATATTTTGGGTTCCCGCCTGCCTGCGGTAGGCAGGCCTTTGTTACCTGTTAAGTTCTTGATCAATAGATTTCAAAACAGTGTCACACTTTTTTATCAACCCTTCTCGGTAGGTATTGTTTACTTTTTGATAAAAAGCTACTGAAGACATGGCTCTAACAAACAATTTAAATTTTGGACTATTTTTATCATTTAGAAAAGAATAATCATCTTCAGCCAACATTTCTTGTGTTGAAAAAATATCATAAACTTCACTTCCAAATTTTATAAAATCTGTTTCAGAATCCATGGTTGAGGCAATTCCAATCATCCATTCCCCAATAGATAATAAAAGTGCCCTGATTTGATCATATTCACTATAAAGATCAACGATTTCTTCCTTCAACTCAAGATTTGGTAATAGTCCAAGTGTTCCGGAACTAAGCATGCTACGATATGTATTATCGTTCGGTGAAAAAGCCTGATCAAGCATTAAATCCCATGTTTTGCTCATGCTCTGGACCTCTTCAATATTTTCAACTCCATCGTAAAGATCTACGAGTAATTCCTTAAGATCTTCTCTTAAATTATTATTACGGTTAATGGTATTTCTGAAATTAATAGTGTCCTGAACTAAATCTCGGTGTATTCTGGTTAATAAATCATCTCCCAATTGGTGATTTTTTTTCTCTTGATTCCAATTATTGACGCCAAGTGCGATCAAAATACCAATTACAACAAGAATAATCTCTCCTAGAGCATAGAGAAAATATTTACTTAATTTATTTTCCGTGAGGAATCTCCGTCTAATTTTTCTGAAGAATTTTATCATTGGTTAATGGTTGGTCGTAATGAAGCACAACGGTCTCCTGTCTGCCGCAGGCACGGCCACAGAATTTTAAATTAATGAGGCGGGCGTTCGGGCGGGACTTGTCTGCCGACAGGCAGGCACGTTGTTGTAGCACGTTTTATCCTTCCTCTTTATTCAGAGGCGAATGATGTTCATGAACAAATTTCCATCCGGCATCTGTTTTTACTAGAAGAAGCGTTATTTGGTCGTTAACAATAGCCTCATCTTCTCCAAATTTCAGGTGAAAATCTGAGTGAAAGGTAACATTAGCCACATCTCCATATACGGCAATTTTAAGGTCATCATAATTGAATTTGACAACTTCGGTGACATTACCAAAAACACCTCTTTCTGTCTCCTCATTTTCTTTACTTCCTACTCTTTTTGCACCGCCATTAAATTCTGTAAATTTTGGTCCATAAGCATGAAATGAGATCAGTTTATCTACATCGCCACTTTTTATGGTTTCTGTTAGTTCTTCCATTAAGGCCATTACTTCGGCTTTTTGCTCTGGGAATTCA
>JABDOZ010000156.1 GCA_013043005.1 Flavobacteriaceae bacterium | reverse complement strand
TGGAAATTACCTGGAATTATTCAGGCATTTTTATGAAAGTGGTCCCAGAGAAGACATAAGAGAAGATAAGGATATACCTTCTGATACAAATGCTGGTATAGAAATTTCAGAATAACATGAGGAGTATGAACATCACTCCGGTAAAAACGCCGTTAATAGCAAAAAAAATATTTTCCAATTACATTTGGGAAATGCCTTCAGATAGCAAAACCTTGTATCTGACTTTTGATGATGGGCCCACTCCTGAAATTACAGACTGGACTTTGAGCAAATTAAAAGAATATAAGGCCAAAGCAACTTTTTTTTGTGTAGGGAATAACATTGCAAAACATCCAGATCTGTTTGAAAATATCCTACACTCAGGTCATAAAATAGGAAATCACACTTACAATCATTTAAAAGGTTGGAGGACTTCAACAAAAAATTATTTGTCCGACATTAATAAAACGCAGCATCTAATCGACCTAATAATGAAAATTAAAGTGGACAACGCACCATTGTTATTCAGACCTCCTTACGGTCAGATTAGACCAAAACAAGGTAAAGCACTAAATGAATTAGGCTTTAAGGTAGTTATGTGGAACGTTCTATCTTTTGACTGGAATAAAGAAGTGTCCATAGAATCCTGCCTTGAAAATGTGTTATCTAATGCAAAGGAAGGCAGCATAGTAGTTTTTCATGACAGCATTAAAGCAGAAAAAAATATGCGCTATGCTTTACCAAAAGTATTGGATCACTACAGTAAAATAGGGTTTGATTTTAAATCTATTGATCCCAATAGTTAGCGGACTAGACATATTCCTGAATAATATTGATCAAAGTATTAGCATCCTGTTCTCCACTATGACGCCATTTCATTTCTCCGCTTTTATAAATAATCAATGTTGGTAAACCTTTAACCCGAAGCGCTTCAGATAATTCTTTATTCTTATCAACATCAATTTTAATGACCTTTGCTTTGTCGCCTAAAGCAGCGGCCACGTCTCTTAAAACAGGATGCATAGCAGTTGATTGCTCATTCCACTCTGTATAAAAATCTAACAAAACTGGAACATCCACATCTATAAGTTCCCCAAATTTTGACATACTTTAAAGTTTTAGGTCAAATGTGCACATACAAATATAACATTTCCTTAGAATTAGACTATACTTGGCGATTTTTTAAGTTCTATAACCGTAATCTCAGGCCAAATTCCGACACGTCCCGGATATGCTAAAAATCCAAAACCTCTGTTTACATTTATAAATTGATTAGCCTGCTCATAAATACCAGCCCAATGCTTATAGCGCCACTTTACGGGACTCCACTTTATCCAACCCGGCACTTCAATGCCAAATTGCATACCATGTGTATGGCCACTAAGGGTTAAATGGAAATGATCTTTGTGTGGTACAATTACTTCATTCCAGTGTGTTGGGTCGTGGCTTAATACAATTTTAAAATCATCCGGATTTAGCCCTTCAGATGCTTTGTTCAGATCTCCTTTTTTCTTGAATCCCTTACCCCAATTCTCAACACCAATTATAGCAATGCGATCATCACCTTTTTCAATGAACCTGTTTTCATTTAGCAAGAGATCAAAACCAATCTGTTCTTGTATCTGCTTGAGTTTTTTCAAATTTTGTGTTTTACCCTCTTTTGTCTCCCAACGCACATAATCACCGTAGTCATGGTTTCCCAAAATTGAATACATGCCATCTCTAGCCTTCAATTTTGAAAAGGTTTCTATCCAGGGATCCATTTCATTCGCCAAATTATTCACCATATCACCCGTGAAAAGAAGGGTGTCAGAAGATTGCTCGTTAATTAGTTCTACAGCATATTCAATCTTTTCTTTATTATCAAAACTTCCAGAATGAATATCACTGATCTGAGTTATTTTGTAACCATCAAAAGCCTCCGGTAAATCATCAAAATGAAGGGTATAATTTAAAACTCTAAAGTTATATTTACCTTTTACCATTCCATAGAGTAAGGAAGCAAAAGGAATGGCAGCTATTCCCATAGCAATTTGGCTTACAAACTTTCTTCGAGAGGGCAGATAGAACGATTCTGATTTTGTAAATAGCCTGTTATAGGTACCTTCAAATATTCTAAAAACATCTTCACCGAACATGATGGGAACCACGACTAATTTTAGCGCGATTAATGTTAGAAGAAAACCAAGAGCATAACTTTTCTCTGGAGTCAATACTCGACCCGTGGATACCTGAGTAAACTGATAGATAAAATTACCTACAACAAGAACTGAAATTGCTATATGCAGATAATGAACCCAGTTATTCTTGGTTATGGTTTTTATAGCCTGAAAGGCATAAAAATCGATAACAACATAGATTAATATAAAGATCAACCAACGAATCATAAAAATAGTTTAAGCAAAAATATTAAGTTGAACCATTTAAATTCAATTATTTAAGTCAAGATTAACAGTTTAAGATACTATAAAAAAAGAAATCGGTTATCTACTAATTTGTTTTCAATTCAATTTTTTAGAATAATTAATCTTGAGCGCGTCCAGACGACTATTAAAGTTTTTAAGTCTTTCAAGAAAATTCTGATAGTCTTTTGTGTTAGTTTTTGACCAGACAACCTCGCTCATAGCCAAAATGCGAGGAAACACCATATATTCAACCTGTTTTTCACTAGCCATATATTCCGTCCATACATTGCCTTGAGCACCCAAGACATATTTTGATTCTTCCTTGGTCAATTCTTCAGGAATCGGATTGAAAATATATACTTTTTCCAGAGGTAAGTAACCACCAATGGCCAAAGGTTCGTTCTCATCTTTAGATTGATAATAGTCAAAGTAGCAGTATGAAGTTGGTGTCATGATCACATTATGTTTCTGCCTTGCGGCTTCAATGGCACCAGCAGTTCCACGCCAGGACATCACTGTTGCATTAGGAGCCAGACCTCCTTCCAGAATTTCATCCCATCCAATTATTTGTCGCTCTTTACTATTTAAATATCGCTCTATTCTGCTTATAAAATAGTTTTGCAATTCATGCTCATCCTTCAAACCTTCGTCTGCAATTCTTTTTTGGCAATCAAGACAGGATTTCCATCTTGTTTTAGGCGCTTCGTCTCCACCAATATGGATATATTCACTCGGAAATATATCTAATACCTCATCTAATACATCTTCTAAAAAATCGAAAGTTTGCTCTTTCGTGCAATAGATATCTTCAAAAACGCCCCATTTGGTTGCCACTTCAACTGGCTCTCCTGAGCACCCCAATTCAGGATAAGCGGCAAGAACGGCCTGAGAATGACCAGGCATTTCTATTTCGGGAATAACCGTGATGAATCGATCATTCGCATATTGAACAACATCCAACATGTTCTGTTGTGAATAAAATCCACCATATGTTTTTCCATCAAATTTATGTGGTTTATCACTGTAATGACCAATTAATGTTTCTTTTCTAAGACTGCTAATCTCATTCAGTTTGGGATACTTTTTAATTTCAATTCTCCAGCCTTGATCCTCTGTTAAATGCCAATGAAACGTATTCATTTTTAACATGGCCAAAAAATCAATATACCTTTTGATGAACTTAATAGAAAACATGTGCCGTCCGACATCTAAATGCATTCCTCTGTAGCTGAATTGCGGTGCATCTTCAATCATTAAACAAGGTAAATTTAACTTCTTTTTTCTGAATGTTCCATTTTCAAAATCTGATGGAAACAATTGACGCAGTGACTGGGTTGCATAAAATGCACCTTTTCCGGTGCTTGCCTTGATAGTAATTTCTTTAGGATTTATAATTAATTTATATGCTTCCTGGTTTTGTATAGTAGAATCCTTTATAAAACTAATGGGCCTTTTTGGTTTTTTGGATGACATGTCCATAGAAATTCCCTGACTGATGAATTTCTTGATGAAATTTGCAGCGATTTCAAAATCGCTTTCATATTTGATTTCAAAATTTTTATTGAGAAGAAAAAAACCTTCCTGCAATTCTATATAGTTGGGTTTCGGTATAATTCCGATTGTGGTTGCGCCTTTTTCCTGTGAATACGCATTGGAAAAAATTAAGTGTAATACCAGTGGAAGCATGATTTTCCTGAAAGTCATTTTTAGTATATTTAATGTAACTAAAGTTAGTGATCTATTATGAAAAGAAGAAACTTTATAAAAAATGCGTCTATAGCTGGAGCAGGAATTGCAGTGGCTAATATTATATCGAGCTGTGAAAACAAAAATTCTAAGGTTGCAACCAGAATAACCAATACAACCAAGATCCCTTTGGTTATCGCAACCTGGCATGTGAAAGAAGCCACTGCTAAAGCCTGGGAGATTCTTGAAGGTGGAGGCAATTCACTAGACGCAGTGGAACAAGGTTGCATGGTAGAAGAGGCCAATGAAAAAGGTCAGTCGGTTGGTAAAGGTGGACTTCCAGATCGTGAAGGCAATGTCACTTTAGATGCCTGCATAATGAATAAAAAAGGGGATTGCGGCTCAGTGGTCTATCTGCAAAATATTACTCATGCTGTTTCTGTTGCAAGAAAGGTCATGGAAGAGACACCTCATGTTATGCTGGCAGGAGAAGGCGCAAAAAAATTCGCCATTTCTCAAGGATTTCAATCTGAAAATTTATTGACAGATGCTTCTAAAAAGGCTTGGGAAGAATGGAAAGTGGAGGCTAAATATAAACCTATAATTAACATAGAGAATCATGACACTATAGGCATGCTTGCCATCGATAAAAACGGTGATATTTCAGGCGCATGCTCAACCAGTGGATTAGCTTACAAAATGGCTGGACGTGTTGGAGATTCACCTATAATTGGTTCAGGTCTGTTTGTTGATAATGAAATAGGTGCAGCTGTTGCCACCGGATTAGGTGAAGAAGTTGTGAAAACCGTTGGTAGCTTTTTGGTGGTTGAATTGATGCGTCAAGGGAAATCGCCGCAGAAAGCTTGTGAAGAAGCCATAAGGCGAATAGTTGATAAACCAGATAGCGATCACAAAAATTTTCAGGTAGGTTATATTGCCGTGAACAAACAAGGAGAAACAGGGTCCTATTCCATTCATCAGTGGTTTAGTATGACCAAATATCAAAATGGAATGAATGAACAGATCCAATCCGATTATGTCTTAAAGGAAAGTTAGATATTCTTGCCAGTTCAAGTGACATAATGAAACAATTTTGTAAAGAAAACTCGTAGTACAGATAATCAATACAAAGAGCATAACTTTTCGATACAATTTTTTAGTGCCTAAAAAATCACTCAAAGTGACGGTTTAGAACCATTTAATGGTGAGATCCACGATCTTTTGCTTCAAGTTGTTATACGGTGGGAACAACAATTCTATCGATCCCTTAGTATGCTGCTTTAACACAGAGCGCATGTTAGAAAATTCCTGAAAACCAAAAATACCATGACTTTTACCTATTCCGCTGTTATTAGTCCCTCCAAATGGTAAATGATGATTTGAATATTGAATCACATTGTTATTAATGCAGGTACTACCGGCTCTGGTATTATCAATTATCTGATTTACGATTTTCTTATTTTTACTGTAAATATAGAGTGCCAAAGGTTTTTCTTTTGAATTGATATAGGTAATGGCTTCATCCATAGCGGCATAGGTCTTCACAGGAAGTATCGGGCCAAATATTTCCTCTTGAAGCAAAGAGGCTTCATCAGGCAAATCTGAGATCACAGTTGGCTCAATATAATTTTCCCTGGAATCGGTTTGTCCACCAACGTCTATTTTAGCCTTGAGTTGTTTAGCATTTTCAATGTGTTCTACTAATCTGGTATAATGCTTTTCATTCACAATTCTGCAATACGATTGTGACATTGATGCATCATCAGAATAAAATGAATTTAATTGTAATTTAAATTCCTTTACAAAATCAGCTTTAATATCCTCATGTATAAACAAGTAATCAGGAGAGACACATATCTGACCATTATTCATGAATTTTCCCCAGGCTATTTTTTGGGCTGCCGACTTAATATTTGCAGATTTATCAACTATTGTTGGAGACTTCCCTCCTAACTCCAGAGTTACCGAAGTTAAATGTTGCGCGGCTGATTTCATGACTATTCTCCCAACTGCAGGTGAACCCGTAAAAAAGATATGGTTAAATGGTAATTTTAAAAGTTCTTGTGAAACTTCAACTTCTCCCTGCACCAATGCCACTTCGTTTTCATCAAATAATTCCTTTACTATTTCGGCCATGACGCCAGAAATATTCGGTGTCATTTCAGATGGTTTTAAAATTACTGTATTCCCGGCAGCAATGGCAGAAACCAACGGTCCAAAAGTTAGATTCAGTGGAAAATTCCAAGGTGAAATGATCAGACAAACACCCTTTGGTTCATATTTATACCATGATGAGGAACCAATCAAAGAGAATGGGGTTTTCACCTTTTGCTTTTTCAACCACGACTTTAAATATTTCTTTGCAAATTTTATTTCACTAACAACAGGGTAGATTTCTGTTAGATCGGTCTCTGTAAATGGTTTTTTGAAATCATCATGCAAAGCCTGTTTAATTCTGTCGCGATAAGTAAACTCTACAGCTTTTTTTACCGCATTCAATTTTTTAATGCGTTGTTTATATGAAGAATTACCAACGCGGTACTTATTAACTTTTTGTTTTTCAAAAAGGCTCCAAAATTTATTTTCCGGATAGGTTTTGGTTTCTGTCATGCTACGAAATATTTCTAAAAATAATCAAATAAACTTAATACCAATATTTAAGTAACCGTAATAAAAAAAGGAAGGTCTTGAGCCTTCCTTTTTATAAATATTAAAATTAAATTTTTATCGCTAATTTCTATATTCTTGTCTGTCATCATCTAGACCATCCACCTTATCTAGTTAAAAAAACTATGATTGAGTAGCGCTATATTTAACATTCAAAAAAGAGGATTAATAAATAAGTATATTAAAAGTTTCAACACTTAAATTTAAATCATCATCTGTTTCATTTAGAGCCCACATTTCGATCCATTCATTAGGAGCCAGAGTAACTAATCCCGAAACCGATAAAGCTCCAATATCTGCACCTGTAGAAATATACCTTTTTACCTCACTGGATGCAACTACACCTGGAGATGCGTTGCCCCCATGATAAATATAAAATGCAAACACATCATTTTTATCACTGGCACTAAAAGACATAGAGCAAACCACACTAAAAGTTCTTGTAGAAGAGCCGGTATAAACCAGTCTATTATTACCAACTGCACTAAAATTAGCAAGATTTTCAGCTGCTGTAGTCCCTGCAATTTTTGTTGGAACATTTTTATTAGCTATGTAAGTATCAGCCGGAGATGTTAGATAAAGGTTTCCAAATGAATCCTCATCGGTTACCACTGAGTCAATTCTTATTAGTGCCCATTCTGAACCATTCCAATAATAAAAGGCGGTTAAATCAGTATCAAAAACCATCATCCCTTTATCTGCTAACACCAAAGAGGTACCCAAACTGTTTTTTTCGGCTGTTGTCATTCTTGGAGGTAAAAATCCTTTTTTGTTTGTAAGACCGGAAACATCAACATCCAGCATTGCGTTGGTATTTGGTGAGACTGTTCCTATTCCAACTTGTGCTTCTATATTAAAAATTAAACATATAAAAATTATGGAATAAATTGAACTATACCTTAAATATGACTTTTTCATTTTCTTTTTTTAAAATAATTCTTAGGTATTACATTACCATTTTGTAAATTCTTCGTTACTTCCATCACTATCAATTTCGTAATGAAAATCTAATTCAAACACTTGAATCTCGTTATTAGCGGTATCAGAGGCATCATCGCCATCCCTAAAAAATCTGCAAACCAACATACTAGATAAGGTTTTGCCAGTACCTGAAATAGCCGGCAATTTAGTAAGATTATGATTGTAAGGTACAGATGGATCACCAACCGTAATTGTATTTGATGATATAATTACAGGTGCTGGAAACGGGTCGCCGACATTAGACCAGGTATACTCTAAAGCCCATTTAGCGTTACCTGTGACACCTGTTTTTGTTGTCCAATGTACATGAGGAAGTAAATCTGTTCCCTCTTTCCAGGCATGTGGTAATTGTGCTACAAAATATAACTCTTCCTCTATATTTGGAGAAAATGACCACAACCAAACCCCTTGTGAACTATTATTTTGCCACAACAACCATTCTGGTTTATTACTAGTTCCTCTATTTGTTGCATTTAAGGGAATTTTTAAGTCATCCCATCTTGTCGCATCACCTTCATAGCTCAATGAACCATTTGTCGTTACTTTTGTATAATTGCCATTGATGCTATCTCCCATAAAAACCACCCCATTTTCATCAATCTTCATACGTTCTGACCCCTTAGTTTTAAAATTAATTTCATCTAAGTCATTAGTTTTTTCTGCTTCAACACCAGTATCCCCATCAGCATCTACAATTGAACTACCAGACACCAACTCTTTCCATGCATCTGCATTATAAAACCAAAAACTTTTAGTATCTGTATCAAACACCAATAAGCCATTTGCTGGACTTGCAATAGCTGTTCTGTCTGTAGATTCCATCCTTGGTATTAACATGCCTTTTGTTGTAGATTGCACATCCAACATTGAAGAAGCATCGGGACTGGTTGTACCAACGCCAACTTGAGCTGTTGAATTAAAATTAAATGCAATAATGAATATTATAAGGTTAATAAAAAATTTAAATTTAATTGTATTCATAATAAGGGACTTTTGTGATTAATGTTTTAATATTTTATATGTGGTAACCTTTTGATCTGATTCCAGATTAATAAGATATAAACCCTTCTTATAGTTAAACGGAATTGATATTTTATCTGTTGTTGTTCCATAAACATGAGTCTGGAAAACTTGTCCAAGTTCGTTGTAAA
>JABDOZ010000153.1 GCA_013043005.1 Flavobacteriaceae bacterium | reverse complement strand
CATTCAAGGTAATGCTTCTTTTGAAGGTGATGTTGAAATTACTTTAGGTTTTGACGCCACTGTTAATGATGAATTTATTGTTGCCACTACTACAGGGACTATAGGAAGCTGTAATCTTCCTGCTACAAAAATTGTAAATTTTAATGGTTTTCTATATGAATTTAGTATTGCCTGCAGAAACAACGATGAGTTAGTTTTAACGGTAATTAGCGAGACTTTAGGTCTTGAAAATATTGAAGATAACTCAGCTCATGTTTCTCTTTTTCCAAATCCAGCGAATGATGTCATGTCTTTTTCAGATACTTCTATTAACGAGGTAACGGTTTTTGATATTAACGGGAGAAAAGTCTTGTATAGTCAATCAAATTCTATTTCTGTAAATTCCTTATCAAAAGGTGTTTATATAGTAAAAGGTATAACAGCAGACAACATTTCAATTACAAGAAAACTTATTAAAAACTAATAATTTAGGATTGCAATTATTAACCTCATGTTTTTACCATCTGAAACATGAGGTTTTCTTTTTTAAGTAGTAAATGAACTTCAATTTCCTCAATGTTTTTAAAACTGCTGGAAAAGCCTTAAAAAATCACGTTTTTATTACAATTAGTCAAAACATTTTGTAAGTTTATATACTATTTTTAGGATAATATGAAAGCACTTTTTTATACCAGAGAATTTCCACCATATGTTTATGGTGGTGCAGGCGTACATGTTGAATATTTAGCTTCAGAGTTAGCGAAATTAATGGAACTAGATGTAAGAAGTTTTGGAGATCAGGATGAAAAAGATGGTAATTTATCTGTTAAAGGATTTCCTTATGATAATCCTGTTTTTGATGATACAAACGACAAACTTAAAGCTGTTCTCAAAACATTGAGTACGTGCATTCATATGAATGCAGATGAAATTGATGCAGATGTGGTGCATTGTCATACCTGGTATGCTCATTTTGCTGGAATTGTAGCAAAATTATGTTATGGAATCCCATTAGTTATTACTACACATTCTTTAGAGCCATTAAGGCCATGGAAAAGAGAACAACTAGGAAAAGGATATGACGCTTCGTCCTGGATAGAAAAAACCGCGCTTGAAATGGCAGATGCTCTAATTGCTGTTTCTGAAGAAACCAAAGTAGATGTTCTAAAACATTTTAATGTTGATGAAAACAAAGTAAAAGTAATCTACAATGGGATAAAGCTTGATGAATATGTGGTTACTCAAGAAACATCAACTTTAGAAAGATTTGGTATTGACAAATCTAAGCCTTATGTGCTTTTTGTTGGCAGAATTACACGTCAAAAAGGTATCATTCATTTGGTAAACGCTATAAAATATATAGATCCAGAAACACAAATTGTATTATGTGCAGGGGCTCCGGACACACCGGAAATAGCAAAAGAAATGGAAGACAGTGTTAGTGAAGTCAAAAAAACACGTCATAACATTATTTGGATTGATGAAATGTTACCTAAAGATGAGGTTATCCAATTGTATTCTCACGCAGATGTGTTCTGTTGCCCTTCAATTTATGAACCTTTTGGCATTATAAATATAGAGGCAATGGCTTGCAAAACTGCTGTTGTGGCGAGTGCTGTTGGCGGTATAAAAGAAGTTGTGGTTGATGGAGAAACAGGAATACTGGTCCCGGTTGAGCAACAAAATGTAGCGCCTTTTGAGCCTACAGACCCAGATAAGTTCGCCAAAGATCTAGCTGATGGCGTTAACAAAGTAATCAGTAACGAAGAATTAAAAAATTCAATGGCAGAACAAGGAAGAAAACGAGTCGAAGAACATTTTGACTGGATAGCAATAGCAAAACAAGTAGAAGAATTATATAAATCGTTAATCTAGTAATTATGATAAATAATAGTGTGTTGGCAATTATTTTAGGCGGTGGACAAGGGTCTCGCTTATATCCTTTAACAGAAAAAAGATCCAAACCGGCTGTCCCAATTGCGGGAAAATACAGATTAGTTGATATTCCTATTTCAAACTGTATCAATTCAGACATAAAACGCATGTATGTTTTAACACAGTTTAATTCTGCCTCTCTTAACAGACATATTAAAAACACCTACCACTTTAGTTTTTTTAGTAGGGCTTTTGTGGATGTTTTGGCCGCGGAACAAACAATACATAGTGATGAGTGGTTTCAAGGTACTGCAGATGCTGTAAGGCAAAGTATGCATCACTTTTTATCTAACGAATTTGAATATGCCTTGATCCTTTCGGGTGACCAACTATATCAAATGGATTATAGAGAAATGCTAAAAGAACATATTAAAAGTAAGGCTAAAATATCTATTGCAACAATCCCTGTTAATGCAAAAGAAGCTACATCTTTTGGAATTCTTAAAGCTGATGACAAAAACGTAATTACTTCTTTTATTGAAAAGCCTGCATCAGATTTATTGCCTGATTGGGAATCTGGTGTAAGTGATTTTATGAGAGATAGTGGTCGAAAATATCTTGCCTCAATGGGTATTTATATTTTTAATAAAGATCTGTTAATTGAGTTAATGAATAACCCTGATACTATGGATTTTGGTAAAGAAATTATCCCTCAATCTATCGGTAAACATAAAACTATCAGTTATCAATATGAGGGTTATTGGACAGACATTGGGAATATTGACTCCTTTTTTGACGCCAATTTAGGTTTAACAGATGATATACCAAGTTTTAACTTGTATGACAAAAAGAAAAGAATATATACCAGGGCAAGAATGCTACCAACAACTAAAGTATCCGGGACAGCACAAGAAAAAGCTGTAATCGCCGAAGGTTGTATCATTCATGCTGCCAAAATTGAACGTTCAGTAATTGGAATTAGATCCCGAATAGGAAAGGAGTCAACTGTAATAAATACTTACATGATGGGTTCAGATTATTATGAAACCCTTAAAGATATGGACGAGAGAAGAATTGATGTTTTAATGGGAATTGGAGAACGTTGTTTTATCAAAAATGCTATACTAGATAAAAATTGTCGTATTGGTGATGATGTAAGAATCAATGGTGGATCTCATCTTGAAGACAAAGAAACAGACATGTATTCCATAAAAGACGGTATTGTCGTTATTAAAAAAGAAGCCACTATTCCTAAAGGTTATGTAATTTAAATAATATAAAATTGTTCACGCTTTTACTATAGGGCTATTCAAGATTTTATATACTCTAATGGTCTTTGTAAATGCTATATAAGGATTTATACGTCTTATTTACTACTTTTGTTGTCTTCAAAAAACTAACTGATTAAAATGCTAAATCAAAAAAGAGTTGTTATCGATTTTGTCTCACCACAAATTAATAATGGTGAATTTTTTATAAAGCGTGTTGTTAACGAAGTTGTAAATGTTGACGCTCATATATTGGCCGACGGTCATGATGTTCTAGGAGCATCAGTACTATATAAAAATGAAAAAGATTCTAAATGGAATGAGGAGAGAATGCATCTTGTTGTAAATGATGAATGGAAAGCGTCGTTTGTTGTTGAAAAACAAGGTTTTTACACATATAAAGTTGAAGGTTGGGTCGATTATGCATTAAATTGGCAGCACGGAATTGAAAGAAAGATTGATGACAATCAGCATGTAAATTCCGAATTATTGGAAGGCATAGAGTTCCTAAAAACAATTTCAAAAAAAGCGAATAAAACAGAAAAGGAACACCTATTACGTCTGATTAAACTTTTTGAAGATTCAGAAAACTATGATGAAGCTATCAAAGAGGCTGTAAGCGAAAAACTTCACAATATATTCCTAAAATATCCGGCGAAGATACTAGCAAATACATCAAAAGAATACAAGGTTTACGTAGACAGGTTAAAAGCACGCTTTAGCACATGGTATGAATTCTTCCCAAGATCGGCTTCAGAAAATGAAGGTGTTCATGGAACTTTTAAGGATTGTGAACGCTTACTTCCAAGGATAACAAAAATGGGCTTCGACATCGTTTATCTCCCGCCAATACATCCAATTGGAGAGGTTAACAGAAAAGGTAAGAATAATACAACAGAAGCTTTTGAAGGAGATGTTGGTTCAACGTGGGGAATAGGCTCTAAGCATGGTGGTCATAAAGATATTCATCCACAATTAGGTTCATTAAAGGATTTTAAAACCTTAATTAGAAAAGCCAAAGATGAAGGACTGGAAATTGCTATGGATTATGCCTTGCAGGCTGCACCAGACCATCCTTGGGTAAAAGAACACCCGGAATGGTTTAAGTGGAGACCAGATGGAACTGTGCAATATGCAGAAAATCCACCTAAAAAATATCAAGATATTTTGCCAATTTATTGGGAAAGTAAAGATTATAAAAACCTATGGAAGGAGTGCTTGGACACTCTATTGTATTGGATTGATTGCGGTATAAACATTTTTAGGGTTGACAATCCTCATACCAAACCATTTTATTTCTGGAATTGGATTATTTCTGAGGTTAAACAAAAGCATCCTGATGTTATCTTTTTAGCTGAAGCATTTACTACACCAAAAGTGATGGCTCGATTAGCAAAAGAAGGTTATACGCAATCTTATACATATTTTACCTGGAGAAACTCAAAGCATGAATTCATTGAATACATGAATGAATTGACTCAGTCTGAATTAAAGGAGTTCATGCAGCCTAATTTCTGGCCTAATACCCCAGATATTAATCCATATCATCTGCAGGGAGCAAACGATTCTAAATTTATTCAGCGCTATGTGCTAGCAGCAACTTTGAGCTCCAGCATCGGAATATATGGCCCTGTGTTTGAGCAAATGATAAGTGATTCACTTCCTGGGAGAGAAGAATATTTGAATTCAGAAAAATTTCAAATATGCCATTATGATTGGTCCCTAGAAAATAAGCTAACCACAATTATAGCAAAGATTAACTCCATTAGACGTCAAAATACTGCTTTACAACAAACTAATAATATTAAGTTTTGTCATATAGAGAATGACAATCTAATGGCCTTTTATAAGTGGGATCAGGACAAGGCTAATGAATTGCTCATTATAGTAAGCCTAGATCCTTATTATGCTCAACAAGGAACTGTTCAAATTCCATTGTATGATTTAGGTGTTCAACAAGGGCATCAAATCCAGGTTCAAGATTTAGTAACGGGAAGTAGTTACAACTGGTTTAATGAATGGAATTTCATTGAATTGCATCCAACCTTACCATTTCATATCTTTAAGATAAATAAATAAAATGGCAAAAAAGAGTATCTCATCAACCACTTTAAAACCTCCTTATGATTTTGACACAAGTTGGGAACAACTCATGGATAATCAAAAGTTTGTTAAAACCTTCCTTTCAGATGTGCTGGAGGATTATATAGTTAAACAAAGGTGGTATGGCGGTAAAGCCAGTAAACTAAAATATATTGAACTTGATGAATATTTTAGAATCCAGCAACACGAAGAAGTTTACTATGGGTTAATTTTGGAGGTCAATTTTGTTGAGGCCTTTTATCAGCATTATTTTTTACCAATTGCCTTTGTTTCAGATGAGAATTTTGCAAAAGACGACCGCATCCTGCCTATAAGCATAAAGGGGCAGGAAGGATTCATTATAGACGCCATTAATCTGGAGGCTTTTAGAAAAGTTGTGTTTGAGCGTATTCTTACGGCAATACCTAATGATAGAACGCGTGTTCAATACCATAAAAGCTTGTTGTTTGATAATTGTACATATGAATCTTCAAGATATATGGGCTTCGAGCAGAGCAATACGTCTATTGTATACAATGAAAAATATGTTCTTAAGTTTTTCAGACGTATTTATGCTGATAGGAATCCGGATTATGAAATGAGTCGCTTTTTATCAGAAAAGAAAGATTTTAAAAATACTCCAGCATATCTGGGTAGCGTTCAAATAAAGGATCAGGAAGGGACTAATATTACAATAGCCTTAATGCAAGAAATGGTAGAAAACGAAGGTGATGCCTGGGACTATATGCTTAAGCAATTGAACACTGTATTCTTAAACCTTGAACACAAACATATAGACATAAATTCCCTTCCAAGAACCGAAGATTTCCTGAGACTGGACATAAGAGATGTACCGCCACAAATAATTGACTGGGTCGGTTTAAATATTTTTACTAAAATCCAAAAACTGGCACAACGAACTGCAGAAATGCATATAGCTTTAGGATCTGAATTTGAAGATACCGCCTTTACGCCTACTCGTTTTAATGGTGATTACACGGTTTGGTTAAAGAATAGATTATTGTATCAGTTTCAAAACAGGTTAAACACTGTTGAGAACAATTTGCATAAGTTGGATGGATTAGCCTTAGAATTGGCAAACGAATTTTTAGAGAAAAAGAACATCATTAGAAAGCGTTTTGTCAACTTTGACTGGACCAGATTAAAAGGTGAGCGTTTACGAGTGCATGGCGATTATCATTTAGGGCAAGTTTTGGTTAAAGGTGATGATTTTTATATTCTGGATTTTGAAGGGGAGCCGGAAAGCACCATACGAGACAGGAAAGTTAAACAGCCGCCTTTAAAGGATGTTGCTGGGATTTTTAGATCTTTCCACTATGCTATTTATGCAACAATATTCAATAACATAGAAGATTACAAACATTCACAAGAAGAGTTATTTCAAGCAAGTGAGATATTATATCAATATTTTATTGGTGTGTTTCTGGGAACCTATATTGACGAAATTCAAGATGCAAATATCAATATAGGCTACCATCAGGAACGTATTTTCCTTTTAAAATATTCACTTTTGGAAAAAGCTATATATGAATTAGGCTACGAACTTAATTCGCGCCCACGTTGGGCTGTTATTCCACTGAAAGGGATTTCTAATATTATTAACACTTAAATTATGGCAGTAGTTATACCACATAGCCTTTTTACAGACTTTGATGTCGATCTATTTAAAGCTGGAAAGCACTATAGATTATACGATAAATTTGGCTCACACCTAACAACAGTAGATGGTGTAAAGGGAACCTATTTTGCAGTTTGGGCTCCAAGTGCAAAACATGTTTCTGTAATTGGAGATTTCAATTATTGGATTGAAGGCGAACATCAACTATATGTGCGCTGGGATGAAAGTGGAATTTGGGAAGGATTCATTCCTGGTGTTGAACAGGGAAGCGCTTATAAATATAAAATTCAGAGCCACAACAATGACATAAAAACCGAAAAGGCAGATCCTTATGGAAGACGATGTGAGCATCCGCCTAATACAGCGTCAATAGTGTGGGAAGATGACTATAAATGGGGTGATAAAAATTGGTTGAAAAAACGGAAAAAGCATAACGCAATTAATGCTCCTTTTTCTGTATACGAGGTTCATTTGGGTTCATGGAAAAAACATATTGAAGAAGGTCGATTTTTGTCCTATGTTGAAATGGCAGATGAACTGGTATCTTATGTAAAAGAAATGAACTTTACACATGTAGAATTGATGCCAGTAATGGAGTATCCATATGATCCAAGTTGGGGATATCAATTAACAGGTTATTATGCACCCACATCAAGATTTGGTTATCCCGAAGAATTTAAGTTATTAGTTGATAAACTGCACCAAAATGATATAGGAATCATTTTAGATTGGGTGCCTTCCCATTTCCCCGAAGACGCTCATGGATTAGGCTTTTTTGATGGATCTCATTTATATGAGCATCCTGATAGAAGAAAAGGATATCATCAGGATTGGAAAAGTCTGATCTTTAATTATGGAAGAAATGAAGTGAAATCATTTTTAATTAGTAATGCCATTTTTTGGATGGATCAATATCATGCTGACGGACTAAGGGTTGATGCTGTTGCGTCCATGTTATTTTTAGATTATTCACGTGAAGAAGGAGAATGGGAACCAAATATATATGGTGGGAGAGAAAATCTTGAGGCTGTTGCATTTTTAAAAGAATTTAATGAAGCTATTTATAGCAGTTTTCCAGATGTTCAAACAATAGCCGAAGAATCAACAGCATTTCCAATGGTTTCAAAGCCAACTTTCTTAGGCGGCTTAGGTTTTGGTATGAAATGGATGATGGGTTGGATGCATGACACTTTACAGTATTTTGCTAAAGAACCTATTTACAGACAACATCATCAAAATGACATAACTTTCAGCATGGCTTATGCATTTACTGAAAACTTTATGTTGCCTTTATCACACGATGAGGTTGTGTATGGTAAACAATCTATATTAGGCAGAATGCCTGGTGACGAATGGCAACGCTTTGCTAACTTGAGATTATTATATAGCTACATGTTTACACATCCAGGAACTAAATTATTGTTTCAAGGAGCTGAATTTGCCCAAAGTTCAGAATGGAATTTCCAGCAGAGCTTAGACTGGCATTTATTGCAATACGATTATCACAAAGGTGTTCAGGAAGTTATTAAGGATCTTAATAAATTGTATCGAAAAGAACCTGCTCTATATGAAAAACAATTTAGCGCAGAAGGGTTTGAGTGGATCGAATATAATGACTCCGAAAATTCAACTTTGATATTTATCAGAAAGGGAGAAAAAGAACAAGACAATCTAATAGTTGCTTGTAATATGACTCCTGTTCCTAGAGAGAATTACAGAATTGGATTACCCAAAAAAGGGAAATTAAAGGAGATTTTTAATAGTGATCTCAAGAAATTTGGAGGTTCAGGCCAATACAGAAACAAACTGTTTTCATCTGAAAAAATAGATGCTCAATATAGAGGCCAATCAGCAGAAATATCAATTCCTCCTTTAGGAATGGTTGTTTTTAAATATCAGAAGGCTTCAAAATAATCCAAAATAAGGATATATATTTTTTCAATTCGTAAAATACATACACTAAATCGATATAGTTGGTAAAACATCTAAATTCTTTTGGATTAATGTTTTTTATGTCTAAAGTTATTCTTTTTTTTACGGTCGAAAAAGGATGATTGCATGATTATAAATACTGAATTAGAGCATAAGGGAAATTTATTTCCATCTAAAATAATAAGTTTTAAAAAAGATGTCGACAGATTGTATTTCACAACAAACAACGATGTCGTATTACAACTAACCGTAGTAAGGGATAGCGTTTTAAGATTTAGATATACAACAACTGGGATTTTTGATAAGGATTTTTCTTATGCAATCACAAAATACGCAAGTACAGGATACAACGTTTTAGAAATAACGGAAGACAAAGAACGATTCATTATTTCAACTTCTAAACTAGTTTGTCATATTTATAAAGAAAATTTAGGCGTTGCGATATATGATGCTCAAGACAATACGCTTTTAAGTCAAGACGAGGCAGGGTTTCATTGGGAAGAAAGCTACCATCATGGTGGAAACATCGTAAAAATGAGCAAAATTTCTCATGATGGGGAAAGTTTCTATGGTTTGGGTGATAAGCCTGAAAATCTAAATTTGAAAGGAAAACGCTATGAAAATTGGGTAACAGATTCCTATGCTTACGGTAGAGATACAGATCCGCTTTATAAAGCCATTCCTTTTTATACAGGACTTCACAACGAAAAAGCCTATGGTGTCTTTTTTGATAATACCTTTCGATCATTTTTCGACTTTGCGCATGAAAGGAGAAATGTAACTAGTTTTTGGGCTCAGGGTGGTGAAATGAATTACTATTTCATCTATGGCCCAAAAATGGAAGATGTTGTTGCTAATTATACAGATCTTACTGGAAAACCTCATCAAATGCCGCCCTTATGGACCTTGGGCTTTCATCAATGTAAATGGAGCTATTATCCTGAAGAAAAAGTTAAGGAAATTACTTCAAAGTTTAGAGAATTAAAGATTCCGTGTGATGCCATTTATTTGGACATTGATTATATGGAAGGTTTTAGGTGTTTTACGTGGAACAAAGAATACTTTCCTGATCCTAAAAGAATGGTTAAAGAATTAGCTGACGACGGATTTAAAACTGTAGCTATTATCGATCCAGGTATTAAAGTAGATAAAGAATATAGTGTATTTAAAGATGGGCTAGACAAGGATTATTTCTGTAAACGCGCAGATGGACCTTACATGAAAGGTAAGGTTTGGCCTGGTGAATGCTATTTCCCAGATTATACAAAGCCGGAAGTAAGAGATTGGTGGTCAGGTTTATTCAAAGAATTGATTGAAGATATTGGAATTAAAGGCGTTTGGAATGATATGAATGAGCCCGCTGTAATGGAGGTTCCTAATAAGACATTTCCAGACGATGTTAGGCATGATTATGATGGAAACCCTTGTAGTCATAGAAAAGCCCATAATGTTTATGGAATGCAAATGGCTAGAGCCACGTATCATGGATTAAAAAAGTTCTCCTATCCAAAACGGCCATTTGTCATAACAAGGGCTGCATATTCGGGAACACAACGCTACACATCTACCTGGACAGGAGATAATGTTGCAACCTGGGATCATTTGTCCATAGCAAATATTCAAGCACAAAGTCTTGCAATGTCCGGATTTTCATTTGTAGGAAGTGATATTGGTGGTTTTGCAGAACAACCTCAGGGTGAATTGTTTGCCCGTTGGATCCAATTGGGTGTATTTCATCCCTTTTGTCGAGTGCATTCTTCCGGAGACCATGGAGATCAAGAACCTTGGTCTTTTGATGAAGAGGTGACAAGTATTGTAAAAAAGTTTGTGGAAATTAGATACCAGCTTTTGCCCTATTTGTATACAGCATTCTGGCAATATATTAAAGATGGAACGCCTTTAATTAAGTCATTGGTTCTGTATGATCAGGATGATGTCCATACACATTACAGAACAGACGAATTTATTTACGGAGATAAAATTTTGGTATGCCCAATTAATGAAGCTAATTCCAAAGGAAGGCGTATGTATTTCCCTAATGGCATATGGTATAATTTTTGGAACAATGAAGTGGTTGAAGGTGGGAAAGAAGTATGGGTAGATGCCGATATAGACACCATGCCGGTTTTTGTTAAAGAAGGTGCCGTTATTCCTAAATACCCCATTCAGCAATACGTTGGTGAAAAAGAAATAGAAAAAGTTAATCTGGATGTTTATTACAAAGAAGGTAGAGAGGTTTCAAAATTTTATGATGATGCACATGATGGTTACGATTACACCAAGGGACGATACAGTCAAAGAACATTCAAACTAAAAGGTAAATCAAAAGAATTGTTTATTCAACAACATAAAGAAGGTAAATACAATGCCGCATATAATAAGTTTAAATTAAAACTTCATGGATTGCCATTTGAAATTAAAAAAATACAACTTGACAATGAAGAAATCGCGTTGAGCGAGCTAGAGATGAATGGCAACAGTTGTATGACCGTCAATAAAGACTTTGGTTTATTGCATATTATTGGTGAATAATATTATAAAAAGACAATAAAATAAGAAAGCCAGCTAAAATTAGCTGGCTTTCATTCTTAAATATGAATAGGATCGTTTACATATCCTTATAAAGTTCTAAACGTTCCCATTTTGCATTCACCTCTTCCTGTGCTTGCTTATGTAGCTCCTCTCCTAGTTGCTTATTCTCCTTAACAACTCTGGTAAATCGAGTTTCATCATACAAAAAGTCACTTAATGGTCTGGAAGGTGCTTTAGAATCTAATCTAAACTTCTTGCCTTGAGGTTTAGAAGGGTCAAATCTAAACAATGGCCAATAACCAGTTTCCACGGCTTTTTCCTGATGCAGTGCGCCATCCTTAAGATCATAACCATGCTCACCGCAGTGTGAATAGGCAATAATTAGTGATGGTCCAGGGTATGCTTCAGCTTCTTCAATAGCTTTTAGGGTTTGAAGGTCTTTAGCTCCAATAGCTACTTGTGCTACATAAACATTTTCATAAGAAACTGCTTGTAATGCTAAATTCTTCTTACTGGTTCGCTTACCAGATACGGAGAACTTTGCACTGGCGCCTAATGGTGTTGATTTAGACGTTTGTCCTCCTGTATTGGAGTAAACCTCAGTATCAAGAACCATTATGTTTATGTCTTCTCCTGAAGCTAAAACATGGTCCACGCCACCATAGCCTATATCATAAGCCCAGCCATCACCACCAAGAATCCAAACAGATTTTTTACGTAAGTAATCTGTTAATTGGGATAGTTTTTTGGCTTCAGCTGTATTGATTCCAGCTAATTTAGATTTTAGCTTATCAAGATTAGCAAAATTATCAGCTTTTTCAGCTTCTGTTTTTTCAGGATTATTCAAAATAGCTTCAACCAGGTCGGTTCCAACTTCTTTTTCAAATCCTTTTAACAGGCTTGCGGCTATTTCTTGCTTTTTGCTTAAAGCTAGCTTCATGCCTAAACCGAACTCGGCATTGTCTTCAAAGAGTGAGTTTGCCCAGGCTGGTCCTCTTCCATATTCATTGGTTTTATATGGTGTTGTAGGCAGGTTTCCTCCATAAATAGATGAACAACCCGTTGCATTTGCAATAGAAATGCTATCTCCATATAATTGAGTAAGCAGTTTAATATAAGGTGTTTCGCCACAGCCTGAACATGCTCCCGAGAATTCAAATAATGGTTCAAGGAATTGTGACCCTTTCACATTGGTTATCTGCAATTCGGTTCTGTTATAATCTGGCAAATTGATAAAGTAGTCCCAGTTTACATCTTCTTCAGCTTCAACTTTAAGTTTTTTATGCATGTTTATAGCCTTGAAGTCCGGATCCTCTTTACTTATAGCTGGACACACTGCTACACATAGATCACATCCTGTACAATCCTGTGGAGAAACCTGTAAAACATAAGATTCTGTTTCTTTGTTAAACGGTCTACCCTTTGCTGGTACCGCTTTCAATGAGGTCGGTCTACTTGCTAATTCTTCATTAGAAACAACTTTTGCTCTTATAGCAGCATGTGGACAAATTGCAACACACTTATTACATTGTGTACAAATGTCCTCGCCATCCCAAATTGGAACATAATCTGCAATACCGCGTTTTTCATATTGAGTAGTTCCTGTAGGGAAAGTACCATCTACAGGAAAGGCGCTGACAGGAAGTTCGTCTCCTCTTCCAGCTAAAATTTTACCTAAAATTTCTTTAACGAATGGGTCTTCAGTTCCAGTCATCATTGGTTTTAGATCTTCACTGCTGGTAACATTTTTAGGATACTCTACTTTTTGTAAATTTTCTAAAGATTTATCCACCGCATTAAAGTTCATTTGTACAACCTTTTCTCCTTTGTGTGAGTATGATTTTACAATTGCGTCCTTAATCTTCTGAATGGCCTCATCTTTAGGTAATACACCTGAAATAGCAAAGAAACACGTTTGAAGTACCGTATTGGTTCGCTTACCTAATTTGGCTTCATGAGCAACTTTTGATGCGTCTACCACATAAAAATCTAATTCGTTTTTTATGATTTCTTCTTGCATCAGCTTTGGAAGCTTCTCCCAGATCTCATCCTTGTCATAAGGCGAGTTCAATAAGAATGTTCCTTCTTTTTTGGCGTGTTTGAGGATATCGTATTTTTCAATAAAATTAAATTGGTGACAAGCCACAAAATCTGCTTTATGAATCAAATATGTCGAATAAATCGGGTCTGGTCCAAAGCGCAAATGCGATACTGTTTGTGCGCCAGCTTTTTTGGAGTCATACACAAAATATCCTTGTACATAATTGTCTGTGGTTTCGCCAATAATTTTAATTGAGTTTTTATTTGCGCCAACGGTACCATCAGAACCTAATCCAAAGAACATACAGTTAAAGGTGTTTTTGGCTGTTCTATAACGTCCTCCTATCTCAAGACTTGTATGTGTCACATCATCGTTGATACCAATTGTAAAGTGATTTTTAGGTTTCTCTTTATCCAGATTATCAAAAACTGCCTTGATCATTGCGGGATCAAATTCCTTAGAAGAAAGCCCATAACGTCCACCAACTATTACTGGCATTTTTCTGTCGCTTTCCATAAAAGCGGTCACAACATCTTGATATAATGGCTCTCCAATACTGCCTGGTTCTTTTGTTCTGTCTAAAACAGCTACTTTTTTAACTGTTTCAGGTAATGAATCAACAAAATGATTAATCGAGAATGGTCTGAACAAACGAACTACAATTGCCCCTACTTTTTCTCCATTTTTTAACATCGTATCGACAGCCTCCATTGCAGGACCCAATCCGGAACCCATAATCACGACTACTTTTTCCGCTTCCGGATGTCCAAGGTAGTAGAATAAGCTATATCGTCTTCCTGTGTGTTTGTAGAATTCATCCATGGTGTCCTGAACAATTCCAGGAACTTTTTGATAATAGGAATTTGCCGCTTCTCGCGCCTGGAAGAATACATCCGGGTTTTGAGAAGTTCCACGTATTACAGGATTGTCAGGATCTAATGAATGCTTTTTGTGTTTCATAATTTCATCCTCTGGCATCATGTCTTTTATGATGTCATCAGTAATTCCATCTATTTTAGAGATTTCGTGAGATGTTCTGAATCCATCAAAAATATTTAAGAAAGGAATTCTCGATTTTAAAGTTGCAACTTGTGAAATCAAAGCAAAATCGTGGGCTTCCTGAACAGTACCCCCAAATAGCATTGAGAATCCTGTTTGGCGAGTTGCCATAACATCTGAATGATCTCCGAATATAGATAGAGCATGTGTTGCAACAGTTCTTGCCGCTACATGAATAACAGAAGGTAATAACTCCCCTGCAATTTTATACATATTTGGTATCATTAATAATAACCCTTGAGACGCTGTGAAAGTTGTTGTTAATGCGCCTCCTTGAAGTGAGCCATGTACGGCGCCTGCTGCACCACCTTCACTTTGCATCTCTACAATCCTCGGTACATTACCCCAAATATTCTTTTCTCCTTTTGCGCTATATACATCCACATGTTCTCCCATTGGGGAGGCAGGTGTGATCGGGTAAATTGCGCAGACTTCATTTGTCTTGTGAGCTACTCTTGCTACAGCTTCATTACCATCGCAGATTAGTTTTGGAAATGTTTTTTTCATAATTCATATTTAAGATTATGCATCAGAAATACTTTGACTGTTCATTTCTATTATTTTATTAACTTCTGATGCTTATAAACGTTTTAAAAGTTGGTGTAAAATTAGGGGGAATATGTAGTGTAGACTATGATATTTGTCAGCAAAAATAATGCTTTACATAAGATTAAAGTAACATTTGTTACTCTCAAACATGAGCTGTCATAATTAAATTAACAACTATGAATATACCATCCTATTTAATTATAAAAGCACTTACAATTTATCAATTATAAGTGCTTTTACGCAAAATAGTTACTAAAAAATCTTACTTACTTTAAATAATCGAATTACTCAGCATGTAACCAAGCTTTCTTAGCTAAAAGAGCTTCCTCTGTTTCTACATGGTCTTCGTCAGGCACACAGCAATCTACCGGACAAACAGATGCGCATTGAGGCTCATCATGGAACCCTTTACATTCTGTGCATTTATCTGGAACAATATAATAAAACTCCTCTGATATTGCTTCATTCATTTCGTCTGCATCAACTTCTGCCCCACCTGGAGTTGTAACTGTACCTGATAATTCTGTTTCATCGGCATAAGCCCATTCTTCATCTGGTTCGTAAATTGCATTATTTGGACATTCTGAAATACATGCATCACAATTAATGCACTCGTCTGTTATAATAATAGCCATTGTTTTCTGTTTTAATTATTAATTGTGGTAAAATTATAACACTTTTTACTTCGCGTAAATGATAAAAATCATATTTCCTTCTAAAAAGTGAAAGTAATTTTGGCACAGTTAAATTTACTTTCGATAATTTTGTAATCTACTTAATAAATTCAAGGTTATGGTTTCCACTATAAAAAATCCTAAACATGAGGTCTTAGAGGCTGTAATAATAAGATTTGTTGGAGATTCCGGAGATGGAATGCAGTTAACGGGAACTCAGTTCTCAGACACTTCAGCAATGTTTGGTAATGATATTGCTACGTTTCCAAATTATCCTTCAGAAATTAGAGCCCCTCAAGGTAGTCTTTATGGTGTATCAGGATTTCAGGTGCATATTGGCAGTGTAGAAATTAGTACACCTGGAGACAACGTCGATTTGCTGGTAGCAATGAATCCAGCGGGTTTAAAAACTAATTTACATTCTGTAAAACCAGGGCACACAATTATTGTTGACACAGATGCTTTTACTAAGAAGAATCTGGAAAAAGCACAATATGAATCTAATCCTTTAGAAGATGATAGTTTGAATAACTACAGAGTTATAGAAGTGGCTATGACTTCTTTAACAAAAGAAGCTTTGAAAGATGTTGAAGGACTAGATAATAAAGGAATTACTCGCAGTAAAAACATGTTTGCGCTAGGAATGGTTTATTGGATGTACGACAGATCTACGGATTATACCATTGATTTCTTTAAGAAAAAGTTTAAATCGAAGCCACATATAATTGAGGCAAATACAAAAGTTTTAAAAGCTGGTCATAATTATGCAAATACAATAGAATTAATTCCAAGCGCTTATTCCATATCTCCAGCAAAAATGGAGCCGGGTACCTATAGAATTATTATGGGAAATACAGCGACAGCCTGGGGATTTTTAGCTGCTGCCGAAAAATCTGGATTGGAATTGTTTTTAGGTTCATACCCTATAACTCCAGCTACAGATATTTTACATGAACTGGTAAAACATAAGCACTTTGGTGTAAAAGCTTTTCAGGCAGAAGATGAAATTGCCGGAATAACTTCAACAATTGGAGCCTCATTCGCTGGCGATTTAGCTATTACAACCACTTCTGGTCCAGGGCTGGCTTTAAAAGGTGAGGCTTTAGGTTTAGCTATGATGGTTGAATTACCGATAGTTGTAGTTAATGTTCAACGAGGTGGTCCGTCAACTGGTTTACCTACTAAAACAGAACAATCAGATTTGCTACAAGCCATGTATGGTAGAAATGGAGAAAGCCCGGTAATTGTTGTGGCAGCTAGTACACCTGCAAATTGTTATAACTTCGCATATGAAGCATCAAAACTAGCTTTAGAGCATATGACACCTGTTATATTATTGACTGATGGATACATTGCTAATGGGTCTGCTCCCTGGAAAATTCAATCTGTTGATGAAATGCCTAAAATAAAAAATAATCGTGTTTTTGAATATCATGACAATTGGAATCCTTACGATAGGGATGAAGACACATTAGCTCGTAATTGGGCAATTCCTGGAACTCCAGGATTAGAACATAGAATAGGAGGCCTTGAAAAAGACAAGGTTACGGGAAATGTATCCTATGTGCCTGAAAATCACGAGTACATGACAAAAATTAGAGCAGAGAAAATAAAACGTGTTCAAAACTATATTCCTGATGTGGAAACTGAATTTGCAGACGAAGGTGATCTATTAGTTGTTGGTTGGGGCGGAACTTACGGCTCCCTTCATACCGCAGTAAAACAAATGAATGGAGAAGGTTTTAAAAACATTGGATTTGCTCATTTCAACTACATAAACCCGCTGCCAAAAAACACAGAAAAAGTCTTACGGAAGTTCAGGAAAATTGTTGTTTGTGAATTAAACAATGGTCAGTTCGCAAAAATTTTAAAAATTAATTTTAACGGATTAGACCTTTTACAGTTTAATAAAATACAGGGATTGCCTTTTGGAAATACTGAATTGATAGAAAAATTTCAACAATTAGTAAAATAATTATGGAAACAGCTGTTAAAAAATATACATTTAGAGATTTTGCCAGTGACCAGGAAGTTAGATGGTGTCCAGGTTGTGACGATTATGTTATTTTACGATCCATGCAGAAAGCGCTTCCAGAAATGGGGGTAAAAAAAGAAGATGTTGTTTTTATCTCTGGCATAGGGTGTTCGTCTCGATTTCCATATTATATGGACACCTATGGCATGCATGGCATTCATGGTCGCGCTCCCGCAATTGCTTCTGGTGTTAAATTAGCTAATCCCGATTTAAGTGTTTGGGTCATTACAGGTGATGGAGATGCCATGGCAATAGGTGGTAATCATTTTATACATGTTTTAAGAAGAAATTTAGACCTAAATATAATTCTTTTTAATAATGAAATATATGGTTTAACCAAAGGACAGTTTTCACCAACTTCCCTTGTTGGTCAGAAGACAAAATCGTCACCTTATGGTAATGTACAGCCTCCTTTTTTACCAGGTGAACTAGCCATTGGCTCGCAAGCTCGCTTCTATGGGAGAATTGGTGGAAATACGCCGAAAGAAATGGCTGAAATGTTTATTGAAGCAGAAAAATTTAAAGGAACTTCTCTTATTGAAGTACTGCAAAATTGTGTGATCTTTAACGATGGGTGCTTTACACAATACACCGATAAATCTGTACGTGAAGACAAGCAGCTTCATGTTAAACAAAATAAACCTATGATATTTGGTAAAGAAAAGGATAAGGGTTTAGTTCTAAATGGGCTTAAGCTAGAAGTGGTTACTATTGGTGAAAATGGTATTGCTGAAGACGACATCCTAGTTCATGATGCTCATGAAAAAGATCCAACTTTACATCAAATGTTAGTAAGGCTAGAATATCCATTGGTAACAGGAATAATTAGAAGGTTTGAGGATGTGACTTTAGAAGAGAGGATGGATAATTTAACTGCTGAGGTCAAAACAAATTCAAAATTCTCCAAAACAGATGATCTATTTTATTCTGGTGAAACTTATGAAGTGAATTAAATAGCAATTTCCTTGCCCAGATAAACAAATTGAGATTCATCATCTAGTCTTACATCTTTGCTTGATGCGGGAATAATATCCAGAAATCCTGATTTTAATTTAACAAATAATGGGATAACATCATTATTATTATTTGCTATATCAATCAAAGAATCGAAATGTGCTTTTGAATCTATCTCTATTTCATGAATTTTAGGAAACTTTCTTGCCACTTCTGTTAACTTTATAAAATCATCTGTGTGTGAAAACAGTCCCTCCTTTGGGTTGTTTTTGGGGTCGCTCATCTCATCAGCTGTAATTAATCTGAAACTACCGTTCTCCCCAAATTGATCCTTAAACTTATTGATGGCGTATTTGTTTATGTTTGAATTACCTGTTAAGCACAGCAAATATCCCACATCGTTCAATTCAATATTATCGGTAAGATCCTCAGCGAAAATGTCCTCTTTTATTGCTTCTAATCCTAGTTCTTTAGCCTTGTTAACATTATCTGCATTAGAATCGACTAAAACAACATGTCTGTCGTTTTTCTTTAAATAACTGGCAATTAACAGAGATAGTTTTCCTGCTCCAATTATTAAAATTCCTTCACTTTTGGTTAAAAAGACTCCTGCTATTCTAGCAAAAATTCTTGCAGTGGTGGCGTTTAATAAGACTGTTCCTAAAACAACCATGAATACCAGAGGGGTTATATATTCTGCTCCCTCAACTCCAGACATTATCAACTTGCTCCCAAAAAGGGAGGCAATACCAGCAGCTACAATTCCTCTAGGGCCTACCCAGCTAATAAATATCTTTTCATTTGTCTTTAAATTAGAGTTCATGGTGCTTAAAATCACAGCCAGGGGTCTAATCACGAATATAATCATTGCGAATAGTATTGCTGTCTTCCAATTATATAAGAGCAACATGTCCTCTATGTTGATATTTGCTGCCAATAAAATAAACAATATTGAAATTAACAAAACACTCAAAGATTCTTTAAAGTAAAGTAGTTCCTTAATATTTTCTAATTTATTATTGCCAAGAACCATGCCCATTACTACAACTGCCAACAATCCAGATTCATGAGCAAAAATATCTGATTCGACATAAACCAGTAATACAGTTGATAAGGAAACTACGTTCAATAAATAATGAGGAATAAGGTTTTTGTTAATAGCAAAAGCTAGTGCGTGTGCAAATGTAAATCCAAATGTTGTCCCGAATAGTAGAATCTTTCCAAACTCAATAAGGGCTGTCTTTGTGAATCCACTGCCTCCTCCTACGCTTATAAATTCAAAAACCAATACCGCTACCAGGGCTCCAATGGGGTCAATAAGTATCCCTTCCCATTTCAGTACTGCCGAAACTTCCTTTTTAAGCGGAATGTTTCTTAATATAGGCGTAATTACCGTTGGACCCGTGACAATTATTAAAGCAGAAAATAAAAATGCTATTTCCCAACTTAAATTAAAAACATAATGTGCGACCAGTCCTCCTCCAAAAAATGTAAT
>JABDOZ010000077.1 GCA_013043005.1 Flavobacteriaceae bacterium | reverse complement strand
TGTTATTTGTGGAAGTGTATCGTTTATCTCTTGCGCATAAGTTTGTACTGATAAACCAAATAGTAAGAGTGAAACTGCTGTTGCTGTAACCATTTTTTTATTCAGTTTAAACGTAAATGATTTGTTTTCTACCCAATGGTATAAAATGGGCAACACGAACAACGTAAGTAAAGTTGAAGTTAATAATCCGCCAATAACCACAGTTGCTAATGGACGTTGTACTTCTGCACCTGATGATAATGAAATAGCCATAGGTAAAAAACCTAATACATCTGTAAACGCTGTTAACATAATGGGTCTGATTCTTCGTTTAGTACCCTCTACAATCCTATCTTTTAAGTTGGTTACCCCTTCGTCTTTTAACTCGTTGAGTCCGCTTATCATAACCAATCCATTTAAAACCGCAACACCAAACAATACTATAAAGCCTACGCCAGCTGATATACTAAATGGCATATCACGCAACCATAATGCTACAACACCACCAATGGTTGCCATTGGGATTGCTATATAAATCATTAAGGTTTGTGGTAGAGATTTTAATGCAAAATATATTAATACAAATATGAGCAACAATGCAATAGGTACAACGGTTTGTAAACGATTACTTGCACGTTCTAGATTCTCAAAAGCTCCACCATAGCGAATAAAATAACCCGATGGTAATTTCAGTTGTGCATCTAATTTTGATTTTATTTCGGTAACCAACGATTTTATGTCACGACCTCTTACATTAATGCCTACATAGGTTCGTCTGTTGGTATTGTCTCTACTGATTTGCATTGGACCTGCTTTGTAACTTACATCTGCAATTTCACGTAACGGAATTTGTGCACCCGAAGGTAAATTGATGTAGAGGTTCTGAACATCTGAAATATCTTTTCGGTTTTGAGAACTTAAACGCACTACTAAATCGAAGCGTTTTTCACCTTCAAAAATCACACCTGCTGTACCACCTGCAAATGCAGATTGTACGGTTTGATTGAGCGTATTTATTTGAAGTCCGTATTGTGCTAATTTATTCCTGTTGTAATTAATGGTCATTTGTGGTAAACCTGTTGTGGCTTCCGCTTTCATATCACCAATACCTTCTGTTCCTGCAATAATTTTAGAAATTTCTTCGGCTTTTTGAGACAAAACATCAATATCTTCGCCATAGAGCTTGATAGCAATATCTTCACGAACACCTTCAAGCAACTCATTAAAACGCATTTCAATAGGTTGGGTAAATTCATAATTAACACCAGGAACGATTTCAACCGCTTCTTTCATTTTCTCAATCAATTCATCTTTTGTTTCTGCTGTTGTCCATTCGTTTTTAGGTTTCAGTATTACAAAAACATCGGCTAAATCCATTGGCATAGGGTCTGTTGGTATTTCAGCAACACCGATACGACTGACAATTTTTTCTACTTCTGGGAATTTCTCTTTTACAATTTGCTCAATCTTTGTGGTGGTTTCAATAGTTTCAGTAAGTGAACTACCAGGTTTTAAAATGGCGTGAAATGCAATATCGCCTTCATCGAGTTGTGGGATGAACTCGCCACCCATTCTGGAAAACATAAAAACAGTTATCCCGAACAACACAATTGCAATACCTATTACCCATTTACCTTTTCGTAATGCTCCAACCAATAAAGGTTGGTATTTATCTTCAACCCAATGTACAAATCTATCTCCATAAGATTTTTTATTGTTTGTTGGTGCTCTCAACACTAAAGCAGACATCATTGGTACATACGTTAAACAAAGTACCATTGCGCCAATCATAGCGAAAATAAAGGTCAACGCCATTGGTTTAAACATCTTTCCTTCAATACCTTGTAATGCCAAAATGGGTAGAAATACAATAAGGATAATTAACTGACCGAAAAATGCAGCGTTCATCATCTTTTTTGAAGCTGTAGATGCTACTTTATCACGTTCTTTCATTGTAAGCTGTCTCTTTTTCAGTACTTGGGATGCGATTAAGAATACTGTACTTTCAACAATAATTACTGCGCCATCTACAATAATTCCAAAATCGATTGCTCCTAAACTCATTAGGTTTACCCAAACATCAAAAACATTCATTAAAATAAAAGCGAACAATAAGGATAATGGTATGGTTGAAGCCACTATCAAACCACCTCGCCAATTTCCTAATAAAAAGATAAGTACAAAAATGACTATCAATGCACCTTCAATTAGATTGGTTGTAACTGTCGAGGTTGTTTCTCCAATCAATTTACTTCGGTCTAATAATGGTTCAATGATGACACCTTCTGGTAGTGACTTTTCTATTTGAGCCATTCGTTCCTTTACATTGGCGATGACATCATTAGAATTAGCACCTTTTAGCATCATAACCAAACCACCTACAACCTCGCCTTCTCCATCTTGTGTTAATGCGCCATAACGAATTGCAGAACCAAATTGTACCGTAGCAATATCACCAATAGTTACAGGGATATTATTAATATTTTTAACCGTAATTTTTTTAATATCCTCTAAACTACGCACCAAGCCTTCACCACGAATAAAATTCGCCTGATGGTTTTTCTCGATATACGCACCGCCTGTATTTTGATTATTGGCTTCAAGTGCATTAAACACATCTGTTATGGTTAAACCTATAGAGTTTAAATCGTTTGGGTCAACCGCTACTTCGTATTGTTTAATTTTGCCACCAATAGCATTTACTTCTACAACACCTTCTACCATTGCCATTTGGCGTTGTACAATCCAATCTTGCATTGAGCGTAAATCTGCAATGGTATAATTGTCTTTAAACTCTGGTGCTACCTTTAAGGTGTATTGGTAAATCTCTCCCAAACCTGTCGATATAGGTCCCATTGTGGGTTCCCCAAACCCTTCAGGAATTTGCCCTTTTACTTCGTTTAGTTTTTCGGCTACTAATTGTCGAGGTAGATAAGTTCCCATATCATCATCGAACACAATGGTAACCACAGATAAGCCAAAACGAGAAATTGACCTGATTTCCTTTACATCGGGAAGGTTGCTCATTGCCACCTCTATTGGATAGGTGACAATCTGCTCAATATCTTCTGTGCCTAAATTTGGTGCTTGTGTAATGACCTGTACTTGGTTGTTGGTAATATCTGGAACAGCATCGATAGGTACTTTGGTCATACTCCAAATACCTGCTCCAATAATGGTGAGCGTAAGCAAACCAATAATAAATTTGTTATTGATTGAAAAATCAATGATTTTATTAATCATAGAAAATGTATTAATTCAGTTAAAAAAATGCAAATGCTTTAGTGAAAGTGAAAACATCATAAAAGGATATAGCTATCCTGTAAAAACTGAATTAAACCTGTGGTGGTTGCCAAATATTGGAATGGAAGTCGAAACGATAGTTCGACTGATATTTAGATATTAATTGGGTAGAAATTTTGTGGAAATTTAATAGTTCAAATGTAACCAATGGCTCATAAGTGATAGATATACCGCAACAATTACAAATACAAGTGACTGGACAGGAATCGTCAGTATCTTCTTGATGATTATGTTCAGCACTAATTTCCTTATGTTCTTGGTCTTCAAAATTTTGACCATCAGAACAAGGCATTGCAGATAATGCCAATATTGATATAGCTAATATGAATGCTAAAAATTTCATTGAAACAAAGATAATGATTTTTTGATGCAATGGTTGTGCAAATTAATTATTGAACTCTTATCTCATATAAAAAAAAGAGTCTTCAGAAAAAGACTCTTTAATTATTGGCTTAATGTTCGTGATTTGAGTGGTCATCACTTTTTGTTTCATCAGATTGATTCATCATCATTTCGTGGTCATATTGACAACAACCTGGTAAATTCTTATATGCTTCTTCATCACCTGAAACTTTTTCCGTATCATAACCAGAAACTGCTATAGCTTTATGAATAGCCATTTCATTGGTTTTCGAATCATCAAATGACACATCTATTTTCTTTTTATCTACATCCCAAGTGGCTTTCGCAACACCATCGACACCATTGGCTGCTTTTTCAATAGTCTTTTTACACATGCCACAGTTACCTCTTACTCCAAAGGATAGCTCTGTCATTGCTATATCTTTTGAAACTTCTGTAGTTGTTGTTTTGGATTCTTTTTTCGTTTGGCTATTACAACTTGTTAAGCCCATTGCTGCAATTACAGCGACACTTAAAATTACTTTTTTCATTGATTTAAAAATTTAATTAATATATATTTAGTTTAATAATTATTCTATAATTTGTTTTACTTCTCCACATGTAAGCATTGCATCACCAAAATATGGGTTGATTACTTTTTCTTCTTTGCTCAACCAATACGCACCATTGTTGTTATCTGCCATTGGACAAAATTGAACATACACTTTTTCATTAACACCAAATAGTCGAACTGCTTTGGTTAAATGTGATGACAAATGTTTAAAATGACTTCGCTGCTCTTTAATATCTACTAAATTAGAAATTGATTTGGCTGATGACTTCAATTCATTCTCTAAAGCCATCCAATGGCTATGAGCTTCACCATCGGTTAATAATTTCATATCAATATTGCTTAAATTATTAAGCAAACTTTTTGCTTCATCTGTAACTTTTATGGAGTCATCTTTTACTAAAGCATCCTTTAAGTTGATATAAACATTATAGACATCCTTTAATTGATTTCGGAAAACTGTTGACACCTCTATTCTTTCATTCATATTGGAATGATTCTCATTACTTGTCAAACCTGTTGGTTCCTTATCAAGATGACCCTCATGACCAGTCATTGTCTTTCCACCCTCTTTGTTCATCATTGATTTTTTACCTTGTAGTTGTGCAGCGGCATCAACTGTAAATGTTCCGTTAGTAACTATTTCATCACCATTATTTAATCCACTTAATACCTCATAATTATCTCCTAATTGGTTTCCCAAATCGACTTCTCTCATCTCAAAAATGGGTTGCTCAGGATTAGATTTTATATAGACCACAGAGCGTTCACCAGTCCATAAAATGGATGAAGAAGGGATGGTTAAAGCTTGTTCTTGACTTGAAGACTTACCTTTAATATTGCCTTCAACAAACATACCTGGCTTAAATAGTTCGTTTTTATTATTTAAAACAGCCCTCAACTTTACTGTTCTAGTCCTAGTATCCAAGACAGGGTCTATAAACTCCACTTTGGTTTTAAACTGTTTAGTTGGATATGCATTGGTTGTTATGGATATTTCTTGTCCTTTTTTAAACAAATCAATTTGACTTTCATAAACATCAAAGATTGCCCAAACGGTTTTTAGATTTGCTATTTTTAGTAACGGCTGCCCCTGTTTTATATAATCACCTTGTTCTACCAATTTTTCAGAAACTGTACCAGAAACTGTTGCATAAACTGGAAAATTTTCTTGAACGTTACCCGTTTCTTCAATTTGATTAATCTGATTTTCAGTAAGCTTCCACAATTTCAATTTATTACGAACTGCTTTGTATAAATCAGGTTGAGATTCTTTTAAGGAAGCTGATGTGATTAATTCTTGTTGTGCAGCATATAGTTCTGGTGAATATATAGACGCTAAAAGCTGACCTTTACGAACTTCTTCACCTGTGAAACTTATGTTCAGCTGTTCTATTCTGCCAGAGAAATAACTTACTTGAACTGCATTAGCCTCTTCATTTTCAGTAATTTTACCAGATAGTTTAATGATATTGTCTTCTGTTATTTCACTACCAACTATTGACGTTTGAATATTGGCTAAAGCCATGGCATTATCTGTCATTTTAAATTGGTCTGATAATAGACCATCTGAACCAGTTTCGGCTGGAATTAAATCCATACCACAAATAGGACAATCCCCTGGTTCAGGTTGCATAATCTGTGGATGCATAGAGCACGTCCACATTTGATTGGTTTCTGTGACCTTATCGTTATTATGGTCTGTTTCTTCTTTTGATGAACCACCAAACAGCAACCATCCTAATAATAGACCTACTATTAATATACTTGTATAAATTATATATTTTTTCATATTATTATATTTTAATTTTTCTTAATCGTAATGCGTTACCTATAACCGAAACAGAGCTAAAACTCATTGCTAATGCTGCAATCATTGGTGATAGTAAAATACCAAAGAATGGGAATAATACTCCTGCTGCAATAGGTACACCTAATGTGTTATAAATAAGTGCAAAAAATAGATTCTGCTTAATATTTCTCATCACAGCATTACTTAAATTTTTGGCTTTTACAATACCGTTTAAATCGCCTTTTACTAAAGTTATCATAGCACTTTCTATTGCTACATCTGTTCCTGTTCCCATTGCAATACCAACATCGCTTTTAGCCAATGCTGGTGCATCGTTAATGCCATCACCTGCCATAGCAACCACTTTTTCGTTTTCTTGTAGTTTCTCTACTTCTTTGAGTTTGTCTTCTGGTAGCATACTGGCTTTAAAATCTGCCAGATTCAGTTCTGATGCTACTGCTTGTGCTGTATCGTGATTATCACCTGTAAGCATGATGACATCAATGCCTTTATCTTGAAGCACTTTAATAGCTTTAGCACTTGTTTCTTTTATTTTATCACCAATAACCACATAACCAACTACGTTTTTATCAATTGCTAAATAGGAAACCGTTTTACCTTGTGTTTGGTAGGTTTTAGCTTCATCCTTCATTTCAGAAGTAATATCTGCTTTGGCATATTCCATCATTTTAGGATTACCCAATGTTACATTTTTGCCATCAATTTTAGCTTCAACACCTTTTCCAGTAACAGCACTAAAATCTACGGACTTTAATACTTCAGCATTATGCTCTTTACCATATTTAACTGTTGCTTCTGCCAAAGGATGTTCGCTATTAGTGTTTAGTGAAACAATATATTGAAGCACCTCTTTTTCATTTAAGGCATCGCCAAAAGCACCTATCGTTTCTACTGTTGGTTTTCCTTCTGTAATTGTTCCTGTTTTGTCTATGATAAGGGTATTAACTTTATCCATTTTCTCAAGTGCTTCGGCATTTTTAATCAATACACCATTTTGAGCACCTTTACCCACACCAACCATTACAGACATTGGTGTTGCTAAACCTAATGCACACGGACACGCAATGATTAGTACTGCAATTGCATTTACAAACGCATACACATAAACTGGTTCTGGTCCCCAAATTGCCCAAACTGTAAAAGTTAGTAGAGAAATTATGACTACAACAGGCACAAAGTAACCCGAAACTTTATCCGCTAAATTTTGAATAGGTGCACGACTTCTACTAGCATCATTAACCATATGAATGATTTGAGATAGTAACGTGTCACTTCCTACCTTTTCAGCTTTCATCAAAAAGGATTGATTTCCATTGATTGTTCCGCTACTTACGTTATCATCTTTAGCTTTGTTTACTGGAATAGGTTCACCTGTAATCATAGATTCGTCAATAGTTGTTTCGCCTTCGGTTATAACACCATCTACAGGAATTTTATCGCCTGGTTTTACTTTTAGAATATCATTTAATTCTATCTTATCTATACTTACTTCAACTTCTTCGCCATCAACAATTTTTATAGCTTTATTGGGTGCTAATTTCAACAGCTCTTTTACTGCCGAATTGGTTTTACTATGTGCACGAGCTTCTAATAATTGACCTAAAAGCACTAACGTTAGAATTACCGTAGCAGCTTCAAAATAGACGTGTACCGCACCTGATTCTGTTTTAAATTGACTTGGAAACACATCTGGAAATAGCATTCCAATTACGCTAAACAACCACGCTACACCTGCACCAATGCCTATAAGTGTAAACATATTGAGATTCCACGTTTTAATGCTTTTGTAAGCACGCTCAAAAAACATCCAAGTGGCATAAAAGACAACTGGAATTGATAAAACAAACTGAATCCAGTTCCAATTTTTCTGTTCCGTTATATCAAACAATGGATTATTAATGAGCATTTCGCTCATAGCAATTAAGAAAATAGGCAATGTAAATGCTGTGGCAATCCAAAATTTCTTTAATAGTCTTTTATACGTCTTTTCTTCTGCTGAACTATCTGCTTCCATTGGTACTAAATCCATACCGCAAATAGGACACGAACCTGCTTCGTCTTTTACAATTTCAGGATGCATTGGACACGTCCATTGCTCTGAATTAGTTGTTGATAGATTTTGTTCTTCGACCAAATCCATTCCACAAACAGGACAATCGCCTGGTTCATCATAAGTTTTATCGCCTTCGCAATGCATAGGACAGTAAAACGTGCCTGTGCCTTTTGCTTTGGGTTGCTCTTTCTTTTTATCTTTTGAATGCTGATGATGTTCACCTTGTATATGAATGCTATAGCTGCCACCATGCTTTTTTAAGGCTTCTTGAAACTTTTCTATAGGAATATGTGATTCCATTTCGATGGTCGCTTTTGCCTTATCTAAAACGACTGTTGCTTTTGATACACCTTCTATTTTAGAGAGCGTTTCTTCTACGTGACTGCGACAACCATTACAGGTCATTCCGTGTATGTGATATGTGTGTTTCATCGCCTAATTGGTTAAATAGTTAATTATTGAGGTCTGCACATAGTAGGTCTTCACAGATTCTATTTGGTTCATCTGAAACTTTAGTTGCAACTCTTGAATATCCAAAACATCATTAAAATCAATCGTTCCTGTTTCATAACTTTTGATTAAAATGTCTTCTGCATCTTTGGCTTGCTTTAAGTTTTTGGTTTGGGTGGCATAACTTATTCTTGATGAAATACGTTCATTAATCGCATTACTTAAAAGCGTTTCCAATGAATTTAAACGCTCTTGTTTTTGAGCAGTAATTTCCTGCTGTTCCAACTGATTTTGCTTGGTTTGGGATTTATATTTCTTATTGAAAATTGGGATAGATACCGAAACCATTGGCATTACAATATCCTTTCCGTTATCACTAAAATCCATATTTGGTCTTTCGGTAACATTGATATAATCCAAACCGAAACCAATCATTGGACTGCTTTCTTTTTGATTCAATAACTCGGATTGTTCTACTGATTGATAGAGTTTATCATATTTCAGCAGTTCAGGATGTAATGCTAAATTTTCAGCAGTAATATCAAAGTCTTCTGAAGGTATTGTTAAACTGTCTACCACAATGACCGCAACATCATTTTCCTTATTCAATAGGTTATTGAATTTGGTTTGTTCTGCTAAAAATTGTTGTTGCAATACGTCTTTTAATTGTTGCATTTCGTTTTGACGCATTTGCAAACGCAATACATCTACTGCTGATGATTTACCAACCTCAACAGAAGTTAATGCCAACGTCTCATAGGTTTCCAATAGTTTAATGTTTTCTGTTAGCACCTTTTGTTTCGCTCTGTTGGCGTATAAAATATAATAGGATTGTGATACCGAAGCCATCAGTTTTCGCTTTGCAATAACAATGTCCTCGTATTTAGCATTCGCTAATGAACTCACATAATTTTCTCTCGATGTAATGGTTCCGAACCACGGTAACATTTGTTTAGCAGATACTTTAAAGCGTTGCGCACCTGTTCTGGTTTCTGGTTCACTTACAAAGTAACCGACACCAAATTCGGTATTTGGAATGGTATTGACTTCGTTTACTTTTTCAGAAGCTCTTTTGTATTGCAACTCAAATTTTTGAATCTCTGGATTGTTCGCTACTGCTTCATTGATTAACGTTTCTAATTGCTGTGCATTTGCAAAGAGACTCAAGAAAAAAGAACCAAGAGTCAAGATGCTTTTTATGTGTATTATTCTATGTTTCATTTTGTAGTTCTTTTAAGTTGAACTTCGGCTTTCCAGCTATATAATACTGGTACTACAAATAATGTTATTAAGGCAATGAGCATACCTCCAAAACTTGGTATTGCCATAGGTATCATTATATCGCTTCCTCGTCCTGTTGAAGTCAATACTGGTAATAAAGCTAAAATTGTAGTTGCAGTAGTCATTAAACAGGGTCTGATACGTTTTTCTCCTGCTTCTACTATTGATGCTCTAATTTCTTTTCTGTTTTCTGGCGTGTTTCTATCAAACGTTTGTGTGAGGTAAGTTGCCATAACTACACCATCATCGGTTGCAATTCCGAAGAGTGCAATAAACCCAACCCAAACTGCTACACTTAAATTAATAGGATGCATCTGGAATAAGTCCCGCATATTTTCCCCAAAGAAATTGAAGTTTAAAAACCAATCTTGACCATAGAACCAAATCATAATAAAACCACCTGCAAATGCTACTGCAATACCTGTAAACACCATTAATGATGTACCAACCGAACGGAATTGGAAATACAATATTAAAAATATTATTGCCAATGCTAATGGCACAACTACAGAGAGCGTTTTTTCTGCTCGTAACTGATTTTCGTAAGTTCCTGTGAATGCATAGTTGATTCCTTTTGGAACAATTAGCTCACCAGAATCTATCTTTTCTTGGATAAGTGCTTGTGCATTTTCAACAACGCTTACTTCTGCAAATCCATCCAATTTATCAAACAATACATAGCCTACTAAAAAGGTATCTTCACTTTTAATTACTTGTGGACCTTGTTCGTAACGGATTGTTGCCAATTCACTTAATGGAACGGGACTGCCTTTTTCAACTGGCACATAAATTTGTTGTAAATCAGTTGGGTTTGCTCGCATTTCTCTTGGGTATCTTACTCGAACACCGTATCGCTCACGACCTTCAACCGTTTGTGTTAATACCATACCACCAACTGCTACTTTTAATACATCTTGAACATCTTGTATCGAAATGCCATATCGTGCAATTTTCTCTCTATCGATATCAACTAACAAATAGGGTTTACCAACAATACGGTCTGCAAAAACAGCTTCTTTTTTAACACCTTCAGCTTCCTTGATAATGTTTTCTAATTGCACACCAAACGCTTCAATCTGCTTTAAGTCTTGACCTTTTACTTTAATTCCCATAGGTGCTCGCATTCCTGTTTGAAGCATCACTAATCGGGTTTCAATAGGTTGTAGCTTTGGTGCGGAAGTAACACCTGGTAATTTGGTGACTTTTACGATTTCATTCCAAATATCGTCTGGTGATTGTATTTCTGGTCGCCAATTACGGTAGAACTCGCCATCATTATCTGGAATGAGTTGTTCTTTTGCATTGAGAGATTGCCACGCTTCACGTTGTTCCGCTCGCAATGACATTCCATTTTTTAATATATACTCACCATCATCATTGACTTTATAGCGTTGGCGTTGTCCGTTTTCATTCAGCATATATTCTGGTTTATACTGAATCATATTCTCGTACATTGATAGTGGTGCTGGGTCTAAAGCTGATTCTGTTCTTCCTGCCTTACCAACTACAGTTTCAATCTCTGGAATACTTGCTACTGCCATATCTAATTGCTGTAAAACACGCTTGTTTTCTTCTACACCAGAGTGAGGCATTGAGGTTGGCATTAGCAGAAATGAGCCTTCATTTAATGATGGCATAAACTCTTTACCAGTATTCTTCATAATGAAAAAACCTGCAATTACAATTGCTGTTGGAACTGATAAAAAGAGTAATTTATTTTCTAAACACCACCTTAAAATACGTGTGTAGAATTTGATGAATAATGAGAAAACACCTAATAAACCGAAGCAAATAACACTTACAAAAATGAGATTCCAGAATATGCTTTTATCAACGCCTAATGGTCTCCAATATTCAGCTAACAAAAATATTATTGCCGATGCTGAAATAATTATATTGACAAGGTTAGCTTGCTTGTCTGTTATCTTCTTTTGAAGATTAAGTAGTGCTGTAATTCCAAACGCTATCAAAATCAATCCTAACCAATATCCATAGATTATTGCTGCGATTCCTATTGCTATTAAAAACCCATTTAAAACGTATTTAAAAGTGTTTTTAATGCTTTTCTTTCTGAACAAAAATGCAGCAAAAGGTGGAATTAAAAATAACGCCACTATAATGGATGCTGTTAGTGCAAAAGTCTTTGTGAAAGCTAATGGTCTGAATAGTTTTCCTTCCGCACCAATCATTGTAAATACTGGAATGAAACTGATAATAGTTGTCATTACTGCGGTAACGATTGCACCAGATACTTCGGCTGTTGCGTTGTAGACCACCGTATTAATTGATTGTGTTCCATCATCGTCATCTAAATGCCGAATTATGTTTTCTGAAAGTATGACACCAACATCGACCATTGTACCAATGGCAATTGCAATACCAGATAAGGCGACAATATTGGCATCGACACCAAAGAGTTTCATTGCAATAAATACCATTAAAACTGCAACTGGTAAAAGTCCAGAAATTAGTACGGAAGCTCGAAGATTAAACACCATTATGATTATGACCAGAATGGTTATTAGAATTTCTAAAGTCAATGCCTCATTGAGTGTACCTAAAGTTTCTTGTATCAGTTCTGTCCTGTCATAAAATGGTATTATGGTTACTTGTGATGTTCTTCCATCCGCTAATACTTTTGAAGGTAAACCTGCGCTTAATTCATTAATCTTCTCTTTCACATTATTGATGACTTCCATTGGGTTTGCGCCATAACGAGCCACCACAACGGCACCCACAACTTCAGCACCTTCTTTATCTAATAAGCCACGTCTCGTTGCAGGACCTAAAGAAACTTTTCCAATATCCTTGATTTTGATTGCTGTATAATCTTCGGAAGTGACTACTGCGTTTTCGATGTCTGAAATGGATTTTACATAACCCAAACCACGAACTAAATATTCGGCTTGGTTAATTTCCAATGTCTGTGCGCCAATATCTTTGTTACTTTCCTTAACTGCTTTTACAACTTGATTCAATCCTATATTATATTGACGCATCAATTCTGGATTAACATCAACTTGATACTCCTGAACATATCCACCAATGGATGCGACTTCCGAAACGCCACTTGCAGAGGATAGAGCATATTTTACATAGTAATCTTGAATACTGCGTAATTCCTGTAAATCCCAACCACCAGTTACGTTTCCGTTTTCGTCACGACCTTCTAAAGTATACCAAAATATTTGTCCTAATCCTGTTGCATCTGGACCTAAAGCAGGATTAACACCTTCAGGTAATAAGCCACTTGGTAAGGAATTGAGTTTTTCGAGAATGCGACTTCTGCTCCAGTAAAATTCTATATCTTCTTCAAAAATGATATAGATACTTGAAAAACCAAACATTGATGAACTACGAATGGTTTTTACTCCAGGAATACCGAGTAAAGATGTTGTGAGTGGATAGGTAATTTGGTCTTCTATATCTTGTGGTGAGCGACCATCCCATTTAGTGAAAACGATTTGTTGGTTTTCGCCTATATCAGGTATTGCATCTACAGCAACAGGATTACTTGGTAAGAAACCTGTATCCCAATTAAAAGGTGCGTTAACTGTTCCCCAACCTACAAAAAGGACGAGTAGCAGAACTGCAACGAGTTTATTTTCTATTAAAAATTTGATGCTTTTATTTAGCATTGGCTTTGATAATTAAACAATTAGACATTGGTGTTTTCAAAACACCGAATACAACAAATTATCCTTATGACATTTTAGCCATAGGATAACACAGTCTATTGTTTAAAAATCAAATTAAATATGTCTCGTCAATTTTGTAGATACGCCTTATGACGGGTGGCGGTTTATATTCTTCGTAAGTAGATACGTTCTTGTCTAAACCTTCAAAAAGGTTGATGTAAGTGTAAACAAATGAAGCAATAAATGCTTGTTGCCCAAACGTAATTTTGTCAACTTGCAGTTGTAATTCGTCTTGACCTTCAATTGCTAATTCTTCATCATCACAACAGTTTTTCTTGGTTATAGAACATCCTTCAGTTGAAGGTTTCTCCATTTCCATTCCGCAACCTTTGGCTTTTTTGAATATTGCAGTTTCAACTAAAGTATCTCCACAATAATGCATATTAACAGTAAATGACATTGTAGAGAATAACACTACAAAAGCCATTGCTAAAGACATTATTTTATGGAATACTTGCTTCATATCAGTGAATAAAGGTACGAAATTTTAACATACGGTAATTTTGTTTAACGGAAATTTAGCCAATTACATCATCATCATTGCAATCAATTCTAAGTTAAAGTGTCTGAAATTTAATTAATAACGACATGAAGAAAATCGAATATATGAAAAGAAAAAAGAATAATAAAATATGGAAGTTAAACAGCAATATTGAAGAATTAAAGGTCAATGAACGCAGAGATGCACTAGTACTAGTATATTTCCTCATGTTTTTAGTGTGATTTAGGTCTGTTTTGGGATAAAAG
>JABDOZ010000148.1 GCA_013043005.1 Flavobacteriaceae bacterium | reverse complement strand
TTCCTTTTAGTGGGTTAAAATCTTTTGGAAGGTATCGATTTATCATAAGATCAATAGCAACTTCTTCTTCTAGTTCTATCAGTTCAATGTTATCCCAATTTAAGTCGTACATTCCTTTTAATGGGTTGAATCCTTTTGGTAAGTATTTTTTAGTATCAAAATCTATAATTACCTCTTCCTCAATTTCGAATATATATACGTCTTCAATTTTTACCGGATATTTTTCATCATTAGTCAATTCTGAAAAATGTTTAGGGAATTTGTTAGGGTTTTCAAATGTGTTAAAAAATGTTGATGTACTTGTCACGAACAACATACTGCAAACAGCAAATAGTAATTTCATTAGTTTTGATTTAAGGATTAATGATATTTAATATGCTTATCTACGTACAAAAGAGACATTTGGATTTGTATTAGGATATTATTAACATCAAAAAAATATGAAACAATAAAGCCACTTAAAAAAGTGGCTTTATTTATATGTAAAACAGCTGCAGTTTAGATTCCAATAAGTGGATCATTGTTGCCTGTAAAATATGAATTATTGTTTATGTCAATATCAACTTCTTCTTCAATCTCTATCAATTCTATTTTACTCCAATCCAGGTCGTACATTCCTATAAGCGCATTGAAATCTTCAGGTAAATATTGTTTGGTATCAAAGTCAATCACTACTTCTTCTTCAAGTTCTACTAATACAATAGCGTCCCAATCTAAATCTCCTAATCCTTTTAGAGCGTTGAAATCTTTAGGCAAAAATTGAGTGGTGTCAAAATCAAATACTACTTCCTCTTCTACTTCATATACATTAATATCTTCAATTTTCACTGGCTCATCCTCCACAAATGTATTGTGGTATTCTAGAGAGCAATCTACAGGTTTCAACTCAGTGCATTTTAATGTTAATGAGTCAGGGTTTTCGATGGTGTTAAACGACGTAGCTGTAATTGTAATTACTAGCATGCTACAAATGGTGATAATTGATTTCATTGGTTTTTGATTTACTTGGTTTTGTTACATGATAGACTCAAAAATTCCGCCAACGTTACACGCATTATGAAATGTTTAACATAACAATATACTATTTTATATTTTCCTTAAGAATAGGAATATGTAACGTTAATATATTAAGAGTTTAAGGAAGTATTTCTTTTATTTTTGAGTGGTAAGATTCAAACTTAATTAGGTCATTATGACTACCATTTTCTATAGCAGTAAATGAAGTAATATTTTGTGGAGCAACGTTAAACAATTTCTCTCCAGACTTAAATGGAACCACATAATCGTCAATACCATGAAGCATTGAAATATCACAGGTCACATCCTTTATATAGTCATGTGTCGGTATTTTATAGTGTATGAGTTGTTTAACGGCAAAAAACGGAAACCTGTATTTGGCAACATCAAGTATGCTATAATAAGGTGTTTCTAAAATTAGCTGTTTTGGTTTATTTTTCGCTGCTATATAAGTTGCAATTCCTGTACCTAAAGATCTTCCATAAACTGAAATATCATTTTCCGGATAAAGTTCTTTTAAAAAATCATAACACATCTGGGCATCGCTGTACAATGCATGTTCACTCAATGCTCCAGTGCTTTTTCCATAGGTCCTATAATCCATGACCAATAAATCATAATTTTTATCTACAAAATACTCTGTGAGCTTTCCCCAACGTGACAAATCTCCGGCATTACCATGAAAATATAGAATAACGCCTTTTGGTTCTTTTACTCTAAAATGTAGTGCATTAATTACAGCATTATCATCAGTCTTTAAAAATAACTCTTCAAAATTATGTGAAAACTTAAACACGTAGTTTTGATTTAAAACCGTTGGTCTGAATAAGAATTTTTCTTGCAGAAAATATAAGGCTGTTCCAATCATAAGATAAAAAGCTATTAATAAGAGAACAAATCTTTTAAGCTTGTTTTTTATTTTTTTTTGAGTTGTGAATGACATTAATGCTTGTGGTTGACAGGTCTATTTCTTTGGGTTGTAAATTCAGTATTTCATCTAACATATTATGATAAGATTCAAAATTATTTAAATTTTTGTGTCCACCACCAATTACTGAATGTAATTTCGTAAGCTTTGGATTAATTTTAGACAGTTTTACACTGGATTTATAAGGAATTAATTTATCGTTGGTTCCATGAATAATATGTATAGGACATTTAACATATTTTAGCCATTTGTATGTAGGCAAAGGATATTTTATTAAAACGGATAATGGCATAAATGGCATATAGCGTGCTGTAACTTTGGTTAAACTGTAATAAGGTGCATCCAGAATTAGCATTTTAGGGTTATTCGTAGATGCCAACTTAGTAGCAAATCCAGAACCTAAAGAACGACCATATAAAACAATTCTATCTTCTGTGGTTTGCTCTTTGATCTTGTTATAAACCACTTGCATATCTCGTTTTATATTTTTCTGTGAGCGTCTTCCAGTGCTTTTTCCAAACCCTCTATAATCAACCATTAAAACATTATAACCATGCCGTGTAAAATCCACAGCAAATTTTCCCCAACCCTTAATACTTTTGGAATTTCCTTTCAGGTAGAGCACAATACCTTTGCTTTCTCCTTTTGGAAAGAATCGCAACCCATTTATTATGGCTCCATCTCTGGTGGTTAGATTGTATTCTTTGGTTTCCTGATTCTCATAATGGAACTGAAAATCCTCTGGCAGTTTTTCTGGCTTAAAGAGCGCATAATCCTGCAAATAATACAAGGCAATACTAATAACAATGTAAATTACTATTATTGATATTAGGATTACAAACCAATATGGTGTGACGTAAGACATACAGAAGACAAGATAAAAAATTTAAAATGAATTTATTTTTAAGAAATATTGAAGTTCATTTGTAATTAAAATGAATAAATTAATTTTAATACCTTATCAACAACAAAAATTCGAAATAAATGAAAATCCAATTGTCCAAAATTTTAATTGTATTTACAATACTGCTTTGCTTTGAAAATTATGCCCAAACAACATCAACATACTCCTCTAATATAATCACATCGGAAGATCTAAAAACTATTTTGGGAAAATGGACTGGTTCTCTTACCTATGTTGATTATCGTTCAAATAAACCATACACAATGCCTGCAAATGTAAATGTAAAACAAGGGAAAAATGAAAATCAACTTACTCTACTTATCACTTATCCCAATGAACCAAAAGCCAATAGTAAAGACAAGATTAAATTATCTCAAGATGGCAAAAAATTGAATAAAAAAGAGGTGAAAACAAAACAAGATATGAACAGTGGGCAAATTCAAATAACTACCGAATATTTTGGAAAGGATAATAATAAAGAAGCATTAATAAGGGATATTTATATTTTAGGTGAGAAGAAATTTGTTATAAGAAAGGAAGTGAAATTTGAAACATCAAAAGAATGGTTAAAAAGAAATGAATATAACTTTACTCGATTATTTAATTAATAAAAAAGCCACTCTTTCAAGTGGCTTAACTAATCAAACATTATAAAAATTCAAAATACCTAGAACAACTTTTATCTCATTACAGGTTCTTTTGTGATTTGCATTCGATATTTACATTTTTACTTAATTCTATTGATATAATGGTATCCCAATTCAAAATATCTAGCCCTTTCAAAGGGTTTAGATTTTTTGTCAATAATTTATTTGTATTCAAATTAATATTTAATTTTTTTTCAATTTTATTCAATATAATCTTATCCCAATCAAGTATAATAATAGCTTTTAATGGCTTGTACGCCTTTAATGAAAATTGATTTGTAATATAATCTATATCCATTTCATATTCAGGCTCTATAAGCTCTATTGAGCTCCAATCAAGTGCATGAATCCCTTCCAAAGGGTTAAATCCTTCAGGTAAATATTGCTTAGTATCAAATCCTATATTTACTTCTTCTTCTATTTCGTACACATATACATCTTCAATTTTAATTGGCTCTTCTAGTTCAAAATATGAGTTCAACGCTATTTTGCATTCTTCATTTTCTAGATCATTACATTGCAACGCAAACCGATCCGGATTTTCCTCGATGTTAAATGAGTTCGCTGTTGTACTTAATAATAAGAAAGTAGTGATAGCTAATAAAAAACTATTGATAGCAAACATAGATTTCTGCCTTTTTAACTCTTTTTTTGTTGTAATTAAATTCTTCTTCATAACAATTTCTTTTATTTGTTTGCACAAAGGTCTTGAATATATTTTATATATTTTTATTTATGTTTTTTATATAATGTATAAACTATTTTTATGTTTAATTTAAGAGCTCAAAAAAAGCCACTCTTTTAAGCGGCTTTTCATTATCTACAAGTTTTATCATTTACAACCCTAAAACCTCAATACCTTGCTCAAACACCACATCAACAGGAATATTGGCAGAACTTAATCTGTCTAAATCGGCTTGTAACTCATCAGAAATCACTCCTTTTTCAGCAATCAATTTAGCAACACCATCGTAATCTCCATTGCCTTGAAGTGTTAAAATAAGGTTGGACAGATCTTTCATCGCTACTATCATATTATCATAACTCACTTTGTAAGTTCCATCATCATTTCTACTGAACGCATCCTTTTCTTTAAAGAAATTAAAGCGAATCATATTGGCCTTACCATGAGCACTGGAAGCTCCAAAACGTACAGAACGGAAAATACTTGCCATAAACGTAGTCATGTAATCTTTCATGTCACCATCAATTTCTCCCTTTTTATGAAGCTGCTGAACCATGTACAATCCGAGAACATCTGCTTTGCCTTCCTCCAAAGCACTTGCATGTTCCTTAAGCGATTTTCTTACCAATCCTTTTCCGTTTATTGTATTCTTGATTCCCAAGCCATGAGCTACTTCATGAAACATCGTGTTGGCGAAAAACGCATCAAAAGTGATGTGATTACGTTGGCTTTGGTCTATCAATACTTCTGAGATAGGAACTAATATTTTATCGAACTTCGCTCTCATTGCGTTCTTAAGTTGAAGCCTTCTGGTTCCTTTTTGCAACTGAACTTCTTCATCATTAGGCAAGTTAATGGCAATGGTTTTACTTCCGGAATTACAATCTCCTGCATAATACACCACATCGTAAGCATTAAGATCGCTATCTGTTCCTGGTGTTTCTTTTTTGTAAGTCTCATCAACAGGTATTCCCTTTTGAAGTTCGGGTAAAAATGTACTGAACTTAGCGAGCTTTTTACTCCATTCCTGATCCTTGATTAAGACATAGCCTTCGTGTGCTGCTTTGTTACCAAATAAATGGTCTTCGTAGGTTTCAATTGGCCCAATAACAATGTCAAGCGTATTTGTTTTCATATCCATCCAAGCCAGATCACTTGGCTGGTAATTATCATCTAACAAGGCTTTTGCTCTTAATTTTAGGTACTTTTTTAAACCTTCGTCTTCTGCTAATCTGGATGCTTCAATAAGTTTTATGGAAACCTTAGCTAATTCGTTTTCGAATTGTTTGTTGTACGGAATAGAGTATAACTTTCCATTCTCGTCTCGACGCACAAAATTATAGATACTATTCTTATCCTTAATATCTGCTGATTCAAACTCCTCTTTAGTAATATCTGTTGGATAATAATTGGCTCCTAATGGCTTTTTAGCAATACCTTCTACAAACGGTTTGTTACCATTTAATCTATCCCATGGACCATAATTGATCTCCACATATTTTTTGGTGTCTTCATCAGATATCGAGCTAAGCAATTCATCTTTATCGCCATAGGATTCATACCAGAATAAGTCATTCATCATATCTGCTGATTCAATCAATAAAGGTAGCATTTTACGTTCTTTTTCGGTTAAACTACTTAAATCTGAAGTCAGTTTTACCGTAACATATTTTCCCAAATTCTTTTGCATAGGTGTTAGTTCTGGTTCTGCTGTTTTCTCAACTTTCTTATTTTCTTTTTTGCAAGCAAAAAGAAATACAGTTACAAGTGAAAGTAATACTATTTTCCTCATGTTTAGTTTGTATTTGATGAGCATCAAAGTTAGGAGAAAATTAATGAAACGTCAAAACGTATTCATGAAGAATGTTAACCTGTTGTTAAAAATAAAATTGTATTTAAACCTTCGTGTTTTTTATTGGTCATACTAGCAAATAATTCATAAAACATAAGACATGAAAAAAATGATTTTAATAGTACTTGCATTAGTATCAGTACAAGTAAGCGCGCAAGACAGAGGTCCTGATCAGCGCAGAGGAAATAGAATGGATAAAGAACTGCGCATGAGTGATTTAACAGCCGAAGAAATGGCGCAATTGCAAACTAAGAAAATGGTCTTGCACTTAGACCTATCTGAATCTCAACAAAAGCAGATAGAAAAACTTAATCTGGAAAGTGCAAAAGGGCGAAAAGCTAAAATGGAAGCTCGCCAAGCTAAAATGAAAGAAGGAAAAGGAGAAAAACCAAATAAGGAAGAACGATTAAAAATTATGAATGAGAAACTGGATAATCAAATAGAGATGAAACAGAAAATGAAAAAGATCTTAAATGATGAGCAGTTTGAAAAGTGGGCGAAAAATCAAGGGCGTAAAAAATCGAATTTTAAGAAGAAAGGTCAGGAAAGAAGAAAGCAGAGATCATAGTTTGGTTAGTTTAGTTAGTCAGTTTTAAGCACTATTCCGGCTGGAATAGTGCTTTTGGTTTTTTCTGGAATAAATTAAAATTGATTACATTAGGCTTTTGAAAACAAAAGATATTAATCATGAAAAAACTACTTACATTTTCTTTTTTATTAATTACCTTTTTTTTAGGAACCCAAGATATTGTAGCCCAGAATAAAGGAACGCATCCAGGAGTTATTGCTAAGGAGAAAACGCATAGATTGACTCAGGAATTTAGTTTAGACGGGAATCAGCAAAGTTTGGTATGGAGAGCGTTTATGGCAAGAGAGAAAGCTAAATTGGAAATAGAAAACAGTTCTTATTCAAAAAAAGAAATTCAACAATTGTATCTAAAGGCAGATGAGTCTTTTCAGACTTCAATGGAGAAATATTTAAGTGAGGAACAATATTCAAAGTTTAAAAAAATCATGAAAGATTACTTATAGAGATTTTTAAAATTTCTAGAAATCTTTTGGTAAAGGTTTAACATACAAAACCTGACCTACAAATAAATTATCAGAATCTAAACCATTTAATTGTTTAAGTTTATTAATTGACAGATTGTACTTCTTAGATAGAGAATACAGCGTATCTCCAGTAACCACAGTATGTCTATCATTTTTAACACCTTCTTTCCCTATTACCTGAGCATCAAATCTATATAGTTGGTAACGCTCAATAATACTGATTAACTTTTGAGGATATTTTCTGTCTGTTGCGTATCCAGCTGCTTTTAATCCTTTTGACCAGCCTTTATAATCGTCTTTTTCAAGAATGAATAATTTATGGTAACGTTTTCTGCTGGTTAAAAAGACGGAATGATCCTTAAATGAATATTTAGAATTCTTATATTTTCTAAAACACTCACCTTTTTCATCATCATCATGAATTATTCGAGCTCCTGTCCAATCATGACATTTTATTCCAAAATGGTTGTTCCCTTCAACAGCCAACCGTCCCTTTCCTGAGGACGATTCCAATATGCCTTGTGCTAATGTAATACTAGCCGGAACACCATACTGACGCATTTCATCTTGAGCAATATCGCTGTAAATAGCTATATATTCCTCGGTTGAATTTGCATAAACCTCTGGTGTATCAACTATAGAAACTTCTTCCTTTTCTTTTTTAGTTTCGACTTTATGATTTTGTGTGACACCATTATTTATTTCGGTACTCTCATTCTTCGCTTTTGATTTTTTTGTAATTACCCCTTTTTTGGTTCCACAGCCAGAAATAAAAACAACTAGTGCAATTAAAACAAATATTCTTTTAAATTTCATATAGCTAAAATTGGCAGATTTTTTTTAATTAGTAATTTATTCATTCCTTGAATACCTTGCAAACCTCCTGTATGTATTGCTAATATTTTTGATCCTTTCGGAAAAAAGTCCGCGTTTATCATATCAAAAATTCCAAACAGCATCTTTCCTGTATATACAGGATCTAATGGGATTCCAGTATTCTTTTTAAATATATTAATAAACTCAATAAGCTCAACCGATACCTTCGCATATCCGCCAAAGTGGTAATCATCAATCAGCTTCCAATTTGTTTTGTCTGCAAATTTAATAATTTCATTTTTTAAAAAATTACCTTTTAAAGCAGGAAAACCTAAAACTTGCTGGTCTGGCAATGAGCTGTTGATCAAACCAGAAATAGTACCACCAGTGCCAACAGAAGAACATATAAAATCAAATCTGGCATCATCTTCAGTTAAGATCTCTTCACATCCTTTTACTGCAAGACCATTGGTTCCTCCCTCTGGTAATAAATAAAAAGAATCAAATTCATTCTGAAGATTTTTAATAAACTTCTTTGATGTTTTATTTCTGTAATCCTTTCTACTAATAAACTTGAATTCCATTCCACAGCCTTTTGCAAAGTTTAATGTTGGATTTTCATAGATCCTTTCCTCCAACTCTTCCCCCCTTATAATGCCAATAGTGTTAAATCCAAATTTTTTTCCTACCGAAGCAACCGCAGCTATATGATTAGAAAAAGCTCCACCAAAGGTTAGCAGTCTTTTAAAATTTAACTGTTGAGCCTCCTCAATATTGTATTTAAGCTTCCTGTATTTATTCCCGGAAATATTAGGATGGATCAAATCGTCACGTTTAATATACAATTCAATCCCTAATTCATCAGGTAAAAGAATTTTATTATTGACACTTTTTTTAAGGTTATATTTCATTTTTATAATACATTAAAAACTGCCAAAAACGTCTTTGTTTAAGATAATCCATATTCATTTCATTCCTATAAGCTTCTCGTTCAAATGAAACATTTTTATAAGCCACATACCAATTCCTATACCTAAACAGATTTATCAAAAATTCCAGAATATAAATAATATAAAAAGGAAGGATCAACATTTCTAACTGTTGTTTTAAATGAATTTTTTCATGATTAAGTATAATAGCATCCTTTGCAAATCTCTTGTGCTTTAAAAAAACAAAGGGGTATATGGTCAAGCCATTATAACCGTTTGGAACTAAATATTTTGATATTAAAATCACGATTTACCTGCTTCAAAAATCAAACCAATTTACATTATCTTTGTGATATATGAAGAAAATACTTCCTTTAGAAGAGGGCGATTTTTATATGTCACCTGAAGGTTATCGCGTGTTTACTAAACAATATTTGTTGAAACGCGGCTATTGTTGCCAAAGCAATTGCAGGCACTGTCCATATGGATTTAATAAAGGAAGACCGAGTTACCCAACAACAAGTCAATTAAATAAACCAATGACCAAAAGTTTTAAAAAATTAGTTGCAGAGGGCATTCCAATCGAACTGCCTAAACCTAAACCATACAACATAGCTGTAAATCATGCTCCAAAAAGAAAGGATATTCTATCAAAGGAAGAAAAGAAACTGGCATTGCAAAATGCCTTACGTTATTTTGATAAGAAACATCATGAAGAGCTGTTACCAGAATTTAACTTTGAATTGAAAACTTACGGGAGAATTTACATGTACAGATTCCGTCCCGACTACAAGATGTACTCACGACCCATTGATGATTATCCGGCCAAATCTAAACAAGCTGCGGCCATTATGCTGATGATCCAAAATAATCTTGATGATAATGTGGCGCAACATCCTCATGAACTGATAACCTATGGTGGGAATGGAGCTGTCTTCCAGAATTGGGCTCAGTATAGATTGACTATGAAATATTTGTCTGAAATGAATGATGAACAGACCTTGGTAATGTATTCTGGTCATCCAATGGGGCTTTTTCCTTCTCATAAAGAAGCGCCAAGGGTTGTGGTTACAAATGGGATGATGATCCCAAATTATTCCAAACAAGTTGATTGGGAGAAATTCAATGCACTAGGTGTAACTCAATATGGACAAATGACAGCAGGAAGTTACATGTATATTGGGCCGCAAGGAATAGTGCACGGAACAACAATAACTGTTTTAAACGGATTCAGAAAAATTAAGAAATCACCTAAAGGAAACCTGTTTGTTACCTCAGGTCTTGGAGGCATGTCTGGAGCACAACCTAAAGCTGGAAATATTGCAGGTTGTATAACTGTTTGTGCCGAAGTTAATCCCAAAGCTGTTAAGACACGTCATAGTCAAGACTGGGTAGCTGAAGTATTCAAAGATCTAGATGATTTGGTTTCAAGAATAGTTCAGGCTAAAAACATTAACGAAACAGTATCATTAGCATATCAAGGCAATGTGGTTGATGTTTGGGAAAAATTTTACGAAGCAAATATTCATATTGATCTGGGTAGTGATCAAACTTCACTTCATAACCCTTGGGCTGGAGGTTACTATCCCGCTGGTTTATCTTTTGATGAAGCTAATAAAATGATGTCGAGTAACCCTGACCTTTTCAAAGAGAAAGTCCAAGATTCTTTGCGCCGTCAGGCAGATGCCATTAATAAACATACGGCAAGGGGTACCTACTTTTTTGATTACGGCAATGCCTTTTTGCTTGAAGCCTCAAGAGCTGGCGCAGATATAATGGCTGAAAATGGAATTGATTTCAAATATCCCAGTTATGTTCAAGATATTATGGGACCAATGTGTTTTGACTATGGATTTGGACCTTTCCGATGGGTTTGCACATCCGGAAAATCTGAAGACTTGGAAAAAACTGATATCATAGCATGCCGAGTTTTAGAAGACATTAAAAAGAATTCTCCAAAGGAAATCCAACAACAAATGACGGATAACATACAATGGATAAAAGGTGCTCAGGAAAATAAACTCGTTGTGGGTTCTCAAGCAAGAATACTGTATGCTGACGCCGAGGGACGTACAAAAATCGCAAAAGCGTTTAATGAGGCGATCGCAAAAGGTGAAATTGGTTATGTGGTTTTAGGTCGTGACCATCATGATGTATCTGGAACCGATTCACCTTACAGAGAAACCAGTAATATTTATGATGGATCTCAATTTACAGCAGATATGGCCATCCAAAATGTCATAGGAGATAGCTTTAGAGGAGCCACTTGGGTGAGCATTCACAATGGTGGAGGCGTTGGTTGGGGGGAAGTGATTAATGGTGGATTTGGTATGGTTCTTGATGGTACTAAAGAATCTGAAAGACGCTTAAAGTCTATGATGTATTGGGATGTTAACAATGGAATTGCGAGGCGCAGTTGGGCAAGAAATGAAGAAGCTGTTTTTGCTATTAAACGTGCTATGAAAAGTGAACCAAACCTAAAAGTAACCTTAGCAAATAAAGTAGATGATAATTTATTAGACTCGTTATAACCATAAAAAAATTACGATTATGAAAAGAATATTAAAAGTTTTAACTGTCTTACTAGTTGTTGGTTTTCTAACATCCTGTAGCTCGGTAAGAGTAGCATCAGATTATGAAAAAAATGCAAATTTTAGTGACTTTAAAACCTTTGCTTTTTTTAAACCTGGAATAGACAAGGCAGAGATTAATGACATAGATAAACGTCGAATACTTCGTGCTATAGAATCGGAATTATTATCAAAAGGATTTACAAAATCAGAAAACCCTGACCTATTAGTAAGCATCTTCTCAAAATCAAATCAACGTGTTGATGTATACAATAATTATTGGGGAGCCGGCGCCTGGGGCTGGGGAGGATATGGACCTGGTTGGGGCTGGGGAGGTTTTGGACCTGGTTGGGGTTGGAATCAGCCTATGGTTTCAACCAGAATAGAAGGTCAACTTTTTATTGATCTAATAGATGCAAAGAAAAAAGAACTCGTTTGGCAAGGTGAAGGTAGAGGGAATTTACCCCGTAATACAGAACGTAAGGAAGAAAGAATTAAAGATTTTGTTTCAGAAATGTTAGGTCAATTTCCACCGGAATTAAAATAAAGATAGCCCATTGAGGAGAACAAAAACCCTTAATCAGTATTTTGATTAAGGGTTTTTTGAAAAATAAAACTATGGAATACTACATTTTACTTTTAAGTGCAGCTTGCGCTGATGCAATTCTTGCAATTGGCACTCTATAAGGAGAACAACTTACGTAATTCATTCCTGTTTTAAAGCAGAATTCCACAGAACTAGGTTCACCACCATGTTCACCGCAAATACCTACTTTTAAATTAGGTTTTGTTTGTCTTCCTTTTTCTGTACCCATCTGTACTAATTGTCCAACACCTTCTTGGTCCAATACTTCAAACGGATCTACTTTTAAAATACCTTTATTAATATAAATTGGTAAGAATTTACCAGCATCGTCACGTGAATAACCAAATGCCATTTGAGTTAAATCGTTTGTTCCGAATGAGAAGAATTCTGCTCTATTGGCTATTTTATCTGCCATTAATGCTGCACGAGGAATCTCTATCATTGTACCAACTAAGTAATCAACACGTGTGCCTTTTTCTTCAAATACTTGTTCAGCAGCAGAACGGATAATTTCTTCCTGCATTTCAAATTCCGCAACTGTACCAATTAATGGAACCATTATTTCCGGCTTCGCTTCAATACCTCTTTCTTTTAGATTTACGGCAGCTTCAATAATCGCTCTAGCCTGCATTTCTGTAATTTCCGGATAGGTATTCCCTAATCTACAACCTCTATGACCCAACATTGGGTTAAACTCTTCTAATTCAGCTATTTTACTTTTAACAGCACCTAAAGAAATATGCATGTCTTCTGCCAGTTCCTTTTGTAAACCTAATTGATGAGGTACAAACTCATGTAAAGGTGGATCCAATAATCTAATTGTTACAGGAAGTCCTTCCATTGCTTCGAAAATACCTTCAAAATCTTCACGCTGCATTGGTAATAATTTTCTTAATGCACGTCTTCTTCCTTTTACTGTATCAGCAAGAATCATTTCACGCATTGCTTTAATTCTATCTACTTCAAAGAACATATGCTCTGTACGAGTTAAACCAATACCTTGAGCACCAAAACTTCGCGCTACTTTCGCATCTTTTGGAGAATCAGCATTAGTACGAACTTGCATTTTCGCAAACTTATCTGATAATTTCATTAATTCAGCAAACTCACCACTTAATTCTGGTTCAATGGTTGCAACTTTACCTTCAAAAATATTACCTGTTGAACCATTCAATGACATCCAATCTCCTTCATGATATACATGGTCATCAACAGTAAGAGTTCTATTCTTATAATCAATTTTTAAAGCACCTGCCCCAGATACACAACATTTACCCATTCCTCTTGCCACAACTGCCGCATGAGATGTCATACCACCACGAGCAGTTAAAATACCTTTGGCAAGATTCATACCTTCAAGATCTTCTGGAGATGTTTCTATACGTACCAAAATAGTATTTCTAAATTTTGCAGCTTCATCAGCAAAGAAAACTATTTTTCCAGTTGCTGCTCCGGGAGATGCTGGCAATCCTTGAGCAATAACATGAGATGTTTTTAAAGCTTCTGGATCAAAAACAGGATGTAATAATTCATCCAATTTATTTGGTTCTATCTGAAGTAGAGCTGTCTTATCATCAATCATACCTTCATTTAAAAGATCCATAGCTATTTTAGCCATTGCCGCTCCTGTGCGCTTTCCATTACGTGTTTGCAATATCCAAAGTTTACCTTCTTGAATAGTAAACTCCATATCTTGCATATCTCTATAATGCTTTTCTAATTTATTTTGGTAACCATCAAGTTCCTTATAAATTTTTGGCATTAATTCTTCTAGTGAAGGATAATGTTTAACTCTATCGTCTTCTTCAACTTGTGCCAATTCTGCCCAACGTTGTGAACCAACTTTTGTAATTTGTTGTGGTGTTCTAACCCCTGCTACGACATCTTCTCCTTGTGCATCAATTAAATATTCGCCGTTAAAGATATTCTCTCCTGTTCCAGCGTCTCTTGTAAAGCAAACTCCAGTCCCGGAATTGTCTCCCATATTACCATAAACCATGGCCTGTACATTTACGGCAGTTCCCCAATCAGCAGGATAACCATGCATATTTCTGTAGTATACAGCTCTATCTCCATTCCAACTATTAAATACTGCAATTACAGAACCCCAAAGTTGTTCCCAAGGATCTGTAGGGAAATCATGTCCAGTACGTTTCTTTACAGCTTCTTTAAAATCATAAACTAAATCTTGAAGATCCTGAATAGTAAATTCTGTATCTAATTCAATATCACGCTTATGCTTAAGGGCTTCCATTATTTCTTCAAAAGGATCGATATCTTCTTTAGATTCTGGTTTCATTCCCAAAACAACACCTCCATACATTTGAATAAAACGACGGTAAGAATCCCAAGCAAAACGTTCATTGCCAGTCTTTTTTGCAATACCTAAAACAGCTTCATCATTTAATCCTAAATTTAAAACTGTATCCATCATTCCTGGCATTGAAACACGCGCTCCAGAACGAACAGATATTAACAATGGATCCTCTTTGTCTCCAAATTTGGTTCCCATTATATTTTCAATGTTCTCAATAGCTTTTTCCACTTCATCCTTAATCATTCCTACAAGGGTATCTTGCCCTAGTTCATTATATTCAGTACAAGCTTCTGTAGTTATTGTGAATCCAGGTGGCACAGGAATCCCTATTAAACTCATTTCAGCTAAGTTAGCTCCCTTACCTCCTAAAAGGTTTTTCATTTTACTGTTACCATCAGCACTTTTATTACCGAATTTGTAAACTCTAGTTTTGACTTCTTGAATGGTCTCCATAATTTAATATTTATATAAGTATCTTTTTATTATTGAAAAATATTGGACAAAATTAAGGACTATTCTGATGAGGTAGAATGATATATGTCATGTAAAAAAGAAACAATTGTTACAAACAAGTTAAACTTTCAACTCTCCATATCTTGTTTCAATAATTTTGAACTATAATTTGTAAATTTACTTCAAAACGTACTTTAAATTTATGAAGTTGAAACATATAGAATCCAACGAAATATTAAATCGGTTACCTAATCATTTACGTCAGTTTATAAAACCTCAGAATTATGAGGATTATTCGGCTATTGATCAGGCTGTTTGGAGATATGTTATGCGAAAAAATGTAGAATATTTGAGTACTGTAGCTCATGAATCCTATCTGGAAGGTCTTAATCAAACTGGAATTTCAATTGATAATATCCCAAATATGTACGGGATGAACAGGATCTTAAAAGAAATTGGTTGGGCTGCGGTTGCTGTAGACGGGTTTATCCCTCCAAATGCCTTTATGGAGTTTCAGGCCTATAATGTTTTGGTTATAGCCAGTGATATAAGGCAGTTGGAAAATATAGAATATACACCGGCTCCAGATATCATTCATGAAGGTGCAGGTCATGCTCCTATTATCGCCAATCCAGAGTATGCAGAATATTTACGCCGATTTGGAGAGGTTGGCAGTAAGGCTATTTCCTCTGCAAAAGATTACGAATTATATGAGGCTGTAAGGTACTTATCTATTATTAAGGAAGTACCTAATACACCTCAAAAAGAAATTGAGAAAGCAGAAAAGCAAGTTGAGGAACTCCAAAACGACATGGGAGAACCAAGCGAAATGGCTTTGGTCAGAAATCTGCATTGGTGGACTGTAGAATATGGGTTGATTGGTACTTTAGCCAATCCAAAAATATATGGAGCTGGATTGTTATCGTCAATTGGCGAAAGTTCGTGGTGTATGACAGATAATGTTAAGAAACTACATTACGACATTAAAGCAACCTATCAAGATTTTGATATTACAAAACCTCAACCTCAACTATTTGTAACACCAGATTTTGCACATTTAAGTCTAGTCTTGGAAGAGTTTGCTAACACCATGGCTTTGCGAGCAGGAGGACCAAACAGTATAAAAAAATTAATCAACTCTAAATCTTTAGGCACGATTGAATTAAGTACAGGACTGCAAATTTCCGGTGTGTTTACCAATGTAATTGAAGACAACGGAAAATCAATCTACATTCAAACAACTGGAGAAACTGCTTTGGCTTATAGAGACAAAGAATTAGTGGGACATGGCACGGAATACCATGCTAAAGGTTTTGGAAGTCCAATAGGAAAACTAAAAGGTATTAATTTGGCTATTGAAGACATGAGTCCTCGTGATCTGCGTGCCTATGATATTTATGAAGGAGAAGTCATTGAGCTTAAATTTGAAGGTGGTATTAAGGTTTCAGGTGAAATTATAACTGGTAAACGAAACCTTCAAGGTAAAATAATCTTAATCAGTTTTAAAAATTGTACTGTAACACATGGTGATACATTATTATTCAAACCAGAATGGGGAATTTATGATATGGCTGTTGGCAAAGAAGTGACCTCTGCCTTTTCAGGTCCAGCAGATCTAAACAGTTTTAATTTAATCAATCATGTGCCTTCCAGCAAAACCATTCATGTAAAGAAATCTAAAGAAAGACTTCAACTAGAAAGTTTATACCAACAGGTCAGAGATTACAGAGAAGGAATAAATAAAACTATTTCGAGGACAAAAGTATTGGAACAACTTATTGATAAACATCCAAACGACTGGTTGCTGCCTATAGAACTTTATGAGCTAGCATTTAGAGGCAATGAAAAAAAACTTTGCAAAAAAATATTGGAACATTTTGAATCTGTGAAACAAAACAATCCCAAGGTTGGTCATTTAATTGATGGCGGTTTGCAGATCATTAATAAAAGTTTGGTTGCTTAATTCTTCCAGGCTTTTAACTGGGTTACTGTTATATTCTAAAGTCCAGCCTAGAGAATTAGTAAGTATTAAAAACTTAGACAATTCACTAATAAGTCTATTTTTCGCATTGATTTTTAAGGATGAATTTTCAACCTTTTTCATCAGTGATTTATTAACCGATTCTTTTATCTTATTATAGTCCTGAGCCTCGAAGGGGTTTAGGAAATCTGATTGCACATCGTAATATTCTAAATCCGGATTGATCTTTATTTCTTCTGATGGAATGTTTGTTATCTGAAGTATTTTGTTTTCCGAATCAATTTTATATTCTATTTTGCTTAAATCATAAGCGACTGAAACCTCTGCATTAACCACGACCAATGCCTTCTTTTCTGATGTAAAATACTCGCCGAATATCTCCTTTGAGTTTTTGTAATTAAAGACTTCACTAAAATGGCCTTCGGTAACAACTAATTTTCCAACATTTTTAATTTGTTGTTGAATTAATGCTGAACTTTCCTGAAGCTCTACTTTATTTTCCTTTGAGTCATCACAGTATTTAAAACTAAAAAGGATTATCAAAGTAATGATTACTCCAAAAAGAATTTTTTTCATACTCAAAGTTTTTGGAAAGTTATAAAAATTGTTTGAGAAATCTAGTAGTAGTGAATCTGGAAAATCTGATAAGAATTAAAGTTTAAGGGAATCAAAAAAGCATCAATATCAATGATCTTGTAAACAAGCTTTATGAATTATTGATGCTTTTTCTAAAAATTGATTAATAGCATTACTAATGTAATTAATAAAAGACTAAACGGAATCATTTTTTCGATTAGAAACCAATAAACTAGATAAATCACAATTAAAATACTATATGCTCATATTGGTTATGAAGATTTACTTTCTTTTGTTCTAACTGATCGAGAAACGCTTTGTGCTTAATGCTTTTAGGGTTAAAAGCTTCATGGTTGATGGCTTTTTGAACTGTATCAACTTCATTCATAGTATCAATAGAATCTGATGAGATCCAAACCGATTGAAACCGCTCCCAAATATAATCAATTGCAGTTTTATTAGGATGCAGCATATCTTCAGCATAATACCGATAATCTCGTAATTCATCCATCATGATCTCAAAGGATGGAAAGTAATGAATTTTATGTCTCGGTTCCACAACTTGATGTACGGCTGAAATTAAATGTGATTTACTTTGGGTATTCTCAACAAAACCATCTTTTAAATGTCTAACCGGAGAAACGGTAAATACTATTGACACTTTCGGATTGACAGATTTTATCAAATCTATTATGGCTTCCAGAGATTCAATTATAGCTCTCACCGATTGTATTTGCTTCAAAAACTTCTTCTGTGGAATTTTATGACAATTTGCAACAATCGTGTCGGTTTCAATAAATCTGTAAGCCCAGGCTGTGCCTAAAGTTATGATTATATGTGTTGCTTCTTTAATCGACTTACTTGTTGATTTACTACTACGATTTAAGTTTTTCAATAACTCTTCTTTTGCGCCACTGCTTAAATCTGAATGTGCATCAAAGCAATGCCAACGTTCATTATGATAAAACACATCTGATTCATCATATTCTTTGTCATTAATTGAATTAAGAATAAGATTCTCAATGGCATTTGGATGATATAAAATTCCGAATGGATTTCGTTTAGACTGGAATTTAAAATAGTTGAATTTTTCTCCAATATTTTCTGAAAAGCAAGAACCTAAAAGCAAAATTTTAGATGTATAATCTATTTGCGCATGTGGTTGCTTTTTAAGTGGTATTTTAGTCTGGAGTTTCAATCTATTTTAAATATTTCTTCGCTTCATTCAATGCCTTATCAATTCCTTCAGGATTTTTTCCGCCAGCAGTAGCGAAGAAAGGTTGACCTCCTCCTCCACCTTGGATATGTTTTCCAAGTTCTCGAACTACTTGTCCAGCGTTCAGGTTTTTTTTGGAAACCAATTCTTTAGAAACATAACAGGACAATAAGGCCTTTCCATTTTGTTCAGCTCCTAATAGAATAAAAAGATTGGAATATTCATTTCCTAAATCAAAGCACAGATCCTTCATGCCTGAAGCATCCAGCTCTACTTTTTTAGCTAAAAAGTTAATTCCATTTATATCCTGGAATTCGTTCTTAAGATCACCTTTTAGGTTTTTAGCTTTATCCTTTAACAATGAGTCAATTTGTTTCTTTAAACTGGAATTTTCCTCTTGCAAGGCTTGCAGTGCTTCAACAGGATCTTTTGCATTATTGAGCAAATCTCTCATTTCAAAATATGCTCTATTGTTTTCAAAGTAGAAATCCTTTACAGCATCGTTTGTAATGGCTTCAATACGACGTATTCCGGCAGCGATAGCACTTTCCGACACAATTTTAAAATGCCAGATATCGGCTGTGTTTTGTACATGAGTGCCTCCACACAATTCAATGGATTGACCAAAACGAATGGTACGAACTGTATCGCCATACTTCTCTCCAAACAATGCCATTGCACCTTCATCAATGGCTTGTTGCATTGATGTACTTCTATTTTCCTGTAAAGGTAATTTGCCTTCTATTCTTGAATTAACAAAGTTTTCCACATCACGCAATTCTTCAACAGTCAATTTTGAGAAATGAGAAAAATCAAAGCGAAGGGATTTTGAATGTACAGCAGAGCCTTTTTGCTCCACATGATCGCCTAATACCTCTCTCAATGCTTGATGCAATAAATGTGTTGCCGTATGATTACACATCGTTCTGTAACGCTGTTTGGCATCAACAACTGCCTTAAAGGTCTCGACTAAATGCTTTGGAAGGTTTTTGGTGAAATGAATAATAATATTGTTTTCCTTTTTTGTGTCTACAATATAGACCACATCGCCATGAGCATCTTCCAAATAACCTTTGTCTCCAACTTGACCACCACCTTCAGCATAAAAAGGTGTAATATTGAATACTAATTGATACATATCGCCCTCTTTTTTTGAGGTCACTTTGCGATACCTGGTTATTTTTACATGTGCTTCAAGTACGTCATAGCCAATAAACTCCTGTTCTGCGTCATCAATTAAAACTGTCCAGTCATCAGTAGACATCTCACTGGCCGATCGTGATCGGTCTTTCTGTTTTTGTAATTCCTTATTGAATCCTTCTTCATTAAGTTTCAGACCTTTTTCTGATAAAATAAGTGCTGTTAGGTCAATTGGAAAGCCGTAGGTATCATATAGTTCAAAAACTTTTTCGCCGGAGATCGTATCTGATTTTCGTTCCTCCACAATTCTATTCAATAATACCAAACCTTGATCCAATGTCCTTAAAAAGGAGGCTTCCTCTTCCTTTATAACATTTTCAATAAGTTGTTTTTGGCTTTTAAGTTCTGGAAAAGCGGTGCCCATTTTCTTGGCTAAAATATCCACCAATCTGAATATAAATGGCTCTTTTTTATTTAAAAAGGTAAATCCATAACGCACAGCACGACGCAAAATTCGTCTAATCACATAACCAGCTCCTGTGTTGCTAGGCAATTGACCATCAGCAATAGAGAATGCCACCGCACGAATGTGGTCTGCAATAACCCTAATTGCTACATCTTGCTTTTCATCCTCGCCATATTTAGTATTTGTAATCGTTTCAACCTCTCTTATAATTGGTGTAAATACATCCGTGTCGTAATTACTTTGAACACCTTGTAATACCATGCACAAGCGTTCAAAACCCATTCCTGTATCTATGTGCTTACTTGGTAAATTCTCTAAAGAGGCATCAGCTTTTCGGTTGTACTGAATGAAAACCAAATTCCATATTTCAACCACTTGCGGATGGTCTTTGTTTATCAATTCTCTACCGGGAATTTTAGATCGTTCTTCCTTTGAACGAATATCTACATGAATCTCACTGCAAGGACCGCAGGGACCTTGTTCACCCATCTCCCAAAAATTATCGGTTTTATTGCCCATCAGGATCCGATCTTCCGGCAAAATTTCCTTCCAAAAATCATATGCTTCCTGGTCCATGGCTACATTATCTCCCTTATCACCCTCAAAAACCGTAACGTATAAAATATCTTTATCTATTCCGTAAACATCAGTCAACAATTCCCAAGCCCAGTAAATTGCTTCCTTTTTAAAATAATCACCAAAACTCCAGTTACCCAACATCTCAAAAAGAGTATGATGATAGGTATCATAACCAACCTCTTCTAGATCATTGTGCTTTCCGGAAACACGCAGGCATTTTTGAGTATCTGCTATTCTACTATTCTTTGGTTCTGTATTACCTAAAAAATACTCTTTAAACGGTGCCATCCCTGAATTAACGAACATTAAGGAAGGGTCATCTTTTAACACCATAGGAGCAGAAGCCACAATTTTATGTTTCTTGTTTTTAAAAAAATCTAAAAATTTTGAACGGACCTCTTGAGACTTCATAAATAAGATTAGCGGGTTTAATTATCCTTTAATGCGAAACAATTTTTTTATATTTACCTCACAAAGCTATTTTAATTTTTGCATTATGTAAACCAAATTTGTGATTATTATCGTAAATAATTCTGATAATATTTTTGTAGGTTTGTTCGTTTGCAAAGCATTTTAGCTAAAGAATGGATTATTACTTTAGCAGCAAAAATAGATAAATTTAATGAGTAAGATAAAATATTATTACGATTCTGAAACCCTCTCTTACCGAAAAATAGAGCGTAAAAAAAGGAACACAATTAAGTTTGCAGCCTTATTCCTTTTCGCTTCTGCAATGTTTGCCTTTCTATTTATTTTTATAGCCAATCAATATGTTGAATCTCCTAAGGAAAAAGCGCTTAAAAGAGAGTTACAAAACATGGAGTTGCAATATGGGCTGTTAAATAAAAAAATGGATGAAGCTGAAAAAGTTTTAACAAATGTTGAGGAACGTGATAACAATATTTACAGGTTGTATTTTGAGGCGAATCCAATTCCGGAAGAACAACGAAGAGCCGGTTTTGGTGGAATTAACAGATATAGGGATTTAGAAGGCTTTGATAACTCTAAATTGATCATCGAGTCTAATAAAAGAATGGATGTTTTGCAAAAGCAAATTGTTGTTCAATCAAAATCATTGGATGAAATTGCAAACTTGGCAGAAGACAAGGAAAAATTTCTTGCAACAATTCCAGCCATTCAACCAGTAAAAAATGAAGATCTAAAGCGCATGGCATCAGGGTTTGGATATAGAAGTGATCCTTTTACTAAAGTAAGGAAGTTCCATTATGGAATGGATTTTACCTCACCCAGAGGAACTCCGATCTACGCAACAGGAGATGGTGTTGTCACCAGAGCTGATAACAGAGCTGCAGGATACGGCAAGCATATAAGAATTGACCATGGGTATGGTTATATTAGTTTATATGCGCATTTGTATAAATACAATGTAAAGAAAAATCAAAAAGTAAAACGAGGAGACATCATTGGGTTTGTGGGTAGCACTGGTCGTTCGCAAGCGCCGCATCTTCACTATGAGATCTTTAAGGATAAGGAACGTATTAACCCTCTAAACTTCTATTATGGAAGCTTATCGGCTGAAGAATTTGACGAATTGCTCCAACGTGCATCTGTTGAAAATCAATCTTTAGACTAATATGCATATTGATATACCCGAAAAACGATATTACAGCATTGGAGAGGTTGCCAAAGCATTTAAAGTGAATGCCTCTTTAATCAGATTCTGGGAAAAGGAATTTGATGTTTTAAAACCCAAAAAAAATGCCAAGGGCAATAGAAAATTCACGCCAGAAGATATAAAAAACCTTCAATTCATTTATCACCTTGTTAAAGAACGCGGTTTCACTCTGGAAGGCGCTAAAATTCATTTGAAAGAAGAAAGGCAAAAAGCACTCAGTAATTTTGAGATAATTCGTAAATTAGAGTCAATAAAAAGTCAACTCAAAAAAATAAAAGAACAACTTTAAACTATCTATCGATATGAAAAAATGGCTTATTCCATTAATTATTATTGCTGTAATTGCATTTGGAATTTACAATTGGGCAGTAAGTTTTAATAATACTGCAGTAGAATATGAGGCTAACGCAAAAACAGCCTGGTCTAATGTAGAAAGCACTTATCAAAGACGAAATGACCTAATTGGCAATCTTGTAAAAACGGTTCAAGGCGCTGCAGATTTTGAGAAAAGCACACTTACTGATGTTATCGAAGCACGCGCGAAAGCAACATCTACAACTATTGATCCAACAAATCTAACCCCGGAAGCTATGGCTGCTTATCAGGAAGCACAAAGTGGCTTAGGAGGTGCCTTATCAAGATTATTAGTGACTGTTGAAGCCTATCCTGAATTAAAGGCCAATCAGAATTTCATGGACCTTCAAAACCAGTTAGAAGGCACCGAAAATAGAATAAATGTAGCCAGAGACCGGTTTAACGAAGCTGTCAACACTTATGATATTCACACCACAAAGTTCCCGGGTAAACTTTTAGCAGGTTTATTTGGCTTTAAAGAAATGCCACGTTACAAATCTGATCCAGGTTCAGAAAAAGCTCCTGATATAGAATTCGATTTTAAATAAAATCGTAAAATCATATTGACATGCCTAATTTAGAAGATTTCTTATCTGACAAGGAGGAACAAGAGATCATCGACGCCATTCGCCGAGCAGAACAAAATACATCTGGTGAAATTCGAGTGCATTTGGAACGAAGTGCTGAAGGCGATATTTATGATCGTGCTTTGGAGGTTTTTCATTTGCTGAAAATGGATAATACGAAACTTCAAAATGGCGTATTGATTTATGTGGCTATAAATGATAGAAATTTTGTCATTTATGGAGATAAAGGAATCAACGATGTAGTACCCTCTGATTTTTGGAATTCAACAAAGGACATAATGGTTTCTCATTTTAAATCTGGAAACTACACAAAAGGATTAACTGAAGGTATTTTGAATGCAGGAAAACAACTGGAAAAACACTTCCCGTGGGAACATTTCGATAAAAATGAGTTACCTGATAATGTTTCAAAGGGCTAAATGATCAGTAGAAATTACATACTAATTTTATGTGTAAGTCTGTTTAGCAGCTTTTTATTCACTGTTAATGCTCAATTTGAAATTCCGGAAAAACCAGATTTTCAAACCAGTGTTTATGATTATATAAACCTCTTGTCTCCTACACAGAAAAGTAACTTAGAACAAAAACTTGTTAAATACTCTGATACGACGTCTACACAAATAGTTCTGGCAATTATTAGTTCCACAGAAGGCGAATACATTAATTATTTAGCTACTAATTGGGCAGAAGAATGGGGCATTGGTCAAGCCAAAGAGGATAACGGCGTTTTCATTTTACTTGCAAAAGACGACAGAAAGATCAACATAAGTACGGGGTTTGGTGTTGAGCATTTGCTAACGGACAGAATGTGCAGCAGAATTATTAATAGTGACATTATCCCCTTTTTTAAGCAAAACGATTATTATGGTGGACTTAACAACGGATCTGACACTATTTTTAAAGTATTATCTGGCGAATATCAAGGCACTCGGCAATCTGATTCAAGCGATTTTCCTGTTATTGTAATTATATTCTTAATCATAATTTTCATAATTTTCATAATTGCGATAGCCAAAAGCAAAGGTGGTGGAGGTGGCAGCAGACGCTATCGTTCTAATAAGAATGATATTCTGGAAGCGATTATTTTAAGTAAAATGGGTAAAGGTCGTTTCGGAAGAAAATCTGGAGGTTTTGGCGGATGGAGTGGCGGCAGTTCTTCTGGCGGCGGCTTTGGAGGTGGCTTTGGAGGTGGAAGTTTCGGTGGTGGCGGTGCTTCTGGCGGATGGTAAACAATACTTAAAATGTCATTTATTTTCTAAAACCCAACTCTACTAATCTTGACTACTTTAGAGTAAATTGTCATGATTAACTTCTTTCGTATTATTCGCAGGCAACTTGTAAAAGAAAATAAATTCCGAAATTATTTTAAGTATGCTTTTGGTGAAGTAGTGATTATAATGTTAGGTATTTTCTTTGCTTTACAACTCCAGATCTGGAATGAAAAAAGAAAAAAAGAAGCACTTTTTAAAGTCACTTTAGAGCAATTATACAATACAATTACAGACGACGCGTCACAATTTGAAGCAATGGTCAGTTTAACAGAGCAAATGGTTAATACTATGGACCTTTTATTAGAACTCAACGATACTATTCCTGAAGAGATATTACCAATGGGACTGTGGTCTACAACCTTGACAAAACTTAATCAACACTTTTCTGAGACTACACAAATTCTTCAAAATTTAGAATATAATCCAGGAAACGAAAAGCAGAATTATCTTGCAAAGCAACTTATGGGGTATGGTGTCCTGATGACTGAAAATATTGATCTTGCCTTTAATATTGATGGTGCAATTAATGAAGTTTTTCTAAATAATAATATTTTTAGTCCAGCTTTTGACTATAAAAATCCGATGAAAGGATTTATTGGAGATAGCACACATTATAGTAGCAAAGAAATATCATCATCAAAAAACCTACTTAAGGATCAAAGTTTCAGAACTTTATTAAAAACTCAACATACATTAGTTTCTTTAAAAGTATTGGATCTTAAAGAACTTCAAAATGATGCTGTGGCAATGCTTGGTCTTATTAAACGATATCATCCAGAAGTGAAATTGTTGTATCAAGATATTGGAATTATTGGGACTTCTATAAATGGTTTTGATGATGTTGGTGCCAAATCTACTCCTATGACCTTAACAGATGAAGAAAAAAGTATATGGGAAATTGAAATGTATTTAAAACAAGGAAAAGTAAAATTTAGATGCAGAGATAGTTGGGCAATAAATTGGGGAGGAAATTCATTTCCTGAAGGGAAGGCTATAGATCATGGTGGCGATATTACTATTCCTGAAGCCGGAAATTATCGTGTTATACTTAATTTAACGGACAACACCTACGAATTCATTGAGTTAAAAAAATAATTACTTTTTCCGCATATAAACGCTAATTGGCACACCATGAAAATCAAAATGATCGCGTAATTTATTCTCTAAAAATCGTTTGTAAGGTTCCTTAACATATTGTGGTAAATTACAAAAGAATGCAAATTGTGGTTGCGGTGTCGGTAATTGCATGATGTACTTGATCTTAACATACTTGCCTTTATACGCAGGCGGAGGTCTACTTTCTATTTCAGGCAATAAAACGTCATTTAAATGACTCGTCTTAATTCGTTTAGATCGGTTTTTATAGACCTCAACCGCTGTTTCAATCGCCTTGAAAATACGTTGTTTGGTTATGGCAGAAATGAAAACAATAGGTACATCTGTAAATGGCTCAATCTGTTTCCTGATCACTTTTTCAAATTCCTTTGTTGTCTTGTGGTCTTTTTCAACAAGGTCCCATTTATTTACCAGAATGACGATTCCCTTTCTGTTTCGCTCTGCCAGCCAAAAGATATTCTGGACCTGCCCATCAAAACCTCGGGTTGCATCAACCAGTAATATGCAAACATCACTGTGTTCTATGGCGCGAACACTTCTCATCACCGAATAGAACTCCAGATCTTCTTTAACTTTCGATTTTCTTCTAATACCGGCCGTATCGACCAAATTGAATTCAAATCCAAAACGATTGTATTTGGTATCTATAGAATCACGAGTGGTTCCGGCAATATCAGTTACAATATATCGGTCTTCACCTATAAGGGCATTAATAAACGAGGATTTGCCTGCATTGGGACGACCAACAACCGCAAATCTTGGTAGTTCTTTTTCTTCAACTTCCTCCTTTTCCGGTAAGGCCTCAACCAAAGCATCTAAAAGATCACCCGTTCCACTACCGTTTATACTTGCTATTGAATAATAATCTCCTAGTCCTAAAGCATAAAACTCAACCGCATCTTCGTCACGTTTAGAATTATCAACCTTATTGACTACTAAAAAAACAGGTTTATCAACTTTACGAAGTAATTTGGCAACATCCTGATCCATTCCGGTAACACCATCTTCCACATTTACCATGAATATGATTGCATCAGCCTCATCTATGGCTAACTCGACCTGTTTGTCTATCTCGGCTTCAAAAATATCGTCACTGCCAACCACATAACCTCCGGTATCGATCAATGAAAATTCTTTTCCATTCCAGTCACTTTTACCATAGTGCCTGTCTCTGGTCACACCGCTTACGGCATCCACAATCGCTTCTCTTCTTTGAATTAATCGATTAAAAAATGTTGATTTACCAACATTTGGCCTCCCTACTATGGCTACTATACTACTCATTAATTTTTAAATTGTTTGCAAAGGTAGTGTTTACTATCTGAAAAAAATAGTATTTTACTATCGTTAAAAAGAAGTGTCGATGCCATTAAGTAATGAGGTTGTACTTAGACCTCGCTTTAAAATAGAATTGAACAGAAGCAATGAGGATGCTTTAAAAACATTTGATGCTGCTAAAAAATCTCAAACCGATTTTATAATAAGTCGGGTTGACGATCATGTTTTTATTCGGTTTCCTAAAGCGAAACAGCATTTCTGGTCTCCACAATTGCATCTGGAAATTAATGAGGTAGATGAAAAATCCAGCTTGCTCCATGGCCTATTCGGACCCAATCCAACTGTATGGACCATGTTTATGTTTTTACACTTTTTTGTTGCTGTAGTTTTTATAGGATTTGCAGCCTGGGCCTATTCTAAC
>JABDOZ010000011.1 GCA_013043005.1 Flavobacteriaceae bacterium | reverse complement strand
CTAACGAAGAATTTGCAATAGATAACACGTTGATCTATGTGAATCAAACAGAAGACAAACTATATGTTAAAGCCTTGACCGATCAAGCTAAAAAACTAAACGTAACTAATATGTTGGGTCAGAGTGTTAGAACATATAATACTACAAACAACCAAACTTTAGAAAATGGTATTGATATAGCTAACTTAAACAGTGGGGTTTACATCGTAAGTATACAAACTGAAAACAATATATCAATAGACAAAAAAATTGTTATTAATTGATGGGGATTAATTAATACTAATTGGGAAAGGCCAAAACATCTGTTTTGGCTTTTTTTTATATTTAAATTCATCCTTTTAACTAGAAATCATTAATTTTGCAAACTTAATTGTAATACCAGAAAAATAAGCACTATGTTTCCTGAGTACAAAGGACTTGATTTACCAAAAGTTGCCGATGACATTCTTAAAAATTGGCAGGCTAATGGTATCTTTGAAAAAAGCGTTTCCACTCGTGAAGGCAAAGCTCCCTACGTATTTTACGAAGGTCCACCATCTGCAAACGGACTTCCAGGTGTACATCATGTTTTATCCAGAACTATAAAAGATATATTTCCGAGATATAAAACCATGAAAGGATTCCAGGTAAAAAGAAAAGCTGGATGGGACACACATGGTTTACCAATAGAATTGGGAGTAGAACAGGAACTTGGTATTACTAAAGAAGATATAGGGAAAAAAATATCGATTGAAGCGTATAACGAGGCTTGTAAAAAAGCTGTTATGCGTTATACAGACGTTTGGAATGATCTGACCCAAAAAATGGGATATTGGGTGGATATGGATGATCCATATATTACCTTCAAACCAAAATACATGGAAACGGTATGGTGGTTATTGAAACAGATCTATGACAAGAATTTACTGTATAAAGGTTATACCATTCAACCTTATTCGCCTAAAGCTGGAACCGGTTTAAGTTCGCATGAATTAAACCAACCTGGAACCTATCAGGATATTACTGATACTACAGCAGTGGCACAATTTAAGGCAAATCAGGTTTCATTACCAGATTTTTTAAAAAACGAGGGAACTATTTTTCTATTGGCATGGACAACAACACCATGGACCTTACCAAGTAATACCGCATTAACAGTAGGTAAAAAGATTGAATATGTTCTGGTTCAGACTTATAATCAATATACTTTTGAGCCTATTAAAGTGATTTTAGCTAAGAATCTGGTTGACTACCAATTTGATGGAAGATTCATCAAAGCAGAATCTAAGTCTGATTTAAATAATTACAAACCAGAAGATAAAAAGATTCCATATCAGGTTTTAAAGGAATTCAAAGGAAAATATCTGTTGGGTATAACTTATGAGCAATTGTTGCCTTATGCCCAACCTAATGACAATCCAGAAAACGCATTTAGGGTCATTGCAGGTGATTTTGTAACAACAGAAGACGGTACAGGAATAGTGCATACGGCTCCTACTTTTGGTGCAGATGACGCATTGGTGGCTAAACAAGCTAAACCTGAAGTCCCACCAATGTTGGTCAAGGATGAAAATGGCAACTTAGTGCCACTGGTAGACCTTCAAGGTCGGTTTAGACCGGAAATGAAAGAACATTCGGGGAAGTATGTCAAAAATGAATATTATAAAGATGGCGAAGCTCCAAACCGTTCTGTTGATGTTGAATTGGCAATAAAATTAAAAGAAGAAAATAAAGCCTTTAAGGTTGAAAAATACAAACACAGCTATCCAAATTGCTGGAGAACAGATAAACCAATTTTATACTACCCTATGGATTCGTGGTTTATCAAGGTTACCGAAAAAAGAGATAGAATGTTTGATCTTAATGAAACTATTAACTGGAAACCAAAATCTACCGGAACTGGTCGATTTGGAAACTGGTTAGCAAATGCAAATGACTGGAATTTATCACGTTCTCGTTTTTGGGGAACTCCACTTCCTATCTGGAGAACTGAAGATAGCAAAGAAGAAATCTGTATTGGTTCTGTTAAAGAATTAAAAGCTGAGATGCATAAAGCTGTAAAGTCTGGATTTATGAAAGAAGATATTTTTGCTTCTTTCGAAGTTGGCAACAATTCTGAAGAGAACTATAGCAAAATAGATCTACACAAAAATATTGTTGATAAAATTGTATTAGTATCGCCATCCGGCAAACCAATGAAACGTGAAGCAGACCTTATCGATGTATGGTTTGATTCAGGATCTATGCCTTTTGCCCAATGGCACTATCCTTTTGAGAATAATGAATTGATTGATGACCATAAGTTTTTTCCAGCAGATTTAATTGCTGAAGGGGTCGATCAAACAAGAGGCTGGTTTTATACAATGCATGCTATTAGTTCTTTAGTATTTGACTCAGTAGCCTACAAAAATGTTGTTTCTAATGGATTGGTTCTGGATAAAAATGGGCAGAAAATGTCCAAGCGATTGGGTAATGCAGTAGATCCTTTTGAAACACTAAGCAAATATGGTCCTGATGCGACCCGATGGTATTTAATTAGCAATGCCAATCCTTGGGATAATTTAAAATTTGATCTAGATGGAATTGAAGAGGTAAAACGTAAATTCTTTGGGACACTTTACAATACCTATTCATTCTTTGCACTATACGTGAATATTGATAAGTTTGATTACTCTGAAAAAGATATTCCATTAAACGAGAGACCAGAAATTGATCGTTGGATATTATCAGAATTACATACACTTATTAAAAAGGTCGACGATTTTTATTCTGATTATGAACCAACAAAAGCTGCCAGGGTAATTTCTGACTTTACACAGGATTACCTGAGTAATTGGTTTGTGCGTTTAAGCAGAAGGCGTTTTTGGAAAGGTGATTATCAAAGTGACAAGATCTCAGCTTATCAAACATTATATACGTGTTTATTGACCATTGCAAAATTAGGAGCACCAATTGCGCCATTTTTCATGGAGAGATTGTATCAAGATTTAAATACTGTTACTAATAAAGAATCATATGAGAGCATACATCTCGCTGAATTTCCTGTTTATAATGCAAGTGCAGTAGACAAAGTCTTGGAACGCAAAATGGAAAATGCTCAAACAATATCCTCACTAGTATTGTCGTTAAGAGCTAAAGAGAAAATTAAAGTGCGTCAGCCATTACATAAAATTATGATACCTGTTGAAAGCAGTCAGCAGAAATCAGAGATTTTGGCTGTCTCAGACCTAATAAAACATGAAGTGAATGTAAAAGATATCGAACTTTTAGAGGATGCTTCAGATATTTTGGTTAAACAAATTAAGCCTAATTTTAAGGTATTAGGTCCTCGGTTTGGGAAAGATATGAAGCTTATTGCCAATGCAATAAGTAGCTTTTCATCAGAAGACATTAAAAAAATCGAGCAAAATGGCAATTTTGACGTTGAAATTAACGGAAAAAATATTAAATTACAGCTTGAAGATGTGGAAATTACATCTCAAGATATTGAGGGTTGGCTTGTCGCAAACGAAGGCGGACTTACGGTTGCATTAGATGTAACCATTACAGAAGATTTACGAAAAGAAGGGATTGCTCGTGAGCTCGTTAATCGCATTCAGAATTTACGTAAAGATTCAGGTTTTGAAGTCACAGACCGCATTGATGTGATGCTCCAAAAAAACGAAAAAATAGTTAATGCTGTTCAAACCAATATGGATTACATAAAGGCTGAAACATTAACTGAAGAACTTAAAATTATGGACCTAGTAAACAATGGTATAGATATTGCCTTTGATGATGTAAATACCAAATTGTTTATACAAAAACATTAAATTATGAAAGTGGATACAAATAACAGATATTCAGACAAAGAATTGGCAGAATTTAAAATGCTAATCACAGAAAAAATAGAGAAGGCTCAGCATGATCTGGAACTTATCAAGAGCGCTTACATGAATGACCATAACAATGGAACAGATGATACTGCCCCAACATTTAAGGCATTCGAAGAAGGCAGTGAAACTATGAGTAAAGAAGCGAATTCGCAATTGGCAATTAGACAAGAGAAATTTATTCGTGATCTTAAGAATGCGCTTATCAGAATAGAGAACAAAACCTATGGTGTTTGTAGAGTTACTGGTAAATTAATTCAGAAAGAACGTTTAAAATTAGTACCACATGCCACATTGAGCATTGAAGCAAAAAATATGCAAAAATAAATTTTACTTCCTGTAAAAATTAACGTCTCGATATTGCTATATTGAGACGTTTTTTATTTAGTTAACAACCAATACATGTCCCTAAGAAGAGCTTCTTTATTAATATTCATCATTTTAATTGCAGATCAAGCAAGTAAATATTATGTCAAAACTCATTTTGCATTAGGTGATGATATTGAGGTATTTAATTGGTTTAAAATTCTATTTGTAGAAAATAGTGGAATGGCCTGGGGAACTAAGTTAAGTGACTTCACAAATCTGATATCAGAAAGAACAGCAAAAGTGATACTAACTCTATTCAGGATTGTTGCCATTTTTGGCATTGGATATTGGTTAGTCAGAACTATTAAGACCAAAGGACCCAAACTACTCATTATTTCAATTGCTTTAATATTTGCAGGTGCAATGGGAAATATAATAGATTCGGTTTTTTATGGTGTTATTTTCAATGACAGCATCGGTCAGATAGCCCGGTTGTTTCCTCCTGAAGGCGGCTATGATACTTTCTTACATGGGAATGTTGTCGATATGCTTTACTTCCCCATTTGGAAAGGATTTTTACCCGAATGGGTGCCATTTGTGGGTGGAGATTACTTTACATTTTTTGAACCTGTATTTAATATTGCTGATATGGCAATAAGCACAGGTTTTATTATGTTAATAGTTTTTAACCGAAAAGTTTTTCCAAAGAAAAATAACTAAAAATTATAGGTTCTATTTGGTGTTACGCAGAAATCTAAAGCGATATCATTTTTATTAGTGTCTAGAATTTGTTCTTCAACCTCAAAAAAGGATAATCCTATTTTAACAATTTCTGGTTTGCATTCACTTAAAAATATATCATAAAATCCTTTGCCATAGCCTACCCTGTTACCTTCTTCATCAAAAGCCAACAGAGGAACAAAAACTACATCTATATTATTTGAGGGGATAGCGATTCCATTTACCGGTTCAGGAATGTTCCATTTATTTTTTTGAATTATTGTACTGTCCGTTAGTAAAAAATGATCCATTGTTTGAGTTTTAAAATCACTTTTAGACAGCACAATATTTTTATCCTTTCCTGACAAAACACTAAGTAGAGGTCCTGTATCAACTTCATTATGTTCTATAATTGATAAAAAAAGATGGTAAAAATTTTTGTTCCAAATAGGTAGTTTCAAAGAATTATTAGCAATTGCAATGCTCTTTAATACTATTTCATTAGAAGACAAACTGCTTCTTAGTTTCTTGTACTTCTTGCGCAATTCTATTTTGGTCATCCCATAAATTTTAGTTCAAAATTAATACTAATTCCTCATTGCGAACAAAGTGAAGCAATCTTTTACTTAAATACTGAATTATTATTTGTATTTCATTTAAATAGATTCTTCAGTCGACAACAAGTTGTCTCCTTCTGAATGACATTCGATTTGTCATTCAGAGCCTTTCGACTTTGCTCAAGAAAGGCTCAGCGAAGAATCTTTTTACTATTGAAACAGTTGATAAATCTGTTAAAAACTAAAACAGACAAGTCTGTTTTATGAAAAGTTGCTTTGTAATTTTATTTTATGAAAAAAAATAAACCAGTAAAAAGCCGATTAATTGAAACTGCATCAGAGTTATTTTATCAAAACGGATATAACAATACAGGAATTAATGAGGTAATTGAAAAAGCTAATGTGGCTAAAGCGAGCCTTTATATGCATTTTAAAACAAAAGATGCGCTTTGCTTAGCTTATCTGAATCATAAAGAAGAACAGTTCTACAACAAACTGAGTGTTTTTTTAAACAGTAAACAAAAAGGAAAAGTACGTGTATTGGCTCTCTACGATTTTTTAAGAGAATTATTCAGAGATTCAAATTTTAAAGGCAGTTGGAATCATAATATTTTAGCAGAATTACCTAAAAATAATACAATAATTAAAGAAGAAATATTTAAGAATAAAACTGTTCTAAGAAAATTCATTACTGATTTAGTAAAAACTAACTTAGAAGTAAAGCAACCCGAAAAGTTAGCTTCAAAATTATACTTGTTATTTGAAGGTGCTTTAGTAGAAAGTTTTTTACAGCAAGACAGTTGGCCTATAAAAGAAGCCAAGGAAATTGCTTTAATATTAATTTAGAAATCTTTCAGTTTAGTCGAAATATGGAACAGCGCATCGCCTTGGTATACAATAGGAGCTTGATTAATATTAATAATATATCCTGAATTTTCTGATTTTACAAAATGATTGAACTTTCCATAGGGATCTGTGATATTTCCTATTACATCTCCTCTATTTACAACAGAATTTAATGCAACTGAAGACTTGAACATTCCTGAATGCTTTGCCCTTAACCATTTACTTTCACTTATAAAAACCGATCTTTTTTTTGGCTTGCTAACTTTAAACTTACTTTGAAGCATTCCTAAATGGTTAAGCAGTCTTTTACAGCCATTAACTCCGGTATTTGTCACCACAGAATCTATATGAAACGACTTCCCGCCTTCATATAACAGTATAGGCACACCCAAATTATAACAGGTGCTTCTAAATGATTTTTTAATATTCTTTGTATAAAGGACAAAAGGGGCTCCAAAAATAGTAGCCAATTCATCTAATGACTTTTCCCCTTTCGCTATTCTAATTTGAGGTGAATTAAAACGATCGGATC
>JABDOZ010000146.1 GCA_013043005.1 Flavobacteriaceae bacterium | reverse complement strand
ATTAGTTACACGAAAATTAATTTAATTGAAAGGTAATTAATTTTTGGGTATGTGGAAAAGAGTGCCGTGGGCTATACACGTTGTTGTAGGTTGTATGAGAAACAACCTTGGGAAGGTGGAGTTAGAACATCAAAATATCTCAGCTGCATCTTGTTTTTGCATTCTGCTTCTCATGCTTTGCCATTAGGCTATTCACGAAAGTGAAGCCAACAAGTAAGATCCCAAAAAACCAATTGTAATTAGGATGGTCCTTGAATAAATATGCAGAAGCAAGAATTAGGGTTGCCCAAATTATTGCGTTGATAAGAATTAATTTTTTCATACCTGTTGGTAGTTGAATTAGTAAATATGTTACAAAATATTACCTACAACGGTCTCGTGTATGGCGTGCGGCGCTAATTGCGTCGCACTGGTTACACGAAAATTAATTTAAATGAAAGGTAATTAATTTTTGGGTATAAGGAAAAGAGCGCCGTGGGCTATACACGTTGTTGTGCTCTGTTACTCCCTCCAGTTATCCATTACTCTTTTTAAATCAGAGCCTTCAGTTGCTTCGATTATTTCAAAATATATACCGTTTGGATCTATTGCATGGGCAATATTAACGCGAGTAAAAGGACTCACCGTTGATTCTGTACAATCCATCCCCAAACTATGAAAATCGCGAACAACTGCTTCATTGTTGTGTGTTTCTAAACCGAAGTGATCTATGCCTTCAGGATGCTCATCACTAGCTGGTAGCAATTCTATAAATGTTGATTTATTGATCTGAACATATGCGAATATAGGGTTACCTTGTTCGTTATCGAATTTGTATATCATTGGGAAACCAAGATCATTTTGATAAAAATCCAATGCTTTGTCAAAATTGGCCACCCTTAAACCTACATGATTGAGACCAAGGATTTTTCCATTATCAATATTATGGGGATTATGCTTTCCAACAATCAAACCTGAAAAGAATAATAAAGGGGCTACTAGGGCAATTATAACTTTAGTTTTCATTGAATTAGGTTTAATTGAGCACAACGGTCTCGTGTATGACCTGAGCTGGTAACACGAACTCAAGAGTTACACGAAAAATTATTATGATTTGAAGGTAATAATTTTTGGGGTATGAATCCAGCTTGGGTTATACACGTTGTTGTATGCTGTTTGTCAAATACTATTGAGAGCAATTACCGTCAATTATATCTTGCAAAGAAGGATTGAACGCATTACTATGGACATTAAATAAGCTGGGATCATAAGAACCATTAGTTATTAAATCTTGAATTGCGCAGAAATCGCTCAAATTGATATTAGAAAATAAATGAATGTTAGAGCTAATTTCTTGCAACGAATTAAGTCCTTCCAGACTGACTAAATTTGTATTATTTGTTATTCTAATAGTTTCCACCTCTGTTAGGTTATTCAGTCCTTGAAATGTTTCAAGATTATCGTTGTAAGCTATCCAGACCTGACCCATAATAGACGTTAAAGACTCAAGACCATTTAAATTGACTAATGAATCATTACCGGTAATTGACAGTCCTTCTCCATTGAGGTTTTCTATTTGAGTTACATTGTGCAAGCCCTGTAAACTGGTCAATCCTACCATTCCATTAATTGATAAATTCACCATTGAATCTATATTTGAAAATACCTCCAGGCTCGTAATGAGAGGATTTCCTGATAAAATTAAAGTATTAAGGATTTCCAAATTTTGTAATCCATTTAATGATGCTAATGAATCATTACCAAGAAAATATAAATGACCTGAGGAATTTAAATTGGACAAAGCTTCAATTGATGTAAGTTCTGGATTATCACCAATAAAGAAATATGTGCCAGTCTGGGTTAAATTTTCAAATCCCGATACAGATTCCAGGTTATTATTGCCCTGAACTCCAATTTGTGTTGTAACGTGATTCACGCTTTCTATTCCTGTTAAATCTATCATGGAGTCATTGCCAAGAATCCATAGTGTTGACAACTCGCTTGGTAAGCTGTCAAATCCAGTTAGATTAAGTAATGAATCGTTGAAGTGTATTTGTATATGTGGAATTGAATTGAGATTATTTAGTCCATTTAAATTCTCCAATTCTGGATTCAATGAAATGATTAAATAATCTGAAATTGAAGTCAAGGAAGACAAAGCAGCCAAATTGTTTATGTCTGAAACACTGTCAGAAGGCGCGGTGATCCCAATCCTAAGTGTGCCCTCAATTGCGGTATAGCAGAGCGCTCCAAAATCATCAATTTCTTGCTGAGTTGTGAGAGTTATATCCCCAATAAATGTCCCATTATCACAGGCTTGTTCTTCGGGAGCTTGTTCAATGGCTTCATTATTACA
>JABDOZ010000145.1 GCA_013043005.1 Flavobacteriaceae bacterium | reverse complement strand
GTTAGTTGCTGGGTTGCTTTTTCGGTTTGTTGGTTGTCTTCAATGCTTAATTTAGTTCCTGCCCAACTGCCGTCAAAACTGTAAGTTACCCTATTGAAAGACCTAAGGAAGTCTGATTCATTAATGCTCGAGGAAGCATTAAGTAAGCTTGTCCTTGAGTAAATATGCCATTTTCCTAAAATAAGATTGCCGTTCAGCACATGGCGGTTACCCGAGAAGTTTTCGGAATAATTGAGATGCTCAAAATTGTAATTGACAATTCCCTTTTTACTATGTGACAGGTCGATCCCTCCTATTATCAAGCTTTGGTCGCCTAATGGCGTATCGAGATTCCAATCCCTATTGAATTCTGCATTGAACAATTGCTCAATGGGCTTGAATGTATTATCAATGAAATTTCCATTGATCGCCGCCTTGAGGTTCCACAGGCTATCGGATTTTACGATGAATTGCTCGGCTTGTATGGTGCCGGCAAATCCGTCATTGCCAATATCATCAAGGTCCGAAAACAAGTTCTCATCATATTTACTACCGGCTGCTTCAAAAGTTATATTGGTGCTTTCGGTTGGTCGATAATTACCGTTTATAACGGCGATCTGCAATTTGTTTGGCGCAACAAGTTGAACAATAGGTTCGTAATTGCCTTGAGGTACTCCAGAAATAGGTGCTACATATTCGTAAATATTGCTGATGGCATTGGTTGTGCTTAATATATAATTGCCTTGATTGTTACCTACTAAGGTAAAACGTAGACTGTATAATTCATCATTTGGATCATTTGAGAACACGAAGGCTTCCACTCCATTGATCAATTCCTTTTTATATAGAATCCTGTTCTCCGAAAACACCTCTTGCACTTCCGAAGGAGCAACCATCAACGACCTGTCATCGCCAGCATTGGCTAGGATCTGTACTAGCTCAGGAGATAGATTCTGTTGCAAAGGTTGGTTCTTCGCATCATTCTCGGAGTAAACAGATGCTCCTATGCTAAGTTTTTCACTTTCGTGATTCCCACCAGCAAAGGCAATGAATCTCGAATAATTGCGATCACTGAATTGATAATCGACCGTAATTCGCATTTCTGATGTAATTGGATATGTGGCATTGAACCTGATTTCCCCAGCATTGTAATCGATCACATAATCCTTGTTTTCCCCTCGCTGGACAACTACCCCATTTACATAAACAGTTTCGCTTCCTGAAATAATGAGAACGAAAAGTTCACCATTTGGTCCTTGTAGTTTATATGGCCCTTGGTTGCCTTCTTGTGCTGTGAACTGACTCCTACTGAATTGCCCCCTTACCAACGCCCCAGACACAAATAACTCTGTCTTGGCATCAAGGGGTCCTAAATTCGCCCTGACCTCAAGCCCTTGGACTTTCTTGGTAAAATTCGCAAAATAGGAAGCGTTGTTCCGTAAATCGACATCACCAGCACGAATACGCCAATTATCACTAAAAAGCTCAATGAATACTTGATCGAACTCGTCCAATCGCTGTGAATAACCACTCTCCTGCAATGGGATGTTAGCATCTTGAATAGAGGCCCGAAGCGAGACTTTTTCATTAAGCTTTCCGGATATCTGGAGGTCTAGCTCACTATTAAGTACCGAATTCTGGTTATTGCCAACTGTTACGCCACGCGAAATGCTTCCCGATGTGGTCAATCCATCAAACGGCGTGAAGCGTGATCGTGTATTGGGTTGGGATAATTTATAAAGAGTATTGAGGTCATCTGTATTCTCAACTATGATATCCTTGCTTAATTGATAGTATTTCCGCGTCAAGAAATCTGGATAACGCAAGTACTCGACGATCAATGAATCTTCTTCAATGTCAGTATCGATTTTCAAGATGGCCTTCGCAAAATCTACCGAATACAAGGTCGAATCCATTATAGAACCATTCAAGCGCTTTACTAGGAAGTTGCTGGAATTGATGCTAACGGTATCTATTGCAATACTATCAGTAACGGCTACTTTCTTGGTCCTGTAATTAGAAGGTATTTCTTGGGCGAAGCTCCAAAAACCCAATAAAAAGGCCAGACTGTAAATCGTAGTTTTCATTTACAGTAAAACTACGAACATTCAGAATTATTCTTTTTAGACTTAAAATCTTTCGTGAACATATTTGAGATTATAAAATATAAGAAATTATTTACATAAAAAGTTGTAAATTCTGATATAAAATGTAATATTTATATATTATTATGAACCAATCATCAAAGAATTATGAAAAATTATTTAGTTTTATTTTGCCTAGGATTCTTATTAGTCTCATGTAATAATGAAGGGCTAGATATAGAAGAACAAATTGTTGACATGTCTAAAATTGAAGCAATGAAGTCAATGGATGAAGCCTCTCAAAAAGCAGCATTTAATATTTTAAATAGTAATGAAAAACATAAGTTTCGAATAATGATAATGGATAGATTTATTGAAAATAATGAATTGAATGATATTCAAATTGAATTAATTAATGAATTAAAATCTAACTTTACATCTGAAGTTTATTCTAATAAAGATATAAAAGAATATTTCAAGAATATTTATGCTATCCATTGGATTGGACAAGCTGAGAAACATTTTTCACAACTTGAAATTTTAAATATAGCTCTAGCCTCTTTCAAAAGTGATGTAATTTCAGATGGAGCATATAACCGAATTAATGAATGTATTTGCCATGCTGGAAGTATTGTAGGGTGTAAAAAGAAAACTGTTGCTCACATTGGGTCAGATGGTGCGTGGGTTGAGATTCAATCCAGTGGTGAATGCTCGGATCAATATGCTTGTAATCAACCTCAAGATGATGAAGGCAATTACGAACAAATGGGCTGTGGCTTTGCGTGGCTATGGTCTTGCGATGGAAATTGTGATTAAATGAACTTAAGTAAATACAAATACTTATCTACTTGTATCTTATCAATTGCTATATTGATAGGTATTATTATTACCCCTTTCTTCATATCCAGAGTTGATTATAATTATTTATCTGTAGTTCTTTTTTTGTTATTTTCATTTGTTCCTTTTTTAACTGTAAAACTTAAGGACAAGCGTAATATTAAAATTGTTAAATATTTAATAATCGTTACACCTATATTATTAATGTATCTTATTGTGGGGATTTCGGCTAAGAATGTTACCGCAATCTTTTTATGCTTTTCAATCCTCTTAGGGGTCATCATTAATTTTATATTATTAAATAAGCATTTAGGGATAAAAGTCTTTATTCCAATAGCAATATCCTTTTTAGTTTATTCAGCGTATCCATATTTCTTTTCGGAAATGAAACTTAGTAAGAGTTTTCTAAATGTTAAAGTTGATCCAAGTGTTACTATTATATCGAAAGATTCAGTTATACTGGACTTAATCTCGAAAAAAAATAGATTAACCATTCTAGAATTTTGGAATTCAGCATGTGCAAAATGCATTAAAGATTTTCCGAAATTTCAAGAATTCTATGATCAAAACAAATTGAATTACAATGTATTCTCGGTTAATGTTCCTCATAAAAGGGATTTAGAAACGGGATTTGATCCTTTCTTATTTGTTGAGAAACAAGGTTATTCATTTCCAGTGCTTATAGGCACTGAAGAAGACTTTTTAAAGCTTAAAGGGAAAGCCTTTCCAACAGTTATTGTTATTGATAAACAAAATAGTATAAGATATTCTGGAATAATTACATATCCTTCTGATATAAGAAGGTTTAACTTTAATAATATTTTAGAAAAAATTGAAAATAAAACATTGTAGAGAATTAATTATTACTCTGATTTCTCTCACATTTTTCATTTCATGTGATTACGGCACAAAGAAAATTGCAAAAAGTGAAATAAGTGATAAAGAATATGACTTTGGGGAAATATCGATTTCAGATAGCATTGTTCATTCTTTTTTTATAAAAAACTCTTCTACCACCCCATTAAAAATATATGAAGTAGCTTCAAGTTGCGGATGTACAACTACAAATTTTACAAAAACTAATATTGGGTTAAATGAACATGCTTCAATTCAGGTTGTTTTCAAACCGGACAGGAAGGGATATATTGAAAAATCAATCATTGTCGAGACAAACACCGACCCACCGTTTAATGTTTTTTATTTGAAAGGCATTGTAAAATAAATAATTTGTCCTGTTTTCAATCAGGACTTTTTTATTTTAGCTGAAACTACGAAATCACCCTATGAAAATAATTTCTTATAACGTAAATGGCATACGCGCTGCCATAAATAAAGGGTTTATTGACTGGCTTGAAAGTGCCAACCCAGATGTAATT
>JABDOZ010000010.1 GCA_013043005.1 Flavobacteriaceae bacterium | reverse complement strand
GTCCAAGCGCTTGATAGTCGATGAAGTTAGTCCGAATATGGGCTTATTGATCAATACAGTATCAGACATTAATTATGCAAATATTGAACTAAGACCGAAAGGCATATTAATACGAATCAATAAAGGATTAAGAAATTTTGCCTGGGTCATTCCTTATTATCATTTGGTCATATACAAGGTAAATGGATCCAGTATTCATGCTCAGGGACGATTTATTCATTTTAAGAACAATAAAACCTTTAAAGAGAATAAAAGGTTTTTCGATAAGCTGATGGATCAGAAAGTAAAATACGATATGCAATACGATTTTCAGTATGCATTATGATAAAAACAGACAAGAGATAGATCGAGTCATTGAGATGGCATGGGAAGACCGAACACCTTTCGAAGCCATACAATTTCAATTTCAATTATCTGAGCAAGATGTGATTGAAATTATGAGAAAAGAGTTAAAACCGAGTAGTTTCAGGTTATGGCGAAAGCGAGTACAAGGAAGAAAAACAAAACATCAAAAGTTAAGGTCATTTAATGAAGCGCGTTTTAAATGTAGCAGACAACGATCTATATCAAACAATAAAGTGTCAAAACGATAAAAATTGCTAGGAAAATGAAAAATAACACATTAACAAAATTAAACGGTCATAAACTCAACGGTTTTACGATCGAGGATATTGGAGATGATCATTTGTATACAGGCCTGCAAACCCCTATGAAATCTGATGCTTTCAAAATGTCCGATGAAGAAAAGAAAGAAAGAATAGCTATCCTGTTTGAAGAAATTATGGATGTTATGGGATTGGATCTTAATGATGACTCATTAAAAGGAACACCTCAACGAGTAGCCAAGATGTATATTGATGAAATATTTTCAGGATTGAATCCCGAAAACAAACCAAAGGTGGCCTTATTCGATAATAAGTATCGATACAATCAGATGCTGGTAGAAAAAAACATAACGTTTTACTCCAATTGCGAGCATCATTTTGTACCTATCATTGGTAAGGCACATGTTGCTTATGTGTCTTCAGGTAAAGTGATAGGTCTCTCAAAATTAAACCGTATAGTTCAGTATTATGCAAAAAGACCGCAGGTCCAAGAGCGATTAACCAATCAGATTGCAGAGGAATTAAAGTCAATTTTAGGAACTAGCAGTGTCGCGGTTATTATTGATGCTAAACATTTATGTGTATCTTCACGAGGAATTAAAGATGATACTTCATCAACGGTAACGGCTTACTATGGTGGACTTTTCGATTCACCTTCGAAAATTGCAGAATTACAAAATTATTTAAACGATTAATTCCATGAATATAATAGAAAAAGCGAAAGAATTTGAAAACCGTAAACAGTCTTTCAAAAATACAAGTGAACGGGTTTTAGCATCCAGAGAGGCAAAAGCTCTCATTTTGGGTTTAAATGAAGTATATAAAAAAGAAAAAGATCAGAATATCATGGAACTAATGAAGCGATTGACAGCAGTGAAACAACGAATTGAAAAACGATTAAAAGGAAGACCTCTCACAACGATATGAAAAAGATAATAATTGTAGGAGGCAGTAAAGGTATTGGTAAAGCAATTGCAAAAACATTGTTGCCTTCCAATCAGGTTATAAATATCAGCAGAACTGCTCCTGATTTTTCAGACAAAAATTTAACACACCACAGTTGTAATGTTTTGGAAAATGATCTTCCTGATATAGAATCGGCAGATGCCTTGGTTTATTGTCCGGGAAGTATCAATCTTAAACCCATTACAAGATTAAGCCTAGACGATTTCAAATCAGATTTTGAAATTAACGTTTTGGGAGCGGTAAAAAGTATCCAGAAATATTTACCAGTTTTAAAGAATGGTGCTAAGCCTTCCATCTTACTATTCAGTACGGTAGCCTCGAAGCTTGGAATGCCTTTTCATGCCAGTATTGCAACAGCAAAATCGGGTGTAGAAGGGCTGGTTAAGTCCTTAGGTGCGGAGTTAGCGCCATCAATACGAATCAATGCGATTGCTCCAACGGTTACAGATACTGAACTCGCATCAAAGTTGTTGAGAAACGAAAAAATGATCGAAAATATAACAGAACGTCATCCCTTGAAAAAATTCTTAAATCCGGAGGAAGTAGCAGATATGGCAGACTTTTTACTGTCAGAGAAAGCTGGATCCATATCAGGTCAGATCTTTGAAATGGATTGCGGCATTGTAACTTTTAAAATTTAATAATATGAATTTAAAAATATTAACTATGTGTTTAATTCTTCCATTATTTGGAAAATCTCAGTCCTCAGTGCAGGATCCCAAAACAAGTATTTACGATATTGAAATAAGTAGCCTTTCCGGAGAAAACATTGACCTCTCAGAATTTAAAGGAAAGAAAATTTTATTTGTCAATACAGCTTCAAAGTGTGGTTTTACCGGTCAATATAAAGACTTGCAGAAACTCCATGAAACATACAAAGACAATTTAGTGGTAATTGGTTTGCCCTGCAATCAGTTTGGAAGCCAGGAACCAGGAAGTGCGGATCAAATTCAATCATTCTGTCAGGTTAATTATGGCGTTGATTTCTTAATGACCGAAAAGATTGATGTCAAAGGCGATAAACAACATCCGCTGTACGCTTGGTTAACCAAAAAAGAAATAAACGGAAACAAGTCGTCTTCTGTAAAATGGAATTTCCAAAAGTATCTGGTTGACGAAAAAGGACATTTAATAGATTATTATTTATCGGTTACCAAACCGATGAGTTCTAAGATCACTAATTATTTAAAATAAAAATCATGTTAGGCATTTTTAGAAAAAAATCAAAACTGGATACTCTGCAAAAAGAGTATGAGCAATTAATGAGCCAGTGGCACAAATTATCGAGTGTGGATAGAGCTAAAAGTGATGAAAAATATGCTGAAGCTCAAAAGATCCTTATGCAAATAGAAGTCTTGCAAAAAGACTAAATGAATGAAGGTATTTACGTTACATAAAAAGCAAAATCTACCTATCAGTGTAGATCAGGCATGGGAGTTTTTATCAAATCCAGCCAACTTGAAAACCATCACTCCAGATTACATGAGTTTTGATATCCTTTCCGGTGCGGACAGACCTATGTTTCCGGGGCAGATCATTCAATATGTCGTGACTCCTGTAATGGGAATTAAAACAAAGTGGGTTACAGAGATTACGCATGTTAGGGATAAGCAATATTTTGTTGACGAACAACGATTTGGACCTTATTCTTTATGGCATCATAAACATTTTATAAAGGAAATTGAAGGTGGTGTTGAGATGGAGGATATTATTGATTACAAAATTCCTTTAGGATGGCTAGGACAGTTAGTACATCCAATTTTAGTAAAACCTAAATTAGATGAGATCTTTAGTTACAGAAAGACTAAATTAGAGGAGCTATTTGGTAAATACTAAAATGAACAAATCGATTGCTGTATTTTGGTTTCGTCGTGATCTTAGGTTACAAGATAATGTTGGTTTACTTCATGCCTTAAATTCTGATCACCCAGTTCTTCCGATATTTATTTTTGATACAGATATACTTGATAAATTACCAAAAGACGATGCTCGTGTTACTTTTATTCATGAGCAATTACAACAGATCAATCATCAACTGAATGATCATGGTAGCAGTTTATCGATCTTCCACGGAAAGCCTATACATATATTTAAACAACTGCTTGAAAAATATACTGTCAATGCAGTATACACAAACCATGATTACGAACCATATGCCATTTCCAGAGATAAGGACATTGAATCTTTGCTAAGCCAAGAAAAAATCCTATTTAAATCGTATAAAGACCAGGTAATCTTTGAGCGCGATGAGGTTGTAAAAGACGATGGATTACCGTATAAGGTGTATACACCCTACTCCAGAAAATGGTTGGAAAAATTCAATAGTGAAGGCATTAAGTTTTATGCGTCAGGAGAATTGCTCGATAATGTGATTAAATCTAAAGAATTATCTTTTTTATCGTTAAAAGATATAGGATTCGAGAAATCCTCGATTCCAGTTGAAGAATATTCTACGAATGATGATATAATTGATAATTACGAGTCAACCAGAAATTTTCCGGCTAAGGAATCAACTTCCAGGATTGGGCCGCATTTGCGTTTCGGGACAATTAGTATTAGACAGATTGTAGGAAAAGCATCGAAGTTTAAAAATATTACTTTTTTAAAGGAATTGATCTGGCGGGAATTCTTCATGCAAATTCTCTGGCATTTTCCTCAAACAGTTTCCAATAGTTTTAAACCACAATATGACCGAATTGAATGGCGAAATAATGAGGAAGAATTTAAACTATGGTGTCGAGGTGAAACAGGTTACCCTTTAGTTGATGCAGGCATGCGACAACTCAATGAAACTGGATTTATGCACAACAGAGTGCGCATGTTGGTTGGCAGTTTTTTATGCAAGCATTTATTAATTGACTGGCGTTGGGGCGAAGCTTATTTTGCAGAAAAATTGCACGATTACGAAATGGCCAGCAATGTTGGGAACTGGCAATGGGTTGCAGGTTGTGGTGTTGATGCGGCTCCTTATTTCAGGATATTCAATCCCACCACTCAAATCCAAAAATTCGATAAAGATCAACAATACATTAAGAAATGGGTTCCGAACTATCAGGAACTCACCTACCCTTCCCAAATAGTCGATCATAAATATGCGAGAGAACGCTGTTTGACGACTTACAAGTCAGCACTATCTTAAATAGTTTTTCTTAATCCAGTCTTTCAATCTTAGCTCCAATGGCTCGGAGTCGTTCGTCAATATTTTCATAGCCTCTGTCTATTTGTTCAATATTATGAATGGTAGAGACACCATCTGCAGATAAAGCTGCAATTAACAGTGAAACTCCAGCTCTAATATCTGGCGACGTCATGGTTGTTGCTTTTAAGTTCGATTTAAAATCATGACCAATTACGGTTGCTCTATGAGGATCACATAATATAATTTTAGCTCCCATATCCAACAATTTATCTACAAAGAACAAACGGCTCTCGAACATTTTTTGATGCACCAGTACTTCGCCTCTGGCCTGCGTGGCAACTACTAAAACAATACTCAACAAATCTGGAGTAAATCCTGGCCAAGGAGCATCAGCAACAGACAATATGGACCCATCAATATAATTTTGTATTTCATAGCCGTTCTTATGCTCTGGTATATGAATATCGTCTCCTTTTCGTTCAACAATAATTCCCAGTTTTCTAAATACATTCGGAATTTGCCCAAGATCGTCCCAACTGACATTCTTAATGGTCAGCTCACTTCTGGTAATGGCTGCCAGACCGATCCAACTCCCAATCTCTATCATATCGGGCAACATAGTATGCTCGGTTCCTTTCAATTCACTAACGCCTTCAATATGTAAATAATTAGACCCAATGCCGCTTATCTTAGCTCCCATTCTGTTCAGCATTTTACAAAGCTGTTGCAAATAGGGTTCGCATGCTGCATTATAGATACTGGTCTTTCCCTTGGCTAAAACAGCCGCCATTACAATATTGGCAGTTCCGGTAACAGAAGCCTCATCTAGTAACATGTTTGTACCCTTTAACTCTTTGGCTTCAACACCATAGAACGTATCTTCGGTATTATACCTAAACTTGGCGCCTAGATTTATGAATCCTTCAAAATGTGTATCTAGTCTTCTGCGACCAATTTTATCACCTCCGGGCTTAGGAATATAACCTTTACCAAAACGGGCTAAAAGGGGTCCAACGATCATTATTGAGCCTCTTAATCCTCTTCCATCAACCTTAAAAGCATCAGATTCAAGATACTCAAGATCTACTTCATCAGCTTGAAACTCAAATGAGCCTTTATCAATTTTTTTAACCTTGACTCCAAGATTCTCTAATAATTTGATCAATTTATTAACATCAACAATATCAGGGATGTTGTTAATTTTTACCTTCTCTGAAGTTAGCAGGACAGCACATAAAATTTGTAAGGCTTCGTTCTTTGCGCCTTGAGGCTGGATGTCACCTTTGAGCTTGTGACCTCCTTCAATTTTGAAAGTTTTCATAGAGATAGAAGACTGTTATTTATTAGTAACGCTTTTTGTATTTATTGGACTTCTTTTGTCCTTTTTTACCAGTAAATTTTTTCTTACTCCTCATTAAACTGGAAGAATCTGCAAGATTCTCTTTAGAATCTTTCATATTGATTTTTCCTTCAGATAATTCAAACAGATGTTCAAAGATCACAGAATCCTCAACCGTATCTTTATTCCAATTCAGGAAACACTTTTTCATGTGGTTGGCAATGGTATACTTTAATGCCTCTTTCATCTCACCTTCTTCCCAGGTTTTGCATACATCTATCATGGTTTTAATATTGTTACCATAGAACCTGTACTTAGGATGATTTTGTGGATATTTTAAAGGTTCTGGTCTTTCGGCCAACAATTCCTGAGACGGTTTTTCATAAGGTGAATCGGCATCTAATTCAAAATTAGACATGATGAATAACTGATCCCAAAGCTTATGCTGAAAATCGGGTACATCTCTGAAATGAGGTTGTAAATTTCCCATTACTGAAATTATGGCTTTGGCCAGTTTGTTTCGCTCTTCTTTAGTCTCTCGTGATTTAGCGTAGTTTATCATCTTTTGAATATGCCTGCCATATTCAGGAATTATCAAATGTTCCCGTTCCGTGTTGTATTCTAGATCATCTATCAAAATAAAATATGTGTAGAATTAAATAATAGTTGTTGAAGTATTCTTACCCTCGCAAATTACGGAAAAAAATAGAATTCATGCACTTAATTACAATGAAATTACGCCTTCAATATTTTGTTCTATTTCTCGGTATTTTGCAATGACTAAATCCGGATTTTTCATCTTTACATTCACCGAAACACTCGTGTAGTTTCCTTTTTTAGATTTGACCGTATTTATGACAGCGCCCATATTATTGAAATATTCTTCTATTTGAATGATCTTTTGCTTATCAGATTTTATGATAAACTTGTAAAGATATATACTTGGCCACAAACTGGTTTCAGTTAACTGCTGCTTTAATTTTATATAAAAAGCGTCTCTATTTCTGTCGGTACTCATAAGATATTTTTTACTTTTCAAATATACAGTTTAGAATGCATATTTTATTTACTAATTTTATAACCAAAATCCTGCCAAATTGGATGTAAAAAAAATAGTCATAACAGGAGGTCCGGGAACCGGAAAATCTGCAATTATTGCAGAACTGCTTCAACGCGGTCATAATTGCATGCTTGAAATTTCGAGACAAGTCACTTTGGAAGCCAGAAAAAACGGCACAGAACAACTGTTTTTAACTAATCCGCTGCTTTTTAGCGAATTACTTCTTAAAGGGAGAAAAAAACAGTTCACAGAGGCAAATAATTCAGATTCTGAGCTGGTGTTTATGGATAGAGGCATACCAGACGTTTTGGCATATATGGATTATATAGGTGACATTTATCCCATGGAATTTATAGAAACATGTAAAACTCATGTTTACGATCATGTATTTATCTTATCACCATGGCAGGAAATATATGTTAGTGATAGTGAACGGTATGAAAACTTTGAACAGGCTGTTAAAATTCATCATCATTTATTAAACACTTACGAGCGATACGACTATCATCTTATTGACGTTCCATTTGAAAATGTTAAAAAACGCGCTGATCATATTTTAGATATAATTGGTTCTATTTGATGGAACATCCAATTCAAATACTAGAACGTTATTGGAATTTTACCAGTTTTAAGCCTTTGCAAGAGGATATTATAAACAGTGTAATGGCTGATAAAGATACCTTTGCATTGTTGCCAACTGGAGGCGGCAAATCAATTTGTTTTCAAGTACCGGCTTTAGCCAGGGAAGGTATATGCATCGTTATTTCTCCTCTCATTGCTTTAATGAAGGATCAGGTTAAGAGCCTCATGAACAAAAACATTAAAGCCATGGCACTCACAAGTGGCATTCCAATTAAGGAGTTGGATACATTACTGGATAATTGCATCTATGGCAACTATAAATTCCTGTATTTATCACCAGAACGCCTGCAACAGGAATTGGTACAGAACCGTATCAAACAAATGAACGTTAATCTAATTGCTGTTGATGAAGCGCATTGCATCTCGCAATGGGGAAACGATTTTAGACCCAGCTATAAACATATCAAGATCCTGAGAGACCTTCATCCCGGCATCAATATTATTGCCTTAACGGCCTCTGCAAGACCTCAGGTAGTAGATGACATCATTGTGGAACTGGATCTGCTAGAGCCAAAACTATTCAAACAATCCTTTGCAAGAGAAAATCTGGCTTATATGGTTTTTAGAGAAGAGGACAAGCATTATCAACTAGAAAAAATCCTTAAAAAGAATAAAGAGTCTTCAATAGTATATGTAAGAAGCAGAAAGTATTCCATTGATATCAGTAAGTATCTGGAAAGTAAAGGATTTTCAAGTACATTTTATCACGGAGGCATTTCCAGTGAAGAAAAAGACAGCCGATTAGAGGATTGGTTAAATAACAGAAAACAAGTTATTGTCGCTACGAATGCTTTTGGAATGGGAATTGATAAACCCAGTGTAAAAACTGTCATACACATTAATTTACCCGAAAGTTTAGAGAGCTATTTTCAAGAAGCTGGAAGAGCAGGCCGAAATGGAGACAAAGCCTATGCTATTATACTTGCTAATAAATCTGATGAAACCATGCTTAAGAATCAATTCTTAAAAGTGTTACCATCTATTTCTCTTATTAAACACATCTATAAGAAACTTTGTAATTATTTTCAGATCTCTTATGGTGAAGGTGCTTATACTACTTTTGATTTTGATTTCAATGCTTTTTGCAGGACCTATGAATTATCAGGTATAACCGCCTATAATGCCCTACAGCTTCTAGACCGAAACAGTGTAATCAGTCTAACCCCACAATTCAAGAATAGCTCTTGGTTGCAATTCAAATTGACTGGAGATCAATTGTTTGTTTATCTTAAAAACAACCAGAATATAAGTTTAATAACCAAATCTATCTTGAGAACTTATGGAGGTATCTTTGATCAGGAAGTAAAGGTCAACATTGGTTTAATTGCCTCTAAGGTCAATACAACTGAAAAAGCTGTGATTGCCACCTTAAAGCAATTGGAGGCTGATGAGGTCATCAACTTAAAACTAGGGAAGTCAGATACTGAGATCACCTTTATTCAGCCCAGAGAAGATGACAAGACCATTAACCGCATTGCCAAAACCATTGAGGTTCAACATAAACTGAAACAGGATCAGGTGAAAGCTGTGATACAATACATCAATGATGATACGATTTGTAAAAACATTCAGTTACTTCGTTATTTTGGTGAGACCAATCCAGAACCTTGCGGCATCTGTTCTGTTTGTATTCAGAATAAAGAAAAACCGGAAAAGTCCGATTATATTATGATTAAAAGCAATATTTTAGAAGCACTAAAAGAAACGAATCTTTCATCAAGAAAACTAGCCGAAAACCTTTCAAGATCAGAAGATGAAATCAAGAAATGTATAGTTGAAATGCTGGAAGATGACCGTATAGCAATAACAAGATCTAACACCTATAGACTAAAATAATGAAGAAAAGAAAGTTGCGAATCATATTTATGGGAACTCCTGATTTTGCAGTTAGTACCTTAAAAAAACTCATTAATGAGGGATATAAGGTTGTTGGGGTGATCACAGCGCCAGACAAACCAGCCGGTAGGGGTTTGAAATTGCATGAAAGTGCTGTTAAAATTTATGCGGTGTCACAAAACCTGAGAGTTATGCAACCCACTAATTTAAAAAATGAAGATTTTTTAAAAGAACTACAATCTTTAAAATCGAACCTTCAAATAGTGGTTGCTTTCAGGATGTTACCCAAAGTGGTCTGGGATATGCCAAAGTATGGCACTTTTAACTTACATGCTTCACTTCTGCCAGATTACAGAGGAGCTGCTCCCATTAACTGGGTACTGATCAACGGTGAGACCAAAACAGGGGTTTCAACTTTTTTTATAGATGAAAAGATAGATACCGGTGAAATGATCAAGCAAAAAGAAGTATCTATTGATCCAACCGAAACGGCAGGAAGCCTGCATGATAAACTGATGGAAATAGGAAGCAATCTTGTTCTGGAGACGGTTAAATTAATAGAGACCAATACAGTAAAAACAACACCTCAACCAGACAAGATCGATATTAAGACCGCCTATAAACTGAATAAGGAAAATTGCAGAATTAACTGGAAAACCTCAACCGAAAACATCTATAATAAAGTAAGAGGACTTGATCCCTATCCAGTGGCATGGACTCAACTTTATAATAACAAGCAAACGTTAAACATTAAGATCTACAAGGTAGAAATATCAAAAGAAAAGCATACAAATACGGTTGGCACTATTGAAACCACTAAAAAAGAAGTAAAAGTTTCTGTGCCAGATGGTTACATTTTCTTAAAAACAATTCAGCTTCCGGGAAAGCAAAAGATGAATATAAAATCACTGTTAAATGGCTATCGATTTCATGAGGATGCCAAAATGCTTTCAAACCCTTAGTATTCTTGCAATTAAATAAAATGAGAAAAAGCCCTATGCTTTATTAACAAATATTTGAAGTTATCAACAAATAATGGCTTTTCCCTTGCTATTACTTGCGTGATTGGATTTTAGATATAATTTTGCAAATGGATATAACAATAACGTTTAACCCAACTATTTTATTAATAATAATTAAAAATTAAATTATGAACAAAACAGATTTAATCGAAGGAATGGCAGAAAGTGCTGGAATTACTAAAGCAGCAGCAAAAAAAGCATTAGAGTCTATGTTAATTGATATAGAAGGTGCGCTTCAAAAAGGAAATAGAGTTTCTTTAGTAGGATTCGGTTCTTGGTCAGTTACAAGAAGAGCTGCCAGAGATGGAAGAAACCCTCAAACTGGTAAAACTATAAGAATCAAAGCAAAAAATGTTGTGAAATTTAAAGCTGGTTCTGATTTATCGCGTGCTGTAAACTAAGAAAAACGTTTATAAAACTTACAGAAAAGCTCCTTTTGTAGGAGCTTTTTTTATGTGAAAAAATGCAAATAATTTGATTTTCAAGAAATTAATTCTATTTTAGTTAATAAATCAAATGCAGCCATGATACTTACAAAGCCAAAAAAAGGTAATCTTTTAATTGCGGAACCTTCTATTATTGGTGACATTTCATTTAACAGATCCGTTGTTATTCTAGCAGATCATACCGAAGAGGGCTCCATTGGATTTATATTGAACAAACCTTTTGAATTTGGTGTTACAGAACTCGTGCCGGAAATTGAATTAGAATTCAAAGTCTATAATGGCGGACCAGTAGAGCAGGACAACCTGTACTTTATCCATCAGATTCCAGAACTGATTCCCAATAGTATTGAAATTTCTAATGGCATATTTTGGGGTGGTGATTTTACGACCATAATTAGCCTTATAAATACAGAACAGGTTACCAGCAAGGACATTCGTTTCTTTCTGGGATATTCCGGATGGGATGAAAATCAGTTGGAAGATGAATTGAATTCAAACTCCTGGGTAGTTGTTAGTAACAGTTACAACACAGAGATTATCTCAAAGGAAGATAATACGTTCTGGAAAGAAAAAATGCTGGAATTAGGTGGTAAATACAGCATCTGGTCCAATGCACCGGAAAACCCCAGTTATAATTAATCCAGCCTTATTTTTGTATTTAGTTTAGACAGTAAGGAACGTGAAAATTCTGTTCTGTAGGTCTTTTTCCTGTATTTAGTTACCGGAACAATTCCCTGAATTACATTGGTAATGAACATTTCATCCACTTTTTGCAATTCAAAAGGTGAAATGGATTCCTCAATAACTGATATTTCAGGTATGATTCTGGCAATATCCAATATCTGTTTACGCATAATGCCCTTTAAGCACCCATCTTTTAATGGAGGTGTTTTAAGCATCTTATCTTTTAATAAAAACAGGTTGCCATTTAGTGCCTCTACTACATTCTTATTGGTATTCAGGATAAGACAATTATCAAGATCATTTTCGCTAGCATACACACTTCCCACAACATTCAGTGCTTTGTTATTCGTCTTTAAAGTTGAAAGCAAGTCTGGTGACACATAGTAATCCTTGAAGAGGTCCACCTCATATTGCTCGTCTTGTAAAAGATAAAAATCATATGGCAGTTCTTCTGCAGTTACTATGTAATCAACAGTATTGTTCGTTGGTAAATACAAGCCACCTTCTGCTCTGTTTACGAGTAGCCTCACTTTGGCGTCAGAGTCCTGAAGGGCATTTGCATTAAGGGTATCCAAAATTTGCTGTTGCAGGAATTCCATAGTGAAAGACATAGGAATCTCCATCCTTAAAATACGCATTGATGCCATTAGCCTGAAGTAATGATCTTCCCAGAAAAGAATCTTATTATTTACAACCTTAATGGTCTCAAATAAATAATCACCATACCGATAACCTCTGTTGTTAATGGATATATTAGTATTGTCGGTAAGGGTTCCGTTAAAATTGATCATAAAAAAGTCCCGAATATCCCGATAGCTATCGGGACGGGACAAATATAGGATTAAATACTAATATTTTTATTAAGTAGAACCTAAAACATGTTTTAGATCTGAGATCTGATTGTCCCAAAGCATTTTGGCTTCATCCACTTCATCTTCTTCAGAAAAATCAGTGATCATTAAAGACACATCTTTAGTAATCTCATCAACCTGGATTCTAATTTCAAAGTAGTAACTACTATTCTCATCATCGCCATTATCCAACCATTTGAATTTTACGCGTTCACCATTTTTTTTGGTAAGTAATCTAGCGCGTTCTTCACTGTCGTCCCAGATAAAAGTAAAGAGTTCACCGCGAGAATTCACGTTGTCCGCAAACCACTCAGATAATCCCGAAGGTGTTGAAATATATTGATACAATAATTGAGGTGATGCGTGAATAGGAAATTCAATCTCAAATTTGGTCTTCTCTTCCATGAATTGGTATTAAGATGCTCAATATATACAATATTTAGATATAATAAAAAAAAGTGGAAAATAATTTGAGTACTTAAGTTTGCACTGCTATTTTTTGTTTTTATATTTGCAGCCATCAATAAATGGCGAGGTAGCTCAGTTGGTTAGAGCGTCGGATTCATAACCCGGAGGTCACGAGTTCAATTCTCGTTCTCGCTACATTAGCAAAAACTCAACACTGGTGCGTTGGGTTTTTTGTTTTTGTTATAATCTTTCATTTAATATCTCATTTGTTAATTAAAGAATACATGCCATAAATTTATGGTGCAGTACTGCCAACTACAGTCAGAATTTATGATTAGCAAGAAATGCCTTTTCAGAGTTTCTTACGTTTCTGTAATTCAAGAAGTATCATTTCGCATTTTTCATTTAATCCGTTCAGATCTGGAATTAATTCCATAGCTCCATCTTCTTTTATCCATTTCTGAGGGTTTGACCAAAACTTACTTTTCTGTCTTAAACTTAAAGCTAACTGCTTGTCAATCTTAATCATAGCTGTGAATGCATCTAACCATAAGTTAGATAGCTGTTCATTAGGGATGTAGTGATTCTTGGACCTGGTTAAATAGGCCTCTGTTGTGTTGATGGCACGCTGCATTGCAGATACAGCTTTAACTTTATCATTTATCCTGGTACCTTTTTTGGGTAAAACTTTATCTGTTACTGAAATAGCTGTTCTAATACCAGAGAAAATAGTTCCTAAATCAGTCATAAAAATATGTTCTGCTTTAGCATTAAAAGTAGAAAATATTTATGAGAAAATAGACACTATGGAAATTTGGATTAGATTGTCAATTCATAACTAGGATCATTACGACCAATCCTAGAAAACTGATAATTTAGTTCTTATCTGAATTCTATAAATTATAGATGACGTTATAGGTCAATAAAACAAATAAGGTTAATACAATAGAAAGCAATAGCACAACTATCGATTTTTTTGCAATGTTGAGGGATCTCATGATCACGTAATTTAATTGTTACTAATTAATTTAAACTACTATAAAATCACTTTTGAAGATAAGGGAAGATGAATGAATTATAAAATCCAATGTTTGTGATTAATAGCATATACAATATCGCTTAAACCTATGGGTTATCACAAAAAACTCTATGAATAGCAAAAAAATATGGACGAAAGTTAATCAACAGCTATTAATACGAGGCATCCCTTACTCGGATCGAATTTTCTAAATCTTGTCTTCAATTATTAAGATATACTTTTTCGTTCTTCCAGTTCGTCCTGCATTTGTTTCGCCATTTTTTTATTTATGGGGTAGTAAAACAGGAAAATTGCACACGTCATATACAATAGGCCAGGAACAACTGATATCATAAGCTTAATTCCGGTTATCGCTGTTTCTGTTTGCTCCACGTTAGGTGTGAATTCAAAAATAGCGAGCAACCATCCAGCTAATGCTCCCCCTATACCCCAACCAGCCTTTTGCGCAAAGGTGGCTGCAGAAAAAACGAGACCTGTAGATCTTCTACCTGTTTTCCATTCCGAATAGTCTGCAGCTTCTGCCAACATAGTCCACAACAGAGGAACTGCAGGCGCATAGGCCATTTTTGCGAAAATATTAAGTGTGTAGATAGCGAAAAGGCTCTTCTCTCCAGGAATATATAGAAGCATAAAGAACAGTCCGGAGATCAAAGAACTCGCGAGAAATACGTTTCGTTTTCCAAAGCGCTTTGACAGGGATTTAGAAAACGGAATTGTAATTATCAAGGCAATCGTTCCTATTACATTAAACAATTGCACATTTTCTTCATTACCTATGTAATATTTAAAATAATAGGCAATTGATAAGTTTTGAAGGGCAAACATGACAAAAGAAATAACACCAACAAAGAATAGGATGAGCCATGGTTTGTTCTTTAAAAGATTTCTGAAATCCTCCTTCAAGGATTCCTTTTGCTCTTTAGGCGGTTCAACACGTTCTTTGGTTGTCGAGAAGGTAACCATGAACAATGCGAAACTAATTATTGAAAAGAGAATGATCGTTATCTGGTAACCTGCTGCATCATCACCTTTTCCAAAATAGCGTGCCAATGTCAAAGCAGTACCGGATACGATCAGCTGACCTATAAAAGCAAATACAAATCGATAAGAATTCAGTTCAGTACGTTCATAAGAGTCTGCAGTCATAACAGCACCTAATGATGAATACGGTAAGTTAATAGCCGTAAATACGGTCATAAGCAACAAATAAGTTGTTCCGGCATAGATCACTTTTCCCGAAGAACCAAGGTCTGGTGTGGAAAAGGTCATAACCGCTAAAACGGCATAAGGCAATGCCATCCATAATATATAAGGTCTGAATTTTCCCCATCTTGTATTGGTACGGTCGGCAATTACACCCATGATCGGGTCGCTTATCATATCCCAGAATCTGGCTATCAGCATTATGGTTCCTGCCGCTGCCGCAGAAATACCGAATGTGTCAGTATAAAAAATCAAGATCCAGAATCCTACCATATCCCAAACGAAATGAGAAGCCGTATCTCCTACTCCATATCCTAATTTTTCCTTGAGCGATAATTTAGTAGCTATTTTATTCATGATTGTATATGCTTTTTAATTAGATTGGTTATCTGCTAGATGATTCTTGACACAATTTTGAAAAAACTAAGATAGTAATTGTGCAATGAATAGCAAGAAATTTTATTGGTTGGTACATACCAAAAAATTGCAAGTTGTGGTTAGTTTAACTCAATCCTTCCTATCTTGTAATTTTTAATCAGGAGAACCAGCCATTAATGATCAATGCTCTTATAAAATACAGGTATTTCTACTTAATTCTTTTGACATTAATTTTAATTATCGCTGGTTTAAAAGCACCTTTTATTCAGGTTGATGCTGACATATCTCAGTTCTTCCACGAAGAAGACGCAGATTATGCTTTTTATGAGAATTTGAAATCAGAATTTTCCAGTCAGGAAAATATAATCTTGTTAAGTGTTAAAAGTCCTGACTCAGTTTTTAATATTAATTATCTTAAATCCATTGAACAGATAACGGATAGTTTGAAAAATATTAACAATGTCAAAAAGGTAAACAGCCTGCTCAATTTATCCTTTCCGGTTAAAAGTATGTTAGGTATAATTGGAGTCAACTATTTAAGATTTGAGAACTCAGAAAAGTTGTCCTTCAATAAAAAAAAGATCTTCAACGATGAACTTCCCAAAAACTTTATTAATGCTGATGGTAATACCCTTTTCCTTTGGATAGAATTTGAGGAGAATCTTGATGCCAAACAATCGGACATATTGATATCAGACATCAATAACTTGAGAACTGAGTTTAATGACCTTGAAACATTCTTATGGGGAAGAGAAGTGATTGACGTTTCCTTTAAGAATATATTGATAAAAGAAATTCTAACTTTTAGTTTTTGGATATTTATTTTTTTATGTCTAAGCCTGATATTTATCTTTAAAAAACCCATTGCTTTGCTGTTCCCCGTTCTATTGGTCCTTATTGTAATCATTTTATTTCTGGGTGGCATGGTGCTTTTTGGGAAATCGATTAGCACGATGTCCAATCTTTTTCCTACAATCATATTAATAGTAGCCGTCTCTGACGTTATCCATCTATGTATAAAATATGATACGGAATTTAAAAAAGGATTGTCTTCTAAGGAGGCTACTGTTAACACTCTTAAAGAAATCGGCTGGACCACATTGATAACATCCTTTACTACCGCTGTTGGGTTTTTGGTGTTATACCTTTCACCAATGCAGGCTATGAGAAACTTTGGTGTAGAATCGGCTATTTTGGTTCTCTTGACATTTTTACTAACTCTCGTATTCTTGCCTATCTTTTTTATTGGCCTAAAAACAGGAAATTTATTTACCATTGGCAAGCCCTTTAACAGGTTGTCTGAAAAGATTTTTATACTGTTAGACAGACTTTTTAAATATCGGAATTCAATAATTATTCTATTTGCCTTGCTACTATTAGTCAGTAGTTATGGAATTACTTTGATCGATACAAATAGTAGTCATTACTCAATTAACAAGAAAACAGACCTCTATAAAAGTTATGAATTCTTTGAAAATAATTTTGGAGGTTCCAGGACTTTTGAATTGATCCTATCATCTCAGAGCGATCAGGCATTGAATGAACCTGAACTATTGAAAACGGTATACACTATTCATAATTTTCTTAAAGCCAATCCAAATTTGAATTTTGTGAAATCCCCGGTAAACTATTATCAGACCATTCATCAAGCTTATTACCCAGGTACTTTCATGGAAAAACCCCTGCCATCAGATAAAAAAACCGTCAAGAAATATGAAAAAGAGTTATCACAATTCCTAACCAAAGACTATTTGAGGAATAAAGAAAAGTCCCGCTTCAAATTTACAGCACAAATGCCAGATTATGGCAGGCACAAAATTGAAGCGATAAATAAAAGTATTCTTGATGAAGTTAATAAGATAATACAAGATAAACCCATCACAGCCAGGCTTTCTGGTATTGATCTGCTCATTGATATATCACAGAAAAAAAGTATTCAAAATACGTTTATTGGATTATTCATTGCTATTCTGGTGGTTTCCTTAACCTTAGGATTGGTATTCAAAAATATGGCATTAGCGGTTTTAGCGGTCTTTCTTAATTTAATTCCACTTATGATAACGGCAGGAATAATGGGTTTTTTAGGTATAGACCTCAGGGCTGAAATTTCACTTATTTTTACTGTAGGATTTGTAATTGCAGTAGATGATACCATTCACTTGTTGAGTAAATTTCAATGGGAAAGACGAAAAGGTAATTCAGTTGAAGAATCCATTAGAATTGCTGTGCTGGAATGTGGTAAAGCTATTTTAGCAACCAGTATAATTCTGATTGGTGGTTTCTTCATTTTAATGAGTTCAGGATCTTTAGAGATTTTCATCCTTGGTTTACTAGTAGGTATAATAGTCTTGATCACTTTAGCCGTAGACCTTATTTTAGCCCCTGTCATTGTCAAAAAATGGTTTAGAAAGTTTCTTTAAATTATTCATTTTGGGTCATGTTTAAGATAAAAAAAATAATTTCAGGAGGTCAGACTGGAGTAGACAGAGGCGCATTGGAGGCTGCGATTGAATTAGGTATGAATGTAGGAGGCTGGTGTCCTCCCGATCGCGAGGCTGAAGATGGAAGAATACCAGATGATTTACCAATAAAAGAAACACCAAATGAATGCAGTAATATTGCTCTTGGTGTTCCACGTTCGTTAAGAACAGAATGGAATGTCAGAGATTCTGATGCAACTTTGGTCTTCGTACCAGATCGCGATTGTAAAATGGATTCAGGAACTGAATGGACAATACGATTTTGTATTCAATTGAATAAGCCATTTTTAATATGTGAAATTAAAGAAGTAAATACTCTACGGAACATAACAGATTGGTTGGTCACTGTCAAACCGGAAATTTTAAATGTGGCAGGCCCAGGAGAGAATTTAGCGCCGGGAATACAGGAAGCTTCAAAAGTGCTAATTACAAAGTTGCTCAAAATATATTGAACAATAACCGTTCAAATGTAAATAATAATATTAAAATATACAGCTTCATTACACTTGGTATGTGTAATTTAAACAATGAACGAAAAAAATACTTCAAATTTATTTTTTGAAAGAAAATAATGTAAATTGTACCAATAAATTTATTAATAGCAAGCTATCCCAAGTAATCACCTGTAAACTTCTAACCATGCTTGAATTATTAAATTTATGTCTGAAAAATTTATCTTAAACTTTACTCCAACTGGTATGATCCCGACAAAGGAAATGACATCACATGTTCCTTTGAGTGTATCTGAAATAGTGGAAGATGTTCATCGTGCATCAGAAATTGGCATTACTATGGTCCATTTGCATGCAAGAGATCCAAAAACTAGTGTCCCAACCTATGATAAATCCATATATGCTAATATCATTAAAGGTATACGAAAATATGCACCACAACTTGTTATTTGTGCATCCTTAAGTGGACGAACCTTTAAAGAATTATTGCAGCGAGCTGACCCACTTTTGTTAGAGGATGGGTTGAAACCAGATATGGGAAGCCTAACATTAAGTTCTTTGAATTTCAATAGAATTGCTAGTGTCAATACTCCTAATATGATTTGTGACCTGGCAACCATCATGAAGGACAAGGGTATCGTTCCTGAACTGGAAGCCTTTGATATAGGCATGATCAATTTTGCCAAATATCTCATCAAAAAAAAGTTAATTGAACCACCTTATTACTTTAATCTTTTACTGGGGAATATCGCTTGTGCTCAAGCCAATTTACTTCATGCGGGCGTTATGATTAATGATCTGCCTGATAATTCGTTATGGAGTCTTGCCGGAATTGGTAACGCACAGCTTACTATGAATTCGTTGTCTTTAGCCATTGGAGGCGGTGTTCGAATTGGTCTGGAAGATAATATTTGGTATGACAACAAACGAACACAGTTAGCAACCAATGAAGATCTGTTAAACCGAATTCATACCATTGCTAAAGCCAATGGAAGAGAATTACTGTCTGCTGCTGAGTTCAGGGAAAAGATGCAACTGGAACCTGGAAATGGAGTCTATGGTCGTAAAGACAAAATTAAGGTTTTTAATTAAAATCGATGGCAGTAACTCAAGGTCATACAATTTCGGCAACCAAACGATTTTGGAATATCATAAATAATGGTTTACTGCTTTTAGGTATTCGGAATAGATTGGTGCGCATTGGTATAAATGTCCTCCCTTATTATTGGGTTCAGGAGGAGTACACTCCATGTAATGAACCCCCGATTATATGTAATCCTGAAGATTTCAAGGTCAAGTATTTAACTAAGGAAGAAGTAGGTCTGATTGCCAGTAAAGTACCAAAGAGATTAGGAAATGAATTAATTAAAGGTTTTAAAAATGGTCAGTTATGTGTAGGTCTTAAAAATAATAATACCATAGCAGCCTATACATTCATTGAATTAAATGACTTTACATACAATAAGAGACTGTTTAAACTCAAGGATAACGAGGCTTACCTTTTAAATATGTGGACCTTTCACGAATACAGAGGCAAGAATTTAGCTCCGTATTTGCGTTATAAAAGTTATCAATTACTCAGAGAAAAGGGAAAAGATGTGAAATACAGTATTACTAATTATTTTAATAAATCATCAATTAAATTTAAAAGGAAATTGAATTCAAAGCATCTAACCTTATATTTAAGTATTGTTTTGTTTAAAAAAATCCATTGGAATTTTAAACTTAAAGATTATAATTAATTACTAACAAAAGATGAATTACCAAAAAAATATAATGGTAAACGAAATGGATCTATGAGATTAGACAACATAAATATAGAAGTAATTACTTCTGGAGACCAATGGGGTAAAACTCTGGACGCCATAGGTGTTTATGATTTCTATCATACCTATGAATATCATATAATTGAGCAGACTGAAGATGCCTATCCGGTTTTACTTAAATATTCAAAAGGAAATACTTGTATTGCCATGCCTTTTCTGATACGAAAAATTGCGAACTCAGACTATTTTGATGCTACCTCAGTCTACGGATATTCAGGGCCCATCTCACGAAACATTAATTCGAATTTTGATAACACATTTTTTATTGAAAAATTGCGTCTCTTCTTTGAGGATAATAATATTATTTCAGTTTTTACGAGGCTGAATCCCTATATTGATAACCAAAAGATCCTATTAAAAAATTATGGTGACATCATTAATCATGGGAAAGTCGTAAACATAGATTTAAAATTAAACTTAAATATCCAAAAAAGGAATTATCAGGAAAGGCTTAGAACATATATTAACAAATCCAGAAGAAATTGTATTGTAAAAAAATTAGAATCTAAAGAGGAATTGAAAGAATTTATAGATATCTATCATAATAATATGAGACGATTGAATGCTGATGAGTATTTTTATTTTGATGAAGATTATTTTACTGCATTATTGAATAGTGATCAATTTGATGCAGAAATTCTATTAGTGATAGATATTAGATCTGGTGAAACTGTAGCAGGTAGTTTATTTGTAACCACCAACAATATAGTACAATATCATTTATCTGGTACCAGATTCGAATTTTCACATTTAACACCTACTAAATTGCTGATAGATGAGATGCGAATTGAAGCTACAGAAAGAGGCTTGCAATTCTATAACCTGGGTGGAGGAATAGGTGGCAATTCAAAGGATTCTTTATTTAGATTCAAATCCTCATTTTCTAAGGACTTCAAAGATTTTAATACATGGAACTTGATCGTAAATCAGACTGTGTACAATGATCTGGTTAAAAAACAAGGTAAGATTGAAACTTCTTTTTTCCCTGAATACAGATCTAATGTTAACAATTTAGTTGCCCGTGCAGATTAAACAAAATCCCTTTGTGTCTGATATTTTTTCGACAAAATGGTTAAATCAGTTTAACAAAGAAAAACCTGTTTTTAAATTTAATTTTATAAAAGGTCTGCGATTTTATCGGTCTTCTAAACTTCCAATTTATATAAATGTAGGACGAAATCTTACAAAAGGAATTTCGTATAAACTAAAGAAAACAGAAATCGAAAATTTAAAAAATTCTGTTATCCTGATCTATGATGTTCCCGATTACTTTGATATTGACACCTCAGATTTGCCATATCGATTAAACATTCATAGAATAAAACAATATCCCGGATATTTAGTAAACCTGAAAAAATATAGTGATCTTCAGGATTATATACAGTCCATTTTCAGTAATAAAACAAGATCCAAATTTAAGAGGTATGAAAGACGGTTGGAATTATGCTTTGACATATCATACAAAATGTTTCATGGTGATATAACCAAAGAAAATTATGAATTCATATTTGAAAAATTCAAAACACTGCTTGAAAAAAGATTTACAGATAAACAAATAACTAATAATAATCTTAATCCAAATGAATGGGCTTTTTATCATGATGTTGCCTATCCTATGATTCTAGAGAAGAAAGCTGCATTATTTGTTGTTTTTGAAAATTCTAACCCAATAGCAATAACATTTAACTATTTATCAGATAATATTCTATTTCATGCTATCACTGTTTTTGATACGGATTATTCTAAATTCCATCTTGGTAAAGTTGCCTTGCTTAATCTGTTTTCCTGGTGTTTTAAAAATAGCATTCAGGTTTTTGATTTTTCTAAAGGTCATTTTGATTATAAAACACATTGGAAGGATAAATGCTATGACTTTGACTACCATGTTTATTATAACACAACTTCCTTAAGATCTAAAATTACAGCTTTTGTAATTTTAAATTTCTTCTTATTCAAGCAGTTTTTAAGAGACAGAAAAGTAAACTTAATATTACATAAATTGACTTATTGGTTCAAAAATGAGACTAAACGAATTAAATCCATTCCTGAATTCAGATTTGAAGAAATCACACAACCATATAAAGAACGTGATTTGTTAAAAATTGATTTTCCATCAGATGGGCTAAGCGCCTTAAAACCAGCGGCCAACGAATTTTTGTTCCTCAATAGAGAAAAGCTAAAAGACCTTGATATATTTCAATTAAAAAATGATCAATCCAATTATATCTTAAAAGGGAAAAAAGTCAATAGAATGTTGGTTGTTAATAAATAGAAATTATGTTATTAAACCATTTTAGACGTTTACAATATAACTTCACATTTGATTTCTTTCAAAATAAAAAGATCAACCCATTTTTGGGTTCTGTTTTTAACAAAATTGATAATTCAGAAATCATAAATATCAATCATGTTACTATTAGCTCTGTTGGAAATGAATTACATGAAATTAAATTTGTACCTCCTTATTTTGATGTAAAACTCTCTGATAATTCATCAAGCTACAAGCATATAAAGTTTTATAGAATTGATGATTTTATGGTTAATCTTGAAGGATATGCCGATATCGAATCTTATTTGAAAGGCATCATGAATTCTAAACAAAGAAAACAATTAAGATCAAAAACGCGAAGATTAGAAACGTGCTTTCCGATCACTTACAGATTTCATTACGGAGCCATTTCCAGAGATCACTACGACTATTTATTTAAACATTTAGAATTATTAATTAACAGAAGATTCGATCAACGTCAAGATGTTTTTTATTTGCAGGATCATTGGTCCTATCTTATAGAGCATACTTACCAACTCATCTTAGAAAAGAGAGCCTCTTTTTTTGTTATTTATGATGGAGAAAAACCAATAAGTATAGGACTAAGTTATCATTTTCAAAATATCATGCAAAGCCTGATATCCTCATATGACATTGATTATTCTAAATTTGGAATTGGACAACTTGCTAATTTGAAAAAGATTGATTGGTGTTTTAAAAATAATTTTAAAATCTTTGATCTAATGTGGGGTGAAGTTTCCCATAAACTATTTTGGTGTAATAGCATTCGCCCGTACGAACATCATTTTATTTATAAAAACAATCTCCTTTTTAAATCAGCCTATGTGCAATTACTAATTAATTTATATCGCATAAAGGATTATTTAAAAAAGAAAAAAATAACCAAATCACTTTTAAACTGTAGAAAGACCTTAAAAAACTATTTTCAATCACACAAAAAAAGAATAGAATTTAATATAAAGTCAGAAGTCATTGAATCTTTGCCATTAAATGATTCGATGACTAAAATTGATATTGCACAAAAGCAATATGCGTTTTTGAGAAAACCGCTTTATGACTTCCAATATCTAAATTTTGCAAAAACCGAAGAAGTCGGAGTATTTGAAATCAATAACCTTGAAAAATACTATATTATAATGGGTACTAAATCAAAAATAAAAGTAATTGTTGATCATATTTAATAACGATTCAAATTCAGAATGACCCAGATTAAGAAAATAGATTTTATGTATGAAATAGCCTTTAATAAAAAGCTACCGGCTTTTTATAGCGCTGCATCTGAAAATATTGAAGGTACCGCCCTATTGAATGCAGAATCCCTTATTGTTCCTGATCTTAGAAATGTAATCCATTTAGTATATGATGTACCCTCATTCTTATCCGTCTGTAAAAAGAATCTAAAGGCTGAGGTTGGATTCAAATCAATTCTTCAGCATAAAGGATATTGCATCGATCTGAGTAAATACTGCGATCTGGATACCTGTTTAAAGGAAAGGTTTAGTAAAAGTAGTCGCCAATTATTGCGATCTGCAAAGAAACGATTAGAGTTGTGTTTTAACATTTCTCATAAAATATATTATGGAGGAATAGACAAGCAACATTATGATGAGCTTTTCACACGCTTTTATGACATGTTGAAATTGAGGTCTCTTGAAAAAGGCATCAATAACCGGAATTTAAGGCATTGGGATCTTTATACTGAAAAGGTTTATAATATGATATTGAATAAACAAGCTTCTTTAGTTGTCATTTATAATGACCGAACTCCAATTAATATTAGCTTGAACATGCATTTAAAGAATACAGTGTTTTTATTTATAACTACCTATGATATTGATTATTCCAAATTCAGATTGGGTCATACCAATTGGATGATATTACTGGATTGGTTGATCAAAAATCATGTTAAAATTGTAGATTTTTCCAAAGGTAATGTAGCCTATAAAAAAAGATGGGCAAATACAGAATATGAATTTGAATATCACCTGTTTTACGACACTTCAGATATCAGATCAAAAATGAAAGCGATCTGGCTTGCAAAGAAATTACAGATACTTCAATTCTTACGCAACAAAAATATCAATACTTATTACTACAAGACTTTAGGCTGGTTGAAAAGAAAAGATAATTCTATTAAAATCAAGAACTATCAACTGGAAGTACAAAGTAAATTACCGGATAAAAAATCACTTGAGGCCATTGATTTTCGTGGAAATAATAAATACTTCTATTTAAAACGGATAATATACAGCTATCTGTACCGAGCATTTCTATATGTGGAAAACTTAAGGGTCTATAAAGATCTCCAATCTAAAGATGTATACTATTTTCAAAGCCAGAAAGAAGTTGTGAAAGTAATTTTAAGACACTAAACTCAGAAAATAACTATCAACATAAATTAAGGTATATCCCAACTAATATAAAAATAAAGGAAACCCGATAAAGGTTGTGTCTAATACTTTTCCGGTACAAATGTCTGATAATTCAAAGGTGGCCTCACATAACCTTCGTGTTTCGGTAATTCCGGAAGTATGACTGGCTCAAAGTTCATCGGTTCATACGGAATTTTACTAATGATATGACTAATGCAATTCAATCGAGCTTTTTTCTTATTATCTGCATTCACAACATACCAAGGCACTTGTTTGGTATCTGTATGTGCAAACATATCGTCCTTAGCTTTCGAGTATTCTAACCACCTGGATCGTGATTCAAGGTCCATCGGACTGAATTTCCATCGTTTCATTGGATTTTTAATGCGCTCTTTAAAACGTTTCTCCTGCTCTTCATCACTTACAGAAAACCAGTATTTTAATACAATGATTCCTGATCTTACAAGCATACGCTCAAATTCCGGACAAGAACGTAAAAACTCTTCGTATTGTTTATTGGTACAGAAGCCCATGACCTTTTCAACTCCAGCCCTGTTGTACCAGCTTCTGTCAAATACAACTATTTCCCCTGCAGCTGGCAAATGTTGAACATATCTTTGAAAATACCATTGTGTTTTTTCCTTTTCTGTAGGAACACCTAAAGCTACCACTCGACAGACCCTTGGGTTTAGTGGCTCTGTAAAACGTTTGATCGTACCTCCCTTACCTGAAGCATCACGTCCTTCAAAAATGATGACCACTTTTAAGCCTTGATTCTTTACCCATTCCTGAAGATGAACGAGTTCGTTATGCAAGTCTTCAAGAGCTTGTTCATAGTCTTTTTTAATGTCTTTTTTTGAGATTTTTTTAGTTTCTTCCATAATTAAAGTTTGGTATAAAAGGGCTTAAATTTCAATTATTTCCTTAAAAATATTATCTGCATACTAATTACAGTCATGTTCATAATCTGTATAGGCCAGACCTGTTCGATTTAATATCCAGTTATCTTCGGCTGCTTCGGATTCGTTCCATCTCAGATTTATTTTTCCGGCACTTATAATGGTGAATTCCATAGTGACATCAACAGCATTAATGCCATCCTGTATATCCCTATAGCGAATTTTAAGTGTATTCGCACTATTTTCAATTAACTCATAGTTTTCATACCAGAAAGGTGCTTCTGTAAAATTTCTGTAATTCATAAAGCATTGCACAGGTTCATTCACAATATTAAATTGTTCAAAAGGATTGGTGGTATTATTCAAAAATCTATAGATAAAATCATCTCTATCCTCAAATGCAATTTTCTCGTTCTTACCTAAAAAACTATCCTCCGGACCCCTGTTGCCAATGGTGTCATCTTCACTGCAACTCAATGAAAAAACCATTAGAAATATCAGGCTAAGTATAAAATAATGGGTGTTTAACTTTTTCATGATACTAATTTGTCACAAATTAAAGCTATTATTTTAAATTTTAAAACAAATTATTGTAATTAATTATGTCTCAATCAATGAACTAGGACTGTTAAAATTGCATTAAATACAGGATTTATACCTTAAGTACAAATGTTTTCAACTCACAAAATGGCACGAAAGGCTTTTTCATATCAATTGCCTGCTTAAATTAGCAACAATCAAAATTAAAGCAGAACTAAAGAGTTAAGTATTTTGGGGCAATAAGTAGTAGAAGATCTGTTTTACTGCCCTAAATCTTTAAGAATTATAAGCATTCTATTAAAGTGACAATTTTTGACAAAGGAGATCGCTATTGCACATCAGATTTGATCTCTTAACAAAATTTTCAAGAATTCAACAACTATATTTTAGTCAATTAATATATCCTATTAATAGGGTTAATTTTGTACAGGTTTTATATCTTTTTTCATAATTTTTGGATGAAAAGAATCTATTTGTGATTATTCAATAAATTATCCTATTATTTACTAACATCCTTATAGACTGACTTTTATCATAGTTTTTAATTTACTTTTTGAAGAAATTTATTTCACATAAAAAAGAAGAATCAAATTTATATAAAATCCGAAAATATGTACGACAAAAAATCAGATCTGGCAGGACCGGGAATTAGTACTTACAAGAAAGTAAAAGAGATCCTACCAGACAATTACCAGGCAATTCAATCTCCTCTTAGGAGAATGGAAGCCCTTTACATGATAAAAAATTATATTGAAAAAGGTATGGCTGAAGCCCTCAATCTTCAAATGGTTCAGGTGCCATTAATTGTAAGTAAAGACAGCGGTGTAAACGATTATTTGGATAGAGATGGATCCAGAACACCTATTGATTTCCCCGCAGGACTCGGACTTAAAAAACGTATTCAGGCACAAGTGGTGCAGGCAGCAACCAAATGGAAACGAATGGCATTGGCACAGTTTGAATGTGAAGTAGGTCAAGGCATCAATACAGACATGAGAGCCGTAAGAAAGGATTATTTCCTGGATCATGATCATTCGTCTTATGTAGACCAATGGGATTGGGAAAAACGAATCACAGAAAAGGACAGAAATCTGGATTATTTAATAGATACCGTTAAAAAGATATGGAAAGTCATTCATGGCGCCGGAATGATGGTAAAAGAGAAATTCCCGGAATTGAATGATCCAAGATTCCCAGATTTCCCGAAAGAACTAAAATTCTTCCATGCAGAAGAAATTCTGGCCATGTACCCGGATCTTCCTAGGAAAGAAAGAGAAACCAGACTTATTAAAAAATATCCTGCTGTATTTATAATCGGCATTGGATCTGTGCTTAAAGATGGGTATCCCCATGAAATGCGTGCTGCAGATTATGATGACTGGATCACGCCAACGATCACTAAAAATGGCGAACAGATGTATGGTCTAAATGGTGATATTTTAGTATGGAATCCGGTAACTCAAAGACGACATGAATTAACTTCTATGGGAGTTAGAGTCACAAAAGATTCACTAAAAGCTCAATTGGAATTGACGGATCAATTGGATTTTCTCGAATTACCTTATCATCAGGCTATCTTGAATGATGAAATTCCTTTAAGTATTGGTGGAGGCATCGGACAAGCCCGAACCTACATGTATCTGCTAAGAACGGCTCATTTAGGGGAAGTGACTGTTTCCGTTTGGCCGGAAGAACTTAAAACCATCTGCAGAGAGAAGAATATTCATGTTTTAGAATGATTTGATCACATTACAAGTTGACTAATCTAGCAAGATGAATTGAGCCAGCCCTTCTTAAAAACTACAATTGAAGGGTTGGTTTTTTTTTTAGCCATAAAAAAACATAGCACCTAAATAGGTGCTATGTTTCGTTTAAGTACATACTTATCACTAAATCAACTAAACATTTCTTCCATGCTGTTTCCAATCCCTTTTTTTACTAAGAATTCTTTAACGAAATCCTCGAAGTTCGGTTTACCAATAGACTGCAAATCATAACTGACTCTTGTACTCGGTTTATTGATGTTAACCACTCGTCTTAGATCAATTGGAGTTCCAATGATAACAGTATCGCAATCACAAGCATTAATCGTGGCTTCAAGATCTTTTAGTTGTTGCTCACCATAACCCATAGCTGGTAAAATGGTTCCAATATTAGGATAGATATCGAACGTTTCTTTTAGCTTACCTACCAAAAATGGTCTGGGATCAATAATTTTAGCGGCTCCAAATTTCTTAGCTGCCACTGAGCCTGCTCCTATTTTCATACCTCCATGGGTCAACGTTGGACCATCCTCAACAACCAATACTTTTTTGTCTCGTATCAAACCAGCATCCTCGACACTAATTGGTGAGGCAGCATCTATAACAGTTGCAGTTGGTACGACCTCAGACAATATTTTTCTGATCTTTGCCACACCTTTTGGTTTGGCTGTATCTATTTTATTAATGATAACAGCGTCAGACATTCTTAGATTGACTTCACCAGGATAATATTTCATTCCGTGGCCTGCTCTATGAGGATCGGTAACCGTTATATAGAGATCTGACTGATAGAACGAGAAATCGTTATTACCTCCATCCCAGACAACTACATCACAACCGTCAGGATCATTTTCTGCTGCCCTAAGAATGGCTTCATAATCAACTCCTGCATAGATCACGTTTCCACGAACTACATGAGGTTCATACTCTTCCATCTCTTCGATGGTGCATTTATGTAATTTTAAATCTTCTACAGTTGCAAAACGCTGAACTTTTTGTTTTGCTAGATCCCCATAAGGCATTGGGTGACGAATGGCAACCACCTTTAAATGATGCTCCATGAGGATCTCGATAAGTCGTCTTGATGTCTGACTTTTTCCACAACCGGTTCTGGTGGCACAAACACTTATAAGCGGCTTCACACTTTTAACTGCAGTGTCCTTGGTTCCCAAAAGAACGAAATTGGCACCAGCAGTATTTACTAAAGCACTTTTATGCATAATGTACTCATAAGGAACATCAGAATATGCAAACGCAACATCATCTACTTTTAAATTTACAATTAGTTCTTCCAGATCCTTTTCGTCAAATATTGGAATTCCTTCTGGATACAGCTCACCCGCGAGAGAAGCTGGATATTTTCTATCGTTAATATCAGGAATTTGAGCTGCGGTAAAAGCTACGACCTCGTAATCTTTATTATCGCGATAAACAGTGTTGAAATTGTGGAAATCTCTTCCAGCTGCACCCATAATCAGGACTCGTTTTTTCATAATATTTAGTTTATTTTTTAGTTATAAAATTTAAACTTCAAAGGTACCTGAAACAACCATGATTTAATATGATAATTGTCACTAATAGTAATGAAAGAAGCTAGATAAATATTGGGGGGTTTTAATGCTCAATTAAAAAATTTGTCTCCAAATAAAAAAAGAAAAACAGCTTCATCTTATAAGCGGAATCTCGTGAATTAACTGTTAATATTTCTAACTAAATCAATGATTTTAATAGCTAGATTTTTGTTATATTTAGGTATGAATGATTTTAAGGTTAAAAAAGACTTTATATTAAAAGCTATAGAAGAGGTAAGAAAAGACCAATCACAACTTTTACCTGAGCAATTAGAGACATTCAAAAAACTGGACGAAACTGCTAAAAAGGAATCATTTCAGGACATACATCAGGTAAGTCTGATGTTAATGATGATTGACTTAGCTAAATTGAAACAGTACATCATTAAAAAAATGGAACGAGTTGCCTAGTTCTTATTATTTCTTCTTAGCATGTTGAAAAACATATTTTTTTAATGTTAATGGTAATATGTGCCATTTTAATTACATTTCATTCTTTAATCATTAATTTTTTTATAGAGTGAAAAATCATTGGTTCAAAAAATTTTTAATCGGATTTCTTACTTTTTTTTCTGTCACTTTAATTGTAACTGTGGTTGTAACATATTTATGGAGTTTGATTTTTAATGATGTTCAAAAAGTAGATTGGGAAACATCTTTTAGGCTTGCCATTATTTTTGGTATTGTATTTCCATTAATAGATCTTACTAAGAAAAAGAGTTAAATAGTCTAGAAATAATTAAGAAATAATATAAATAGATTGAAACAAACTTGTTTTTAACTAATTACTAAATTTAGATTTCTCTCTTTAATTTTATTTTTAGCAATATAAAGCCCTACATATTTTCCTATGTGATAAAAAGAGAAAGTTAGAATTATTATTGCTGACATAATTAGGCCTTCTGAATTAAATACATAGATTGTATCGAAAATTTCTTCTTTATTCAAAGTCTGAAATACGTAAAAAGGAAAGTAGAAATATTCCTTTAAACCAGCAATAAAACTATCAAAACCTACAATAATATATAGTAGGGAGAAAATATTCCAGATAGCAATAGCACTAAAATATTTAAAAAAATTGGAATATGATTTAACATATTTATCTCTTAAAGACTCCAAATATTTTGATTTTTTATTATTTTCTAGAAAGTTAATGCCTCTATTCAGCTTTTTGTAATAATCGCTCATGGATATATAATTCCCAACCATTGAAAAAAACAAAACCACAGGTATTAACATCATCATAATCATGGCTAGAGATAAGCCAAAATATAAGATCATATATTCAATATATTCCAATACCAATTCTGATTTACTATTCTCTAAAATTTGAATGCCATCTGGCAAAGAAGAAATTAAAATAGCCATATTTATTTAGTTGATTTAATAATAGAATACTGTATCACCCCAACTTTGTTCAGGTGAAATCTGATCTAACTCCAAATAATAATTTAATAACTGGCTGAAAATACCGAAATAAGATCTATATAGTAGAAACAAAAACAGTTGATTTAGTTGGCTAGTTATTGTTCCGAATATAGTTAAAAATATGTTAAAATTCAAAAAAATAAAATTTAAAAGTTAATCAACTATTTGTGATCTGGACTTCTTTTGCTAGTAATTTAATAAGCCCATAAATTTTATATCAGTTTTTCTTGTTCGAATATTTCAAGGTTTATTTTGTGATTTTTAATAAAAATACTTTTTAGTATTTGCATTAATTTAAAACGCTTATTCACTTTTCATAAATACATTTATATAGAAATTCACAGCATGACCATTATCATTGGTTGGTGGCTATTGAATTTGTAATTTAAAGTGTTATTCCAAATATAGATTTCTGACTAAAATTAAAAGCAATTAGTTATGAAATTCTCTTTCAACTTATTTTTGATATTTATCTTGACTTTCCAATATACATATGGACCAGTTATTGAAAATTCAACTGATGATCCTCCACAGGAAAAGAATAAATATTTCACACAAACACAATATGACTTCTACAGTTTAAAACATAAAAGACAAAAAACTACTGCCTGGATTTTGCTTGGTGCTGGTGCGGCGCTTACAGTTAAAGGTCTTGTTACTGTGGATAACAGCAATAAAAAGTTGTCTAAATCAACCGGCTGGGAAGGATTGGGATATGTATTTGAGGGAGGAGGTGGCGGAATGATAGCTATTTTAGGGGGAGCCACTGCTGTTGCTAGTATTCCATTTTTTATTTCAGCCGGAAAAAACAAAAGAAAAGCATCACTTTCTATAAAACGTGAATCTTTATCATTTGGAAATCTAAATACGAAGAAATCACAAGTTTTATCTGCTGTGGTAACAATAGACTTATAAACTTTTGAAATAGAAATAAAAAATACTATTACAACATAAAATCAATTAAAATGAAAAAAATAATTACTCTACTAATTACCATATTAGTATTTATGGTAACTAATGCCCAGGATGTTAAATTCGAGTGGGCTAAACAAATGGGAGGTACCGATTATGGATTAGGCTATTCCATTATTACAGATGCAACAGGAAATATTTATACTACAGGATTATTCAGTGGTACTACTGATTTTGATCCTAGTGAGAACTCATTCAATTTAACTTCCGTTGGAAATTCAGACATTTTTATTTCAAAAATGGATTCATCAGGAAACTTACTGTGGGCTAAACAAATAGGAGGCTTAGATTATGAATACGCGATTTTTATCGACCGTGATAAAAACGAAAACCTTTACATTACAGGTAATTTTCGAGGAAATGTTGATTTCAACCCTGGATTAGGTGTCAATAATCTTACAGCTATAGGGGCAAGTGACTCTTTTGTTGTAAAACTGGATAATTCGGGTAATTTTTTGTGGGCTAAACAATTTGGTGGAACCGGCAATTATATAACTGGACATTCACTAGATTTAGATTCTCAAGGTAATGTATATATTACTGGTGATTTTACTGGAACAGTAGATTTTGATCCTAGTACGGGAATTCATAATCTTACTTCTGCAGGAAGTAATGATATATATATTGCTAAGCTCAATTCAATAGGAAATCTGGTTTGGGCGAAACGAATTGGAAGTTACAGCGGAGATGAAGGAGTTGATATAAAAGTAGATACTTCTGGAGATTATCTCTATGTAACTGGCGCATTTCGGGGAACTGTAGATTTTAATCCCGATTCAGCAATATTTAATTTGGCATCATCTGGATCTAGAGATATTTATATTTTAAAACTCGCTTCATCCGGCAGCTTTGTTTGGGCTAAAAAAATAGGTGATACAGGAGCCGATCGAGGACATGAAATTGCTTTAGATAATTCTAATAACCACATTTATATTACTGGTGAATTTTCTGGAAATCCTGACTTTGACCCGGGAACTGGTTCATTTAATCTTTCTTCTGCTGGAGGGCAAGACTGTTTCGTTGAAAAACTGGATATGTCAGGTAATTTTGTATGGGCCAGAGCAATGGGAGGCCCAGCTGGAGAGGAACCTGGAAATTCTATAAAACTAGACTCTTCAGGCAACGTAATTGTAACCGGGTGGTTTTGGGGAACCAGTGATTTTGATCCAAGTATTGGTAATTATTATTTAACCTCGCAAGGAAGTTCAGATGTTTTTATAGTAAAGCTAAACCCTGAGGGAACTTTTGTTTGGGCAAAACATTTTGGAGGTGCTGATGAAGAAGTTTATGTTAGTTCTTGGTCTTCTGCATTAGATACTTCTGATAATATCTTTACTACAGGTGGTTTTGAAGGAGGAGAAGTCGATTTCGATCCTGGAGCAAATACATATAACTTATCACCTCTTGGTAATGGTGATATTTTTATACACAAAATGAGTGCTGATAATCTTGGAATTAATGAAAATAATCCTGGTAACAATTTTAAAATTTATCCAAATCCAACCAGTGGTCCTTTAGTTTTAGAGTTAAAGGGTAATGTTGCTCATTATTCAATAAGTTTGATTAACCAGTTGGGTCAAATTATTCCAACTGATATTATAAGAAAATCGAATCGATTTGAATTGAATTTTAATGGAAAAAGCGGTCTGTATTTTTTAAAAATTACCAACACAAAAGGATTAACTAAATATTTAAAAGTATTGAAAAAGTAATTAGCAGAACGTTATTGTAAGGAAAAATCTAATCGAATTCAATAGGTTTTTTAGGACTATTTAATTCTATAATTGACAAAAGGAGTAAAAATTTTCAATTAGTCTAAAATCTTTCCTTGAGTAAATTCTTCATATAGTTTTTCTATTCATAATTTTTTTTTCTTTTTTTAAATCGCTTTCTTGCCCAGCTAAAAAGTACATTAGATCCAATTGCCATCGCTACAGCCAAAGCATTGAAAATAATATCTTCAGGGTCAAAAACCCTATCTGGAATAAATAATTGGATACATTCATCAATCACACCAATTAAAAATGCCATAAGGAATGCAAATGCTGTTGGAAAGTGTATCTGCCTACCTCCTTTTAAGCGTTCAACAATTGCATTATGAATTAAAATTGCAAGTACACTATATTCCATTAAATGGCTGCGTTCCGGCATTCCCAATCTTAGTATAAACATAATATAAACAGCGACGACTCCCAGTATTACAGCAATTTCTGTATTACTCGGTTGAGTCTTTATGGAATACAACATTATGGCAGTACCAATCAAAACCATGACGAGCACAAAGATGACCGCACGTACATTTTGGTCTTCAAATAAGGTTGCCAGCGGTTGCCCGAAAAAAAGTGTAGAATAAATGGTAATCGTTATTGCCAATGACCAGAGCCAAAGACGTTTTTCTCGTATTGAAGTAAATGAAGCCATAAATTTTATTTTATTCTACTTGATTGGTTAAATATCATAATTTAATGAATTATTCCAAATTGAAATCTTAATACTGTAGTAGTTGTGATACTAATTTTGTAATAATACTTTAGGACCCTATTAAAGAATATTCATACATATTCAAAAAAAATTTATATATTTAAACACCTACAAAACTGATAATTTATCTTAAATGATCATTTCAATAGCGCTCATTTATTATAGGTGTCAAGTCCCCCGAAAATTTTAAAGCATTTACTATACAATGGTTGTATGGTATTATTACTAACCAACAAATTTTAAATTATGATCAAAAAATCAATTTCATTAATCGTCATGGTTTTCATTGTTTGCGGAACTATGATGACTGTTAATGCCCAAGAAGACAAGTCTTACGAAATGTGGGAAGACATTATGTTAACACCGGATTACACCAAACTCAAGGTTCTTGGTGAAAATATGAGAAAACACAATGCAACTTACCATAAGGAAGGACCTTATAAAGCAACAGTTTACAACATTACAACAGGTCCTAATGCGGGTAATATAATATGGGAAATGGGACCCATGATGCATAAACATAATGATTCCAGGCCCAGTGAAGGTGGTCATGATGCCGACTGGAGAGATAACGTTATGCCATACATTAAAAAAATGCACACGGTTGAATATTGGAAGGCGGATGATAAGCTTAACAACACGTCAATGCTAGATGGTGACAATTCAAAATACCCTATTTTATATTTTAGATATTTTGAAGTTGATGGTGACAATGGTTCTTCTGTAAAACCGCACTTTACTATGGTTAGTGAAGTGGTAAAAAAGATGGATGGCGTTAATCCTTGGGGTATTTACTATAACGAATTCAGGCAAGGAGATCTTGGACGACATATCGCCACAGTAGGTTTCCTGAAAAACTGGGGTGAATTGGATGATGACCCTTTATTCAGAAAAACATTCAATGAAGTATATGGTGAAGATAAATGGGATGCCTTTGCAGATAACGCGGAACGTGCATTTACAAATACCTGGGATGAAATATGGGTCTATAATAAGGAAATGAGTGGTGATTAATTTACCTAAATAAAAACCTACTAACCAACCAAATTAAAATCCTTATTGGTGCAAATCAATGGGGGTTTTTTATTTTATTTAGTTTAAGCTGCTCTTGGATCGGGTTTTAAGTTTAATTTTTTGGACCAGATAATATCTAATGAAAAAAAATCAAACTCTTCTGTCACTTTACCATAACAAGCATAAACACCAGTTCCATGAATTGGATATCTCTCCACAACCTTGGTAAAATGAACCGTATCAAAATACTCACCATCCAGATCTGTAAAACAGGTAAAACGCATCAGCTTACCTTGTGATGATTTATGAAATCGCGTATGAACCATAATACCATACATCAACACAGGTTTATTGATATTGTTAACCAAATCCTTGGCTCCCATATTGCTTTTGATGGGTTCTGCAACCAGATCAAAATAATTACATAGCGGAAAGCCCAGTAATTCCATCTCATCATAGGCATCTTCGAGCCAATTGGAATTGAGCTTAGGAATATTGAATTTTTTGTGCTGTATCTTAAATAATTTAGATTGTGTTGTCTTGGCCTGGTGCGCATTCAGTTTAAAAATGGCCTGCCACAGTAATTCACATTTTGGCAGATCGGTAAATCTAAAAGCACCAATCCTTATTAAAATGGTTAATTGCTCAATACTTATAGCCACTCTGTCAATGAAATCATCCAGTGACTTGAATGGACCAAAGAGCTGCCTTTCTGATAGTATCCTTTTTATGACCAATCGTTCTAAACTCCTCAAATATCCAAAACCTAAATAGATGTCCTCTCCTATTATTATATTAGGATGATCACTCGTATTAATACAAGGTGCATGTATGCTGCCTCCACACATTTTGGTCTCATGAATATAATGGGCTACACTGTAAAAGCCACCACCATTATTGAGTACAGCCACCATGAACTCCAAAGGAAAATAGCATTTTAAATATAAACTTTGATAGCTTTCTACTGCATAGGAAGCAGAATGTCCTTTTGCAAAAGCATAACCCGCAAAACTTTTTATCTGGTTCCAAACCTCAAAAATGAGTTCTTCAGGATAGCCTCTGTCTCTGCAATTATTGATGAACTTCTCCTCTACTGCCTTAAACTCAGATCTGGATCGGAATTTCCCACTCATACCACGTCTTAATACATCGGCTTCTCCTAAATTCAACCCTGCAAACTGATTGGCTACTTTTAATACATCTTCCTGATAGACCATGATACCATAGGTTTCTGGCATGATCTTGTTCAGGATCGGGTTTGCTTCCTTTCGTTTTTCCGGGTTGCGTTGTCTTATAATAAAAGCGTTCTTCATTCCGGAACTTGAAACACCTGGTCTTATTATTGAACTCGCAGCTACCAAGCCCAAATAATCCTGTGTTTGCAATTTGGTCATCAAACCACGCATTGCAGGCGATTCTACATAATAAGCGCCAATAGCCTTCCCTTTTTTTAACAGGTTATTGATGTTCTTATCATTTTTAAATTGCTCTACTCTTGTAATATCTATAGGTGGTAATTCGGGTCTGTTTTGTCTAACAATTTCAATAGCGTCTTTAATTTTTGCCAATCCACGCTGTCCCAGAATATCAAACTTAAAAATACCCGCATCTTCGGCAATTATCATATCAAACTGAACCGTAGGAAAACCTTTAGGTGGCAGATCGGTTGCTGAGTAATAATGTATGGGTTTCTCCAAGATCAAGACACCACAGGAATGGACACTTAAATGATTAGGAAACCCTTTGATCAGCTCACCATACTTCAAGACCAGTTTAGCGATATCATCTAAGTCATTAGGATTATATCGTCCACTGCTTAGTTTATCGATCTCTTCTTTTGGCATCCCAAATACTTTTCCCAACTCCCTGACAACCGCTCGCTTTTTAAAGGTGTTATAAGTAGCAAGTAGCGCAACGTGTTCAAAGCGTTCAAAAATATAGTTTGTAACATCATCACGCTCTTTCCAGGAGAAATCAATATCAAAATCTGGAGGTGATGACCTGTAAGGGTTGATAAATCGTTCAAAATACAGATCCAGTTCTATAGGATCCACATCAGTTATACCAATGATATAGGCTACAATGCTGTTTGCTCCACTACCTCTGCCTACATGAATGTATCCCTTTCGTTTTGAATACGACACAATATCATGATTGATCAGGAAATAGGATACAAAATCCATTTCCTTAATGGTCTTTAGTTCTGTTTTTAAGCGTTTTTTTACAGTATCAGTCACCTTACTATAGCGTTTTGGAAGCCCTTCTTCACAAAGTTTTACCAGTAACTCATAATCTTCCTCTTTTGAGTTTAAATACACACGCTGATTTTGAGAAATTCTACTATTTCCAAAATCAAAATGAATCAAGCACGATTGCAATAATTTTTCAGTATTAGTAATGATGTGTGGAAATTCTGAAAAGGCTTCAAGTAATTCTCTCTTGCTTAACATGGTATCGGTTAGCCTGCATTGTTCACTTGTATCAAGCTTGCTCAATAAGGTGTTCTTATCGATAGCACGTAATAGTCTATGCGCATTGAAATCACGTTTGTTCCTGATGGTTACCTGTTGCTGTATTACTAATTTATCCTTGAACTTTTTAAGATTTGAAAAGGGCAGTTTTTTTAATTCTTCAACACTAACACCAATAAATTCATTGGTTT
>JABDOZ010000075.1 GCA_013043005.1 Flavobacteriaceae bacterium | reverse complement strand
TTGTAGCCAGTACTTATTTTCAATTCTTTAATTATTCTTTGCCTGATTTATTTAACCTTTCGTATTTGCCACCCATTACTTTTTGCTTACCCTCTGCCGTTAGGGCAAAGAGGGTCCAGATATAGTGATCGTCGTCTGTAAACTCCCAGGTTTCAAAATAATTTTGTTCCTCGCCATCAGCGTTATAGGATTTTAGATCATTCATCATATTATCGCCTTCAAATCTTGTGGTGTAATCAAAAAATTCAACAGGCATTTCTATTGCTGTAAAATAACCTTTGAGTTTATTCTCTCCTACATGCCAAACCCAAATGCCTTCAGAAATTAACTTTGATTTTCCATCAATAAGAGTATAGCCTTTCGATTTAACCGACTTTCGGCCCACACCCCATTCAAACACCTGGTAAGACCCTTCTATATGCCATTCACCCCCTATTAGGCCAGAAAATTGTGATAGGGAGCTTGATAAATTATTGTTGGTTTCCTGGGCGAAGAGCGTTCCGGATGAATAAATAATGCCTGCTATAAATAGGCAACTAGCTAGGGATTGTTTTAAGTGTTTCATTTTCAGTAATTTTAAATTAATAAAATACAATTGTATGTTTTTCTTGAATTTTGTGATAGTAAAAAATTAACCTTCCCGGTCTAGTGGAAAAAAATTCGTTTCATCCTGATGAAAATCCTGTTGGATGAACTTCTGAGGATTGAAACCGGAGAAATGCTTAAACTCTTTTATAAAATGGGATTGGTCTGCATATTCACATTGGTAAGCAATTTGTGACCATTCAATCTTTTCAGATTTATGGATATGTTGTAGGATCTCATTGAATCGCAAAATTCGCTGATAATATTTTGGAGTTAATCCAATATACTTTTTGAACTGGCTGATTAAATGCTTGGGTGTTTTGGTATAGCTTTTAACGATATGACTAAACTCAGAAACGGCTTCTGATTGCAACTTCTCTAAGACAGATAGTAATTCGGCTGGGGGTGTTTTATGTTCCTGAAATTTACTATGAAGCCATTTTTCAGCCAACTTAAATTTCTCTTCCGAAGAATCTTGGGTTACTAATTCATCTCTAAATTTTAATATTTCGTCACCAAATATGTTTTCAGCTGGAACTATTTTTTCATTTAATGTATGCATAGGCAAGTTGAAGTATGGATATGCTCCAAATGATTTGAATTGAATGACAAACATCTCAGATTTTTGATGGGTAGAAATTGAAATATAATTTTTGTGCATTCCAGAAATCCAAACTTTGGTAAAGGTATTGTTTGGTTTAAGTGTGTCATTATCATATGTACATCTTGTGAAACCATCTAACTCAAAAATGATAAAAATATGACCTGTTGGTACAACCCGCTCGATTGAATGCTCAGATATTAAATCTTTAAAATGAAATATTGTTTCAACATATTTATTCAATGGAGATTTTAATTGGTGTGTTTCAAATATCATTTGTTAAATCAATTTTTTTCGTATTGGCTACAACGTTAATGTGCATGGCCTCGTAGCGACAAAACCTTCGTGGTTTTGTCCGAAGAGCCAACTGTTCTTAAAGATAGGAAAACTTGAAATTCTTACCCATTTAAGCTATGGGCTATGCACGCTGTTGTACGCAGTTATTTTTTTTCGAGTTTATATTTGGTACCAATTTTCTGTATTTGCCATTCAGGATTTAATTCCAATTTCCAACCGTCGCCACTTACGATTTCATCCGAAATATTGGTTGGTTCAGTTACTGTAACTTTACTCCAATCTGACGCCAAAAGTGCACCGTTTTCTACAGTTAAAATGCCCCAATTATCCGTAACTCTCAAGTTTGGATATACTGTGCCAATATTTTCAATAGGTATTAAGTTTCTTGGATCAAATGAGATATTCATATTTAGAAACGGAAGTTCCAGATTTGGTTTTTCTAAAAACTGGGTTTTGAGATTTGCTATCTTTTCAAATCTTAATTTTTCTCTTTCAGTTTCTACTTTTTTAATCATTTGCCAATTGTAATCGAACTTTTTGGCAATTTTTTCAATGGATAGATCTTCGGATATTTTAATATTTAAGGCGTTTGTCAAATAATCGGTCAAATTAGTTTCATTATTTATTTCTTTGTGCCAATTAGGTTTTATTGAAGAAAGTAAATAACCGTAATAAGGAATGGTTTGATATGCAAAAGACCTAATGAATGTAGGATTGGTATAGAAGCTATTTTTACTTTTATTTAAATGGGTTTTCATTGCACCTGCATCTCGTCCACTTAGCATTATTGCAGTATATTCGGCAAGCCCTTCATTTAGTTCCAATGAATTTTCTGCTTTTTTTATGTCTGGTGTTTTATGTCTACGATTTCTAAAGGTCAATGCGTTTTGAATATGATTTACTCTTTCAATACTATCATTGTCTGATAGAGCTTTATCCAATGCTTCTAATTCAAGTTTTAATAACAATCTACCATCATATGTGTCCAAATGTCCGTTGTCCATTTCTTGCAGGTTTTCAAAACCTATTGTTGGCTGAAGTCTGTGAAAAAGTTCGTGGATTACTAAATTGTTTCTTGAAATTTGGTTTTTTGGTAATGGTAGCATAACCATTGACCACCTTTTGTCATTCCAATCGATGGCTGTATTGGCAATGTTTATATCTGTTGACAGACTGTCTTTATAAATTGCGCCAATTTTTCGAAATTCGTTAGCGGAATTATTTTCGTTTGAATAAAACACTCTTGTTTCGGGAACGACAATAATTATTGGACCATAAAGATCTTTACCCCAAAATTTACCGTTGTCAATTTTCAATAAGCTGTCCACATCTGAAAAGGTTTGAGCAATACTTTTTTCTTCTGCGGTTAGATTCTCATTCGCTTTGTTGGCTTGTTTTACTTTATTGTTTTGGCAAGACCCAAAAACAATCAGAATTACTATGTAAAATATCTTGTTCATAGATTGGTTTTAATTGCGTACAACGTGTTCGTGTATGGCTCGTACCGACTTTCCGCCAGAGTGAGATACACAAAATTTATTTATTTTAAAGGTAAAGAAATTTTAGTGTATTCAGAGGTATGAGCTATACGCGTTGTTGTACGCTGGCTTTTATTCATTTAATTCGTTGACTAATTTTCTCGAAATAACTGTGTCGTAAATAATTTTAAGTTTTTTTATTTTATTCTGCGAGTCAAGTTCAATAATATCAACGACATCGAATTCTACTTTCTGATTGTTTTTTAAAGTCCACTTATAAGTAAAATATAAAGCGAAATTGTTCGAATCGTTTTGTTCGAAAATTCCTTTCAAATGAAGTTCTGAATTTGAAGTGTCATTGTTTAGTTCACGATAGAATTTGTCTGCTTTTTTTATTCCATAAATGGGCGATTCAACGATTCCACTATCATTAAACAAATCAATCACCTTGTCTATATTTCCGCTTTCGAGATACTCCAAATATTTCCTTGCGATTTCGTTTTTATCCATCAGTTCATTTTTTCACAGCTTGCGTACAACGTCTACGGCTATGGTCCCGGCGTGAATTGCGCAGCGGACCTGTCTGTGTTATTAATTGTTTTCTTTAAAGCTAGGAGAGTTCAAGTTTTTAGCCAAATGGAACGCTTGGCTATAGCCAATGTTGGCAAAAGTACTTTCTTAAAGTAACAGAAAAATAAAGAAAATCAACACGACTACGTTAATTACAAAGCCGTGTGTATTCAACCAGTTATTTATTTTTTCTAGATATTTCGAACCATTCGACCCTAAAGAAAAATATATTGTTAATGGTAAAAAGGATATCAATAGAACGGCTCCAAAAAAAGGCCAAGCACTCACAAAGGGAATAGATTCACTATTTAAGAGACTCCCCACAGTAAAGGTAACCGCCACATCTGTTGGCATAAAGGCGATCAAACACAGACCAATGATAAAGATCTTACTCAAAGAGGCAGATAAAACGCCTTTCATCCATTTTGGTGGTTCGGTAATTTTATTTCGATTTAATATCGAACGAATTATTAAGAATATAAATAATGCAATTAAAAAAGGTTTTATCATGGGTCTACTTCCAACTGAAGCGAGGTGCAAACCAGTGATTTTAACAAGCGAGTAATAGAGATAAGTTGTCAGTATCAACGTAGATAATATTGCCAAACTATAAACCAAAGAACTTTTAATAGGGTCTTTTCTGGTAATTAGCAGCATACCTACTAAAATTTGCGGCCCTAACATTACTGTTAATGCTAATGGTAAGATTGCAATATCTGTCATCCCTATTCTTCAGTATTTTTGCCAACGTGATTGTGTATGGTTTCGTTGCGTCAGGACTAAGATAGGGAATAGGAGAGAAACCATTGTTCAGCAGTAAAGAAATTCCGAGTAGGAATTTCGGCGCAATGAACTATAC
>JABDOZ010000074.1 GCA_013043005.1 Flavobacteriaceae bacterium | reverse complement strand
GTTAAAAAAACTAAAGAAAACACCTGCTTTAGAAATTAAGAATTCTAGAATAAGAGTTCCTAACTATAGGAAAATATATATTCTAACCAGGAGTTATGTAAAATATCAATTAAATTTGTTGTAAAATTAACAAGATGAAAATAGTTTTTTGGATTTTTATTTTTTTAGCAACCTTTTCCATCATGGAATTCATGGCTTGGTTTACACACAAATACATTATGCATGGCTTTTTATGGGTTTTACACAAAGATCATCATAGGAAAGACCACGATTCCTGGTTTGAGCGCAATGATGCTTTTTTTATATTCTATGCAGTAGTCAGTATAATTTGTTTCTATCAAGGAAGCTATGGAGGCATTTGGTGGCTTCTTCCTATTGGATTTGGAATTTTAGCCTATGGAATTGCCTATTTCATGGTACACGACATCTTTATCCACCGCCGTTTTAACCTATTTCAGAAAGCAAATAATTGGTATTCCAGAGGTGTTCGTCGTGCTCATAAAATTCACCATAAGCATTTAGGTAAAGAAGATGGAGAATGCTTCGGAATGCTATTTGTACCTTTCAAATACTTTAAAAAATAAAGGTTAATCCATCAATATTATGGTTACAGATCATTATGATTATATAATAATTGGTAGTGGTTTGGCAGGACTTCAACTAGCTTTAGCTTTTAGCAAGGACTCTTATTTTAATAAAAAAAAGATCGCTTTAATTGATCCTTCTCCTAAAACCTCAAATGATAAAACCTGGAGCTTCTGGGAAACAGAACCAGGTAATTGGAACAATTTAGTTTATAAAACGTGGAAACAAGCAAGTGTTATCAGTAAAAAAAAACATATTCAATTGGCACTGGAGCCTTATAATTATAAGAGTATACGTTCTGTAGATTTTTATCGTGAGTTAAAAACTCAACTCAAAAAACATCATAATATTTCTTTTTTGTTACAACATGTTACTTCAGTAAAAGATAATGACAAAATTGAAATACATACAAATACTAACAGTTATACTGCAAATCATGTATTTGACAGTCGCATTCCTGATGAATTCAGTACAAAGAGTAGCCAGTACACAACTTTAATTCAACATTTTAAAGGCTGGGTTATTCAAACTGATACTAATGCTTTTAATGAAGAAGAAGTAACCATGATGGACTATCGATTAAAAGATGGTGAGCAAACCACTTTTATGTATGTACTTCCCTTCTCGAAAAAAAAAGCACTAGTTGAGTTTACCTATTTTACTGAAAAAATAGTGGATGATGCCACATATGAAAGTTTTATTAAACAATACATAAACAACTATCTAAACATAAAAAACTACGAAATTATTGAAACTGAAACTGGACAAATTCCAATGACCAACTTTCCTTTTGATGATTACAATACAAATTACATAACCAAAATTGGTACTGCAGGTGGTTGGGTAAAAGGATCAAGTGGTTACTCATTCAAGCATACCGAAAAGAGAGTAAATAAAATCATTGATAACATAAAGTCGAACAAAACACCATCAAGTGATTTATTTAAAAGAAAATATAAATTTTACGACAAGGTATTTTTAAAAGTCCTAAAAGACGATAATCATAAAGGTGAATGGATCTTTCAGGAGTTTTACTCTAAAAACTCTATACAGACCATGTTTCGGTTTTTAGATGAAGATTCAACTTTTTTTGAAGAAGTGAAAGTGATGCTTTCTTTATTTTCCTGGAGCTTTATCAAAGCATTTATCAAAACCCTTTAGTTATTTAAAAGCGCATCAATAGTTGCTCTAACTTTGTCACTATTCCAATTAGCAGCTCCAGTTTTATCAATTACGATGTTTCCTTTTTTATCAATTAAAAATGTCCTTGGAATACTGCTCACATCAAATGCTTCAGGATATTTTGTTTTAGGAATTTGAACTTTAAAATCATAATCATTCTTTTTAAGGAATTTATTCAAAACCTCTTCCTCTTCATTAGACACGAAATAGAAGTCAACCTTATCCTTATAATCATCATATAACTTATGAAGGCTTGGCATTTCGGCAATGCAAGGAGGACACCAAGTTGCCCAAAAGTTAATCAATACAACATTATCTTTTGATTTATTAAAACTGATTGTACTTCCTTCTAAATCTAGCAGTTGCCAATTATATGAATTAAGCGCTTTTCTTTTTCCTTCCTTTATAACAGAAGGACTTATCATAGCTATGCCTTTTTGAATAAACGTCTGGATTGGTGTTCTGGTCTGCGGGATAATCATTAATGCTATAATGACCACAAATATTGTGTTTCTTATTCTAGACTTTGATGCTTTCATAATATAAAAATGTAAAAAAAAACTCCTGAATTCTACAGGAGTTTTTTAGTGATAAGTTAAATATTAAACATTCTGCTTTTTAATTAAATTTAATGCAGATCCTTCCATATACCATTCTATTTGAGACTGGTTGTACGTATGATTTACTTTTACTATATCTTTACTTCCATCAGAATGAACAACTTCAATTGTTAGTTGTTTTCCTGGAGCAAATTCATTTAAATCTATAAAGTTAAATGTGTCATCTTCCTGAATCAGATCGTAATCAGCTTCATTCGCAAAAGTTAATCCTAACATACCTTGCTTTTTAAGATTAGTTTCATGAATTCTTGCAAAAGATTTCACAATAACTGCTGCTACACCTAGATGTCTTGGTTGCATCGCAGCATGTTCTCTTGATGAACCTTCTCCATAATTATGATCGCCAACTACAACAGTTTTAATTCCTGCTGCTTTGTACGCTCTTTGAACATCAGGAACACCACCATATTCTCCAGTTAATTGATTTTTTACAAAATTGGTTTGTTTGTTAAAAGCATTGATAGCTCCAATCAAGGTGTTGTTAGCAATATTATCCAGATGTCCTCTAAATCTTAACCAAGGCCCAGCCATGGAAATATGATCTGTTGTACACTTTCCAAACGCTTTTATCAATAATTTGGCACCCTTAATATTCCTACCTAATGGTACGAATGGAGTTAGCAATTGAAGTCTTTCTGATGTAGGGCTAACTGTAACCTGCACACTACTTCCGTCCTTAACAGGATCTACATAACCATTATCCTTAACTTCAAATCCTCTAGGCGGTAACTCCCATCCTGTTGGTTCATCTAACATAACTTCCTCACCATTATCGTTAATTAAGGTATCCTTCAATGGGTTAAAATCCAACCTTCCAGCAATGGCAATAGCAGCCGTTATCTCAGGTGACGCCACGAATGCATGGGTATTTGGATTACCATCTGCTCTTTTAGCAAAATTTCTATTGAAAGAATGAACAATGCTATTCTTAGGTGCATTCTTAGGATCACTGTATCTAGCCCATTGACCAATACAAGGTCCACAGGCATTTGTAAATATTTTTGCGTCTAACTTTTCAAAAACTTCAAGTATGCCATCTCGTTCTGCTGTATAACGAACCTGTTCAGATCCCGGATTAATTCCGAATTCAGCCTTTGTCTTCAAACCTTTATCTAAAGCCTGTTGTGCAATAGATGAAGCACGCGACAAATCTTCGTAAGAAGAGTTTGTACAAGATCCAATTAATCCCCATTCAACTTTAATTGGCCATTCATTAGCTTTAGCTTTTTCCGTCATCTCTTTACCTACAGTTGTAGATAGATCTGGGGTAAAAGGTCCATTTAATAAAGGGCCTAATTCTGATAGATTTATATCAATTACCTGATCAAAATACTTTTCAGGGTTTGCATAAACCTCAGGATCTGCAGTTAAATAATCTCTTACCTTATTTGCAGCATCTGCGACATCTTCTCTGTCAGTGGCGCGCAAATAACGTTCCATAGCTTCGTCATATCCAAACGTTGAAGTGGTTGCTCCTATTTCGGCGCCCATGTTACAAATTGTTCCTTTACCAGTGCAAGACATAGCTGTAGCTCCAGGACCAAAATACTCAACTATCGCCCCTGTACCTCCTTTTACCGTTAATATCTCTGCTACTTTTAGAATTACATCCTTAGGCGCAGTCCAACCGGATAATTTTCCCGTTAATCTTACTCCTATTAATTTGGGAAATTTAAGCTCCCAAGCCATGCCAGCCATAACATCTACTGCATCAGCACCTCCAACACCAATAGCTACCATTCCTAATCCTCCAGCATTAACAGTATGCGAATCGGTACCTATCATCATTCCTCCAGGAAACGCATAATTCTCAAGGACTACCTGATGAATTATACCTGCTCCTGGTTCCCAAAAGCCAATCCCATATTTATTAGAAACTGAAGCAAGAAAATCAAATACTTCACTACTCACTTCATTGGCTCTTTTTAAATCTTTTGCTGCTCCCTGTTTGGCTTGTATTAAATGATCACAATGTACAGTTGTAGGCACAGCAACTTTGCTTTTACCAGCCTGCATAAATTGTAACAAAGCCATTTGAGCAGTAGCATCCTGACATGCAATTCTGTCTGGTGCAAAATCGACATAATCTTTACCTCTTACAAAAGCTTTATTTGGTGCTCCATCCCAAAGATGTGAATAGAGAATTTTTTCTGATAAAGTTAATGGTTTTCCAACCACTTTACGAGCATCATCTACTCGCTCTTGTACCTGACTGTACACCTTTTTTATCATTTCAATATCAAAAGCCATATATTATTTTTTTAGTTACTTTTTTAGTTGTGCGAATTTACAAAATAGACTATAGATTTTAAAAGATTTGCAATGAATTACTTAAAACTTTGATAAAATTTTAACAATTATTTGAATTCAATTGATTAAAATAAACAAATAGAACCGAAACGCCTGAAATCCTGTTAAATATATAATTTAAGCCTTATTGATACTTCTAAAAAGTGGTTTATCCCTTATATCCATCATTGGTTTTTCATAAATACGATATAAAACAAAAGCCAATAAAATAGTCGATAAAATATAAACCGTGATATAGACAAACACATCAAAATTGGCTAATCCTTCAGAAGGAATATAATGTTTTAGAATTTGCAAAATTATGGAATAATGCAACAGGTACATGGAATAAGAAATAAGGCTGATATAAGTAATTGGAATTAAAACAAATTTTGGTGCTGATTTAATAGATGCCAACAATGGTAAACACAATGCAATAGCTATTGAATTTATTGGTAAATACAATACGTTCCAGAAAACAGGATGCGTTTCGATATATACATTTTTTGTTGGTATGATAAAATTCAAAACTATAAAAATTAAACCTCCTAAAAAAAAACTTATCCACCTTAACTTTAGCCATTTCACGGGATTGATCATTGCAACGTAAGATGCCAAAGCTCCATAATAAATAGCATCAATACGATAGATGGTTATTGCCTTTAAATTGACATTCCAAAAATTCATATCAGAATTTGGAATAGAAAAAGTATACATAACCTTGGTCACTAAGAAAATTATAACAATAACTAACGTAATTAGAGCAAATAGCTTCTTCCTATCTATATTTATCTTAAAATAAAATAGGAGATATAATAGAAGTGGTCCTACAATATAGGCGAACTCTTCTATAGGTAGACTCCAGGATTCACTAAAAAACAATGGCATTTCCCATGCAAAGTTTTGTAAAAACCCAAAGTACTGCCATAAGTTCTGCGGTAATACATTGCCAAAATAAATAGCAATACAAATATTCAATATTAAAACCAGGTAATAATTAGGTAAAGTCCTAAACCATCTGCGAATCCAGAAATACTTTATTTTGTTAAAATTAAAGTCATCCTTTACAAATATTTTATAAACAATTCTACCTATTAAAAATCCGCTTAAGACAAAGAATATTTCTACTCCCAGAACACCTGCGAGACTAAGTATATCTGGTATTAATCCTTTGGCATCAGGAACGATCCATAAGGTATGAGAAAACACAACCATCAATATGGCTATGGCTCTCATAATGTCCAATCCAAAAATTCTTCTACTATAGTCTATTTGCATTAAAAAGCATTATTTTTGTTAGGATTGGACATTGATTTAATGAAATCTAAAGTAATAAAATATTTGGTGTTTCTGGGGTTCGTTGGAGTCGTTATTGCAGGAATCTATTACCTGAATCTTTCTAACAGACACAAAGCTATAGTAAAAACACAACTTTTACATCGTTTAGGTTTAGTTGACAATGATTGGAAAATTGGAACAACAGATACTTCTACATATTTCACTACTCCAACTTTTGTAGTTGATAACATTTATAAATCCATGGAAGGTCCAAAGGCAATGAGATCCTTTCAGCTAAACCCAAATAAAAGTGAATTAGTTTGGTTAACATCCTTTGAAACAATTGCGTTAAGTACTAATGAGCAAGATACCCTTTCAAATGATTTCATATGCCACAGTAATGTGGACTATTATGATGGAGAACATTTTAGTAAATGGAACTTAGAACATCGAATTGGTGAACAATATCCAAGGTTGACCTCTATGAGCAATGGCGTTGAACGTTATAGCTTTCCGGAAGGGTTTGGTTTTCCAGTTTTTACAGATGAAAATTTGTTTTTAGCTTCTCAAGCCTTAAATCATAACATAACAAATGATGTTTTTACTATTAAACATAAAATGAATTTAGGCTATAAACCTCATAACAAAAACATGAAGCCTCTAAAAAGTAAGACCATTTTTGTTATGCTCCCGTTTGAATCTAATGAAGTAGATTTTAGAAATCCTGAAATGACAGATCCCAATGCCTGTTTACCTGTAGACCTTAAAAATCATGTTTATACTGATGAGGATGGAAATTCTCTCACTGGCCACTGGGTTATTTTTCCAGGTAGAAAAACTTACCAATCTAATGTCACTAAGCAATTAGCTTTAAATGACACTACTTCCATGCATCACATTGCTGTACATCTGCATCCTTTTGCTGAAGAATTATCACTGAAAGACATAACTAGTGATAGCATTCTTTTTACGTCTGAAGCCACAAATTTTAAAGACAAAATTGGATTAAAGAAAGTAGATTCATTTTCTAGTGAAAAAGGTGTCTTATTCTTTCCAGATCATGAATATGAGTTGATTTTGAAAGTAAATAACACTACCAACAAGCGTCAGGATATGATGGCCAGTATGTTTGTATTTTTATATGATACTGAAATGGATGAAAAGATAAGACAATATAACAGCAACCTGTAATGAAAATCATTAAACTTGTTTTATTGATCCTTCTAGTTGCCTCCTGCAAGAACCATGGTAAAACCTTGCCTGTATTGAGTTATAAAATCAATGAAGAAGGTATAAAGGAATTTTACACCATATCTTATGACGGATTTGTAAATCAGTTCGGCCAACCTTTTTCTACAAATAACATTAAAGGCAAGACATGCGTCGCAAATTTCTTTTTTACAAGATGCCCAAGTATTTGTCCACCTATGAAACAACAACTCATAAAATTGTCTTATAACATGAGAGAATATGATGAGTTTATTATACTCTCTCATACCATTGACATGGAATATGACTCTGTAGATGTATTACATGAATATTGGAAATCGACCGAAGTACCTGAATCAAAATGGCAATTCTTAAGAGCAACAGAATCTATTACCAAGGAGCAAGCAAACCTGTTTATGACCAACTTTAGACCAAATGAAGATGGTACAGATTTCTACCACAGTACTTTTGTAGCGCTGATAGATAAGGAACAGCAAATTCGTGGATTCTATAACACGATTTCGTCACAAGAAATGGAACGATTGATAAATGATGTAAAATTATTATGCAACTAAATTAGAAGAGACTTTTAATTACTTCAGCTTCTGTAATACCTTCAGCTTCCGCTTTGTAATTCTTAATTATTCTATGTCTTAAAATACTCATAGCCACCGCTTGCACATTTTCAATATCAGGGGAAAATTTACCATTTATAGCAGCATGAGTTTTGGCAGCTAAAATTAGGTTCTGGGAGGCTCTTGGTCCAGCTCCCCACTCAATATAATTCTTCACCAATTCTGTTGCAGCATCGCTTTCTGGTCTTGTTTTACCAACTAAAGTTACCGCATATTCAATTACATTATCTGCCACAGGAATGCGTCTTATCAAATGTTGAAATTCAATTATTTCTTCTGCTGTAAACAAACTATTAACAGAAGCCATTTCGTCGTTAGTAGTAACTTTAACTACCTGTACTTCTTCCTTAAAAGATGGATATTCAAGATTAATAGCAAACATGAATCTATCTAGTTGAGCTTCTGGTAGAGGGTAAGTACCTTCCTGCTCTATTGGATTTTGAGTTGCAAGAACGAAATAAGGCAAATCTAATTTATAGTGATGACCAGCCACAGTAACCGATCGTTCCTGCATGGCTTCTAACAAGGCAGCTTGTGTTTTTGGGGGTGTCCTGTTAATTTCATCAGCCAAAATAATATTGGCAAATACAGGACCTTTTATGAATTTAAAATGTCTATCCTCATCTAAAATTTCGCTACCCAGAATATCACTAGGCATTAAATCTGGGGTAAATTGGATACGTTTAAAATCTAATCCCAGAGTTTGAGCTATGGTATTAACCATTAAGGTTTTGGCTAATCCCGGGACACCAATTAATAATGAATGCCCTCCCGAAAATATGGAAATTAATATCTGATTAACAACTTCATCCTGACCTACTATTACCTTGGCAATTTCTTTTTGAAGTTCTTTGTATTTAGTAACAAGTTGCTTGATTGCCGCTACATCTGACATAGAATTTATTGTTTTAACCAGTTACTAGAAAATTCACAGTCCCTATGCTCTCCTATTAACTTAACATAGGTATCCATGATCTTCTCATTCTGCCATTTCTCAATCGCATTAAATTGTTTTTCCTGAAGTGCAAGATCTTTTATCTTTAAATAATCTCTGGCAAAGTCTGCTTCGTGCTCATCAATTCTGTCAGTTACTGTGAGTATTTTGAATTTGATATTATTAATTCTATCCTCATCTTTAAGAACTAAACTGACTTCACCACTTTTTAAATCCTGAATTTGAGAATACAACTCTGGATCCATTCTGGTCAATTCGAAACTATAGTCCTGAGTCTCCGGATTAATTAACTGACCACCATCTTGTCTGGTCTCTTTTTCGTCTGAAAATTCCCTTGCAGCCTCTTTAAATTGCAATTCACCATCTACAATTCTTTGTCTAATCTTTTCCAGTTTTTCTTTAGCTTCTTCAATGGTTTCCGAATTCACTTCCGGTTTAATTACAATGTGTCGAACATCATATTCCTGACCACGAATTTTATCTAACTTAATAATATGGAAACCAAAATCTGTTTTAAATGGTTCTGAAACTTCTCCTTCCTGCAAACGGAAAGCAACATCCCTGAATTCCTTTACCATTCTGGGGCGCTTTCGGTTTAAAGTATACTTACCTCCATTTGATCGTGATCCTTCATCTTCTGAGTATAATACTGCTTTAGTTGCAAAACTGGAACCATTGTCTACAACATCTGCTTTTATTTGTTTCAATTGATCTATAACTTTCTGAATTTCATCAATTGTTGATTTGGGCATTACGACAATTTGTGCCACTTTAAGCTCAGTACCAAAAGTTGGTCTTTCCTCTTTTGGTATGTTATTAAAGAACTGTCTCACTTCTTCAGGAGTAACTTCAACGTCTTCAATAATCTTTTGCTGCATTTGGCTCGCCAATCTATTGTTCTTATTTATTTCAAACATTTCATCCCTGAAACTTTTTTCATCTTCCTTATTATAAAATTCCAACAGACGCTCCATAGAACCGTTGGTTTGCTGCAAAAATTGACTGATCTGTTGATCGACGTAAGAACGGATTTCAGCATCGGATACTTCTATGCTGTCTTGAATAGCGTGATGCGCGTACAATTTATCTTCCAATAATTTTCCGAAAAGTTGACACCGTGTTATTTCTTCAGTTGAAACTCCCTGTGCTTTTAATTGCTGGAAGGTTTTATCGATATCAGAGTCTAAAACTATATAGTCTCCAACTACTGCTGCAACTCCATCAACTTTTATTGGCTTAAATGGATTTACACTGTCTAAAACAAACGTAGATTCTTTTTTATCTGTTTTATCATCGATAATTTCTTGTGACTGGATTGAAAATGAAATTAATACGAATGTAATAAATAGTAATTGAGATAATTTAATTGAAAATTTCAAATTGGTTATTTTTAATGGCATCTGATGTAATATCTTTTTCTAGTACTCTAATTAACTCTAATTTCCTCCTGTTAATAACTATTTGATCTATTGTAGGCTTCACATATTCCAAAGGTGCAGTTTCATTCCTAAGCAATACATCATTAATCTGCATCAAATATACTCCTAATGAATCTTTGAGTTGTATAAAATTAGATTTTTTTAACAATTGATTTTTATTATCTGGTGTTATCACTGGAATTTTATTTACAGCTTGACTTAATTTAATCCAAATGGAATCATTAAGTGAATATGAATTAAACTGAATTGATATAGAATCTAAAATAAATTTATCTTCATTATTAAATCGTCTGAAACGTTCTTTTATTTTTGAAAAGTCGGATCTGCTTTCATCTAACTGTATATATCTTAATTTTATTAGTTCTTCATTTAGCTTAAAAGTCTCACTGTTATTCTTGTAATATTCTTCAGCTTCTGCTAATCCCACGTTTTCATCCAAATCTCTTGTAACTAGCGCTTCTACATATGCTTTTGTGTAGAGATCTTTGCGGTATTGATCTACTAATTTATTGAATTCTGACTGCTTCTCTTGAGAAATATTTAATTCTGCCCCATCAATTAAGAGTTGTTGTGTAGCCCAACGTGTGATATAATTATTAACTATTAATGTACTATCCTCGGCACTTGTTTCATCAGTTATCAGGTCTTTGATATCTTCTTCATACAAATAGGATTCATTAACTCTGGCAACTGATTTTTGTTGACCTTTGCGCACAAAATAATCACATGAGGAAAGAAAGAGGAAACAAATAATTATGTAAAACGAATTTTTCAATTAGCTCTTTATTTGCGATTTAATTTTATCTAAAACCTCTTCATATATTACTACTTTATAAGTATCTCTCAAAGTCTGCATCCAAGATTTTTCTTTTTGCTCTTGAAAGTCTGTGATTATCCTTCCTTGAGCACCTTCGAAAGTTAGTTGTTCTTTAGGCAATATATTATAGACCTTACAAACAATAAATGAATCATCGTGTTCATAGATTTTTGAAATGCTGGTTTTAAACAGGAAACCTTCTGGTAATGCCTGATGATTTTTGTCCATTATGCCCGAGGTGAAAATTACATTAATCTTACCTTTTTTATTTAAAGTTTCTTTTATTTCTTCTTCAGATAATCCTTCTGACAGCATTTTAGCAGTTTTACGAATTACTTTTTCACTTGATGATGAAGCTACCAAAGCATCAATCCTTTCATTTATAAAATAATCCTCCTGGTTTCTATCATAGAATGCTCTCAGGCCAAGACTATCTTTTTTAGCTGCATTCCAAATCTCTGATTCCATTAACTCAAATAATAAAAGCCCATCTCTATATTCGTTCACTATATTGGCAAATTCTTCATTTTCACTTTCAAGATTGTCCTCATAATATCTCAATACATTGCTATCAATAAATTCATCATAATTCTCCTTGACAATGGCTTGAATAGGTTTTTGATTTCTAAGCTTTCTTTGTGCTTTTAGTAAATAATTGGCAAAATCAAAATATGTTAGTTCCTTGTTTCCTATTTTATTAATTGATTTTTCTTTGTCGAAGGTTTCAGGAATTTTCCATGTACGTGTAAAGAAGGAATCTGTAACTATGTTATTAAAATAAGTTAGAGCTTCTTGGTTGTCCTTTACTTGATAATAATTTTTTATTTTTTTTACAAATGCATCATTTATTAGTTTAGATCGCGAATCTCTTTTAACTTTTAATTCTAGCTGACCTTTCATTTCGTCAAACGAACCTACTGGTTTTTTTTCAATAAGTTTAATGATATGCCAGCCAATTTCAGATTTAACAGGTTGAGAGTAATCACCCTTATTCTCTAATCCAAATGCTGTTTCCTCAAAATCTTTCGAATTTAACTGTCCGCTGCTAAAAGCTGATAACATCCCTCCTTTACTTGATGAACTTTTATCGTCTGAGAATTGTTTTGCCAGGCTTTCAAAACTCTCACCTTGTTGTAGTTTGCTGTAGATGTCATTAATTCGATCTTCAGGTTTTTGAATTGAATCCTTAGTTTTATTTGAAATCAAAATATGAGCTACTTCTACTTCACCCCTTGATTTCCTTTTATCAAATATTTTTACAACATGATAGCCAAAACGTGTTCTAAACGGTTGTGACAATTCTCCTTTTGGTGTATTAAACGCAGCAGATTCAAATGGATACACCATCCTAAAACCTCCAAACCATCCAAGATTTTCCGCAAATATGGTCTGTCCATTATGAACTTCTTTTTTGACCGTTTCAAACCCTTCATTTAGAACACTTTCGCGTAATTTTACAATTTCATTATATGCTGCCAATGTATCTTTTGCAGGAGCATCTTCAGGCAATCTCACCAAAACATGACCTGCATTCACTTCATAGGATACTCTATCATATGCTTCTTCTATCAACGCTTCGGTAACTTGGGTGTCAGTTAAAAAATTCTTTGCCAATTGTCTCCTATAATTTGAAAATTCTCTGAGGTATTCCGGATTTTTATCCAGTTCTAATCTTTTGGCTTCTTGAAGCTTTAATTTGTAATCAACGAACAGATCCAAATAGTTATCAATGTCCTTTTGAGATTCATCTTTTACAAGATCCAGATTTTTATTATAAACCCTAATAAATTCTGATGCTAAAACCTTTTCATTATTTACGGTAAAAAGCACCTCATCATTATTGATTTGTGCATTAGAATAAAACGAAGAGATCCCCAATGCAAAAGCGAATAAAAATTTAATTTTCATTAATCAAAATATTTAATTTCAAATAAGAGCAAAAATACTAATATTAGTATATTATACAAGTTCGATTAACAAACGATTAAGAACTAACTTTAGTATCAATTTTAGATCAAATTTAATTAAGCAAAAACCATTGTTTTAAAATTATTTTGGAGAAGTATATTTTATCGATTTTAATATTTTCCGTATTTTGATACAACTAAAACCATCCAATTATGAAATACACAAGTGAAATTATAGTAAAACTTCTTTTAAAGGAGTTTCTTGAAAAAATGGACAATGCCGAGAATATGAAGCATTGGCAAAAAGGACTTGTAGAATATAATCAAATAGGAGGCACCCCCGGAGAGCTAGGAGCTAAAATGAAATTGAGTTATAAATTCAAAAAAAGAGAGATGGAACTTATTGAAACCATAACTCATAAGAAACTTCCTAATGAATTTCATATGACCTATGAAACCAAAGGTATGTTTAACAAGCAAGAAAATTATTTTGAACAAACTCCAGAAGGGCATACAAAATGGACAAGCATTGCGGAATTTATCCCTGAAAATTTCATTATGAAAATAATTACACCTTTTATGAAAGGAGCTTTTAAAAAGCAAACCATGAATTATATGAGGGATTTTAAAAATTTCGCTGAAAAAGGAACCTCTGTTGCTAATGCGTAAACTAAGATTAATTTGGGATTTTCGCGGACCTGATGCTTTGAAAATCGCAGAGCACCATGTTCAGCATTTAAAAGAATACATTATAATTCAAAAGACAGATTTAAATATCACCGGTTTTGAACATGTATCAGAAATGCATGCAATAGCCTTTATAGTGGTAAATGAATCTGAAATGAAACCAATACGAGATGCCTTAAAACCGCATAGAGGTCAAGTGTATGATGAAAAATATAATTAACAAAAACATTAAATACTAATATAATGGCAGCTAAAAACAATCACATTGATTACATAGAATTCAAAACCAACGATCTTGAATTAACCAAAGATTTTTATAATGAAGCTTTTGGTTGGACATTCAAGGATTACGGACCAACCTATGCCTCATTCAAGCAAAGTGGCATTGAAGGTGGTTTTGAAACAACAGATGAACCTATTAAAAACTCCGTCTTAATTGTTTTATATCATGAAGACATAAACAGCATTAAGGATAAAATTATTGAAGTTGGTGGAAAGATATCCAAGGAAATTTTTCCATTTCCCGGTGGACGCAGGTTTCACTTTATAGATCCTTCGGGCAACGAATTAGCCGTGTGGACGGATAATTAGAATATTTTAAGTGCCATTATTAAGCAATAAGAATAGAGCAACATTTTGACTCATAAAAGACAATAATTTTGTGATATGAAACGTATCC